>DOUP01000016.1 GCA_003520545.1 Maritimibacter sp. | reverse complement strand
TTACCTTCGCCGCCGTGCCGTCTTCGGTCGTGCACGCCGACTGCAAACCGGTGCTCGTGGATGTCATGGACAACTACCGCATCGACATGGCGGATTTCGAACGCAAACTGACGGATGAGATCGGCGCGGTCATCATCAGCCACATGCGCGGCCACACCTCGGACATGGACGCCATCATGGCGCTTTGCGACGCCAAGGGCATCCCGGTGGTCGAGGACGCGGCGCATTCGCTCGGAACGCTCTGGCACGGCAAGAAGATCGGCACCATCGGCAAGATCGGCTGCTTCTCGTTCCAGTCCTACAAGATGCTCAATGCGGGCGAAGGCGGAGTCTTGATCTCCGACGACCCCGACATCATCGCCCGCGCCGTGATCATGTCCGGCGCTTACGAGCACAATTGGAAGAAGCACAAGACGCCGGATGGTCAGAACTCGACCGAGCTGGCCGATGCTTTTGCCCGCTGGCAGAACAAGCTGCCGCTTTACAACCAGCGCCTGTCGAACCTCTCCGCCGCCGTGATCCGGCCCCAGATCCCGGAGCTTGAGCGCCGGGTGACCGACGGTCTGCGCAACCACGACTACGTCGCAGCGAAGCTCAACACCTCGCCGTGGATCGACGTGCCCGCCCCGCTGGGGCCAGAGACCCGGGCACCGGATTCGATCCAGTTCAACCTCGTGAACATGTCAGACGAAGACACCCGCGCCTTCATGGACGCCGCCAAGGCGCGCGGCGTGTCGGTGCAGGTCTTTGGCATGCATACAGACAATGCGCGGGCCCATTGGAATTGGGAATTCATCGAAGACCAGGGCGCGTTGCCGGGCACCGACAAGATGCTCATGCGGGCCTGCGACACCCGCCTGCCGGTCCGCCTGAAAGAACCGGAATTGGATTTCATCGCCGAGGCGTTGATTGCCGCCGCCCTTGACGTGAAGCGGAGGGCCTCGGTCGCCGCCGAGTAAGTGCACCGCAAGCTATAGGAAAGGGTCGCCTTCGGGCGGCCTTTTTGTTTCACGCTGCACTGGGCGCACATCGAGCAAAAACTGGAAAACTGGAAAACTGGAAAACTGGAAAACTGGAAAACTGGATTTCACTTAAGAATATGATGTCAAACGTTTTTTCACGGCACACACCACAAAAAACCTCAGCGCGTTAACCATTTACAGCGCTCAAAGCACCTTCAATGTCGGCTCCAGCCAGGGCAGCGCCGCGACGGATGGCGCGACCACGAACTCGCGCAACCCGGCCTTGATCTGCTCGGCCACATCGGCAGGCAGCCCCCCCAACACGCCACGGCGAGCCGACAGGATGATGCGCCGGGAAAACCCGGACAGGGGCAGTTCGACGATCTCCACTTCGCCTGCGAACCGTCTCGCTCGGGCGACACCAAGCGGGGTGAGTATCGTCCACCCTGCCCCGCGTGCCACCATCGCGAGAATCGCGTGGTAGCTGTCGAGTTCGAACCGATGGCTCGGGCGCAGGTCTTCTCGTGCCAGGTGGGCCGCAATCTGGCGACCCATGAAGTGGCGCGAGGAGTACTGGATCAGCGGTAGATCCCGCAGCGCATCCAATGTGCCAGCCTGCCCCCGCGGCACCGCGGCCACAAAGGGCTCTTCCAGCAGCGGATGCACCTCGACGCCCTCCACCGCAACGCCGAGGTCCGCGGTCACGACCACGTCGAGCGCGCGGGCGTCCAGTTGATCGAGAAGCCGATGGGACGCCCCGGTTTCAAGCAGAAACTGGGTGCGAGGCCAGTGTTCGGCCAGGTCGGTGAGAAGTGCAGGCGTCACGTCAGCGTCGAAATCTTCGATCATACCAAGACGGAAACGGCTGAGCCGGGTCATGTCGGCGGCCGCGAGTTCGGCGCGGGCCTGCTCTGCTTCGTTCAGGATCGTAAGCGCGCGGCGGCGAAACAGCACGCCGGCCGGCGTGCAGGTCAAGGGGCGCGCGGACCGGTCGATCAGGGCCGTGCCAACAGCGGTTTCCAGATTGGTCAATTGTTGGCTGACGCTCGATGGGCTCGCCCCCAAGCGGCGGGCGGCGGCGGAGATTGACCGCTCGTCCGCGATGGCCGCGAACACCTCGACGCCCCAGAGCGTTATGCGTCCCGCTGTTTCGACCACGTCCGCCTCGATTTGTGGCTGGAGCCAGTGCGCGCGACGGCGCGACGGCTTATTTCATTCCGGACAGCTTGCTTTGCAATTCGGCAAGTTGCCGTTTGATCTCGTCCAGGTCCTCGTCCTTCTCGGCGGGCTTCTCCGCCTCGGCTTCCCCTTCGGGCATCGGGCCAGAGGAACCGGCGGGCCAGCCCGACATCATGGCTTGCATGAACGCCTGCTGTTGCGCCTGAAGCGCCTCGAACCCGGGCATCTGAACCATCGGGTTGGGTATGGTGTTCATGTTCTCCATCATCTTCGACTGCCCCTCGCGGAGCATTTCGAAAGAAGCGGCAAGGAACTGGGGCACCACGCTTTGCGCCTGCGTCGTGTAGCTGCGGACCAGATCGGTCAGCACGTCGACGGGCAACACGCTTTCGCCCCGGCTCTCGTGTTCGGCGATAATCTGAAGCAGGTACTGTCGGGTCAGGTCGTCACCGGATTTCAGATCGACGATCTGAACCTCGCGCCCTTCGGCGATGAACCCGGCAATATCGTCGAGCGTCACATAGTCGGACGTTTCGGTGTTGTACAATCTGCGGCTCGCATAGCGCTTGATGAGAAGCGGTTCGGTTTTGTCGGCCACGGTGGTCCTCCCAAATCTGCCCGGCGTCTGTTTTTGCCGGTGCAGAAAAAAGACTACGCCAGTGCAGAAACGAAAAGCAAGGCTCTGCAAATGCAAAGCTCTATTGCACAGGAAAAAGGGCGGCCCCTTATCAGGGCCGCCCAGTGGTCTTTACCGTCCGGGAGGAGGTGGACGGCTCAGAAAGCCTTAGACTTTCGCAGCTTTCTTGGTCGACTTGGTCACCTCGTCGGTGGCCTTTTTCATCGCTGCGGAAGCTTCGTCGCCCATGTCCTTGCCAGCGGCAAGCATCAGCTCGACGGTGTCCATCTGGACTTTCTTGGCGACTTCAGCGAAGGCCGACATGTATTCAGCGGCAGCTTCAGCCTGGGTCGACGCGAAGTCGGTCATGGCCTTGGTGTAGTCGGCCGGATCGGTCTTGGCGGTGGTCATCTCGCCCATCTTGCCCAGCGTGTCTTTGGTCCACTTGGTGGAAAGCTCGGTCGATTTGTCGGCGGCTTCGATTGCGACCTTCGAGAACTTCTCGCTCATGTCAGCGGAAGATTTCATCATGCCTTCCATCGCAGACATATCCATCGGGAATGCGCCCATCATTTCTTGGACCATCTTGGTGTAGTCGGGGGTATTAGCCATTTTATATCTCCATTCAGTCAGTTTTCCGCCCTTGCGGCGGGGAATTCGTTCGCTCACGCGATCTGTTCGGCGTTTCTGCGTCTGCAAACAATATGCATGCTGCAGTGCAGCATTTCAAGTTTTTTCTGCATTGCAGCATAAAAGATTTTACCCAAGGTCACCCTTAGGAAATTCTTGGTTACTTATCAGGGATTTGTTCATCGCGCCCCAAAGCACTTCAGACGTTGGGGCGCGCCTTCACATAGGTTCCAGGCGCCGGAGCAAGCTCTGGATGATCAGAATCACCCACGGTCCGCGCCGGGATTTTCTTGCCGGATTTCCTGGCCAGCCACTTCGCCCAGTAAAACCACCACGTGCCATCGTGCCGCTCGGCCCCCTCCAGCCACGCGTCAGGCGTGTCGGGCCATTCCGGGTTGAGGTAATGGCCGTATTTCTTTTTCGACGGCGGGTTCACGATCCCCGCGATATGGCCGCTTTCCGAGAGAATGAAGGTCTTATCTTTCGATCCCATCTTTCGGATGCCGGAATAGGATGACCGCCAGGCTGCGATATGGTCGGTCTCGCAGGCCACCGCGCAGAGCGGGACGTTCACGTCCGAGATCTTGAGCCGTTCACCCAGAAGCGGGAAGCCCTCAGCCTCCCCCGCGAACTGGTCACCTTGGCACAGGCCGCGCAGGTATTGGATGGCCATCTTGCCGGGCAGGTTCGTGCTATCGCCGTTCCAATGCAGGAGGTCGAACGCCGGTGGCGGTGTGCCAAGCATGTAGGACCGGATTGCGGGTGTGTAGATCAGATCGTTTGCGCGCAGGAAACTGAACGTGCGCGCCATGTAGAGTGACGACATGATCCCGTTGTCTTCGCATTCCTCTGCGATCCCATCGACGAAATCATCTTCGAGAAAGACCCCGACTTCGCCTCGGTCGGAAAAATCCGTCAGGGCGGTAAAGAATGTGGCCGAGTTGACCTTTTTCTCTTTCCGCTTGGCCATCAGGCTGAGTGTCAGCGCCAAGGTCGTGCCTGCAATACAGTACCCGACGACGTTGATCTTGTCCTGCCCACTCATCTTGCGGACCTCGTCTATGGCCTCGAGAAAGCCCTCTTCGACGTAGTTTTCCAAACCGACATCGGCATAGGAGGTGTCGGGGTTTACCCATGACACGACATAAAGCGTGAACCCCTGGTCGACGATCCACTTGATCAGGCTGTTTTGCGGCTTCAGGTCGAGAATGTAGAACTTGTTGATCCACGGAGGGAAGATGACGAGAGGCCGTTCATAGACTTCTTCGGTCGTCGGTTTGTACTGGATCAGTTCCAGCATCCGGTTGCGGTAGACGACCGACCCTTCGGTGGTGGCGATGTTTTCGCCAACAGTGAAGGCATCCGGGTCCGAGAGCGTCACGATCAGCTCGCCATTGTTGCGCTCCAGGTCGCGGATCATGTTCTCAAGCCCGTCGATCAGCGACTGCCCTTCGGTCTCAACCGCCCGTTCCAACGCATCTGGGTTGGTGGCGAGGAAATTCGTCGGCGCCATCATATCGACCATCTGTTGCGTGAAATAGCGAACCCGGTCGCGGTCGTGATCCTCGATCGCGTCCAGGTCCTCGACGGCGTCGGACATCGCCTTGGCCGTCGTCAGGTATTGTTGCTTGAGATAGTTGAAATAGGGATGCGTGCGCCACAGCGGGTTCTTGAACCGCGGATCGTCCGGCGTTTCGTCCTCGGGCACCGTGCCTTTGGTCATCAACGCGTGCTGGGCATCGACCGCATGTTGCAGCGTCTTTCCCCAGTACTCGACCTGCGCTTCAAGGAATTTCCCCGGCGTTTGCATCATCTCCGACCAGTACGCGGTGGCTGCCTTGGCGTAGAGCTCGGGGTTCGGTGCCTGAAGGGATTGGCGCGTCGGTTGCTTTTTTCCAAGGGCGTTGGTGAACCTGTGAGACAGCTCCTCGATCCGCTTGAGATTTGCCTCGAGCTTCTCGCGGTCCTCCTTGGATTTGATATCGTTAGTTGCCATGGACAACAATCCACCCTATCGTTTTGCAGATGCAGCATTCGCGCATCGCGTCCTCCGGGTGTCGAGCCTAATGGCACATCCCCTGATATAGCAAGGCGCGAGGCACGGTTCGAAGGGATAGAGTATGCGTTATTTGCCGATGTACGACTTCATGGAGACCATGAGGAACACCAACCAGTGGCTTGGTGCGACCGCAAAGGCCATTGGCAGCTACCCTTCCGCCGCCGCCATTCCAAACCCGTTCTTCTCGCTCCTCGCCGCCTGGGGCGAAGTCACCGAACGCTCGATGGACCGGATGATGTCGCGTCCTGACTGGGGCATCGACACGGTTGTCGGCTCGGACGGTCGCGACCACTCGGTCGAGATAGAAACCCTGGTCGAAAAACCCTTCGGCAATCTCATCCAGTTCAAGGTGATCGGTCGTGAAGAGCAGCAACGCCGCGTGCTATTGGTCGCGCCGATGTCTGGCCATTATGCTACGCTTCTGCGGTCGACAGTCGCCTCGCTCCTTCCCGATTGCGACGTCTATATCACCGATTGGCATAATGCCCGCGACATTCCGGTGTCCGAAGGCAAATTCGATATCGAAGACTATACGCTCTACCTTGTCGATTTCATGCGGGCCCTCGGCCCGGACATCAACGTGGTCGCCGTGTGTCAGCCCGCGCCGCTGACGCTTGCCGCGACCGCATACCTCGCAGAGCTGGACCCCGAAGCGCAGCCCAATACGCTAACGCTCATCGGTGGCCCGATAGATCCGGGCGCCGCGCCGACCGATGTGACCGATTTCGGCGACCGCTATTCCATGGACCACCTGGAGCAGACCGTGATCCAAAGCGTGGGCGTGAAGTATCGCGGCGTCGGGCGGCTGGTCTATCCGGGCCTGCAGCAGCTCACCTCCTTCATGGCGATGAACGCCGAGACACACTCGAAAGCCTTTGCCGACCAGATCCTGAGGGTGTCCAAAGGCGAAGCTTCGGACCATGACAAGCACAACAAGTTTTACGACGAATACCTCGCCGTCATGGATATGACCGCCGAATTCTACCTTTCGACCGTGGAGCGCATCTTCAAGACGCGCGAGATTGCGCGCAATGAATTCGTGGTCGGCGGGCACTTGGTCGATATCGGCAAGATCACCGATGTCGCCGTCAAGACCGTCGAAGGCTCCAAGGACGACATCTCGGCCCCCGGTCAATGCCTCGCCGCACTCGATCTTTGCACCGGGTTGCCCGACGACAAGAAGGCCCATCACCTCGAAGAGGGCGCCGGTCACTACGGTATCTTTGCCGGTAGCTCATGGCGCAATAACATCCGGCCACTTGTTCTTGAGTTCATGGACCAGAACGACGGGCGGCATGCTGCGCAGGCGGCGAAGAAAAAGGGCAAGACGGCTGCGCCGAAGCTCAAGGCGGTCTGACTCGCGGCCGGACTTATCGCGATAAGTCCGGTTCGAAATCATCGCGATGATTTCGGGTGCTTCGCTCAGCGCAAGACGAGCGGGAGTTCCATCCAGGCTGCAAGGGCGATGTTGGCCTTCTCCGGCGTTTCCAGCGTCGGCATGTGACCCGCGTCGTCGATCACCACCAATTCCGCCCAGGGAATCAGCTCTGCCATGAAGCTATGGCGTTTGACCGGCGTGATCCGGTCGTGTGCGCCACACATGACGAGCGTCGGGACTTGCGCGCGCGACAGCACCTTTTGCGCGTCAGGTCGCCGTTGGAGCGCCCGCGACTGGCGGATGAAAACGTCCGGTCCCTGATCCTGTCCCATGGCGTTGATCGTTGTGATGGTGGCGCTCCGGTTCGGGCCCGGCGCGAAATTGTCGGCGCGCAGCATATCCTCCATCGCCTCGTCCAGACGCCCGGCCTGGGCCTTGACGATCTGGGGCTCGCGCCAGACCGCTTGGTCCGGCGTTTCCATATGCGGAGACGTCGAGATCAGACACAGGCGTGTCACCCGTTCCGGCACCCGGCGCAGGATCTCCATCGCCACCATGCCGCCCATCGCCAACCCGCAAAGCGCGAAACGCGGTGGTGCGTTGTGGATGACTTCAGCCGCGATTTCCCGGATCGAAATGCCGGTGGAAACGTTGGCAATCTGGACGACGTGATTGGTGGAGAGGTGCGCGATCTGGGGCCCGAACGCCCTCGCGTCGCTCATCATGCCGGGAACGAGGAGAACGGGCTCCTTCATGCCAGTATCTCGCCCAGCGCGGCGGTGACGAGGTCGAGGCATTCCGGCGACGAAAAGCGATGATCCGCGCCGTCAACGAAGGTCAGGCGGAGGTCAGGGCTGTCGATGTGATCGAGGAAATCGAGCGCGACTTGCCGCTCCACATCCTCGTCCGCGGTGCCCTGAAGCAGACGCACGGGAAACGGCATGACAAGCGGGCTTCGCAGAACGAGGTTCTTGCGACCGTCCTCGATCAACTGCTTCGTGATCGGATAGGGATCGCCGTAGTCCGAGGGCAGATGAACCAGCCCCTCTTTCATAAGCTGCGCGCGTTCGCCTTCCGAAAAGTCGCGCCACATGCTGTCTTCCGTGAAATCCGGCGCTGCGGCAATTCCAACAAATCCACAGAACTTTTCGGGAATATGGCGGATCAGAATTGCACTAATCCAACCGCCCATCGAAGAACCAATAGCGATCTGCTGGCCTTCCGTAAGCGTCTCGATCGCCTCTCGTGCATCATCGGCCCAGGCCCCGATGGTGCCATCGGTAAAGGCGCCGGAGCTTTGACCATGACCGGAGTAATCGAACCTGAGAAATGCACGCCCCCGCGCCTTGGCCCAGCTTTCCAGGTGGAGCGCCTTTGTGCCTTCCATGTCGGACATGAACCCGCCGAGAAAGACGATCCCTGGGCCGGCACCTTCGGTTTTATGGTATGCAATGCGCCGCCCATTGGCGGTTTCAATGTAACGCGCGTCGCCCACGACCTGCCCCTATGTCTGCCCTAACGGCTTGATCCTGCCTGAGTAATCCGGGCTTGGAAAGGGGGTCAATTGGCTTCGGCTTCTTCCAGCCCAAGCGCGATCAGGCCGCCGGTCACGGCGAGGATCGCAAAGCCGGTCAGGGCAGCAACCGGACCAATGAACGACAGCACCCCACCAAAAGCACCAGACACCAGGAGAAGCCCGCCGATCAGCGTGTTAGCAGTCGCGGCATAGACGGCACGGCTGTCTTCCGGCGACATGTCCACGAGGTAGGTGGAGCGGCCCTGGCGCACGCCGTGGTAGGCGATCATCAGGAGGAATAGCGCGGCCGGGATCGCCCAGATCGTCGCGGAAAGCCCGACGAGATGCAGCATGATGGCAAGCGCCATCGCAGCGGCGGCAACCAAACCGGCGGTGGCAAGCACGAGCCGGGACGATTTGTCCGAGAACCGGCCCCAGGCATAGGACGACAGGAACGACGCAGCAGAGGACGCGATGACGAGCGCACCCAACGTGCCCAACCCGCTTTCATTATCGCCCGCAAGCAGCACGAAATACGGGGGAGCGAGCGACGTGACAGTCAGAAAGCCGCGCGCCGCGACGAAGCGCGCGAACGTCTTGTCCTCGCGCAGCAGACCGAACATGCGCAGACCCTTGTTTTCACCGTTTGGATCCGATGGCGGCTCTTCGAGCGTCGAGAACAGGATTGCGGCCATTCCCCAGAGGACAGCGGCAAGCGCGATGGCGATGGCGAGCACCACGGTGCCTTCGACGAGCCCCGAAACCAGAAGCAGTGCGTAGACAAAGACCAAGGCGGCGGAGGCGGAGCCTGCGAACCCGGTCACGGCACCGCGCCGGCTTTTGCCCACGGTCTTGCCAAGCACGTCCTTGTAGCTGACCGAGGCAGCCGCACGGCTTAACGCCAACAGGGCGATTGCGCCAACGAAGGCCCAGCCTGCCGCCACCCCTTCCAGCGTGACGGCAGCCAAGGCGATTGCGGCGGCGGCCACCCCCTGCCCCACGGAGCCCGCGACCCACATGAACCGACGCGCCTTCATTCGTTCCAGACGGGTCGCCAGTAGAATTTGCGGCAAAAGCGCACCCGCTTCGCGGATCGGCACGAGAGCGGAGACCAGAAAAACGGGCGCGCCCAGCGCATTGAGGAGATAGGACAGAACGAGTTTCGGGTCGATCAGCCCATCGGCGACTTTGGTCATGGTCAGCGACGCCATATGGCGAAGACCATTGCGCGCTTCGGCTTTTGTTTCCGGTTCGCCTGCCAGATTTTCGAAGGCCTCTTCCACCACCGTCTCGTCCGTCACCCGTGTTCTCCATCACTCACTTATTTACATTTGGAACGCACGACTTGACTTGATCGTTCCACGAGGCCAAACCGCCCCTGCATAAGGCTACAGGCCTTACCATAACCCGCAACCGGGCGTTCCGTGGGCGCCAAACCGACGAGGAGACGGCCATGAGCCAGATTTCCCTTACCTTTCCCGATGGCAATACGCGCGATTTCGACGCTGGGATCACTCCCGCCGATGTCGCTGCCGGTATCTCGAACTCGCTGGCCAAGAAAGCCATTTCCGCCACTGTGAACGGCGCGCATTGGGACCTTCAATGGCCCATCGAAGACAGCGCGGAGATCGCCATTCACACGATGAAAGACGAAGGCCCCGCGCTGGAACTGATCCGTCACGACCTCGCCCATATCATGGCGCGGGCCGTTCAGGAAATCTGGCCGGACGTGAAAGTGACCATCGGCCCGGTCATCGAAAACGGCTGGTATTACGACTTCGACCGCGAAGAGCCGTTCACGCCCGAGGACCTGGGTGCGATCGAGGCGAAGATGAAAGAGATCATCAACGCCCGCGATGCCGTGCGCACCGAGGTGTGGAGCCGCGAAGACGCGATCAAGCATTACGAAGACAACGGTGAGCCCTACAAGGTCGAATTGGTCAACATGATCCCCGACGACGGTCAGCCGATCCGCATGTATTGGCACGGCGAATGGCAGGACCTGTGCCGCGGGCCGCATCTGCAACATACCGGGCAGGTCCCCGCGGATGCCTTCAAGCTGATGAAAGTAGCCGGGGCCTATTGGCGGGGCGACAGCGACCGTCCCATGCTGCAACGGATCTACGGCGTGGCGTTCCAGAACCGCGACGGGCTTAAGAAATACCTCCACTTCCTCGAAGAAGCCGAGAAACGCGATCACCGCCGCCTGGGTCGCGAGATGGACCTGTTTCACATGCAGGAGGAAGCACCGGGCCAGGTGTTCTGGCATCCGAACGGCTGGACCATCTACACCGAGCTTCAGGACTACATGCGCCGCCAGCAGCGGGCGGGAGGCTATGTGGAGGTGAACACGCCGCAGGTCGTGGACCGCAAGCTGTGGGAAGCCTCGGGGCACTGGGAAAAGTACCAAGACAACATGTTCATCGTCGAAGTGGACGAAGAACACGCGCGGGAAAAGTCGATTAACGCGCTGAAGCCGATGAACTGCCCCTGTCACGTCCAGATCTTCAACCAGGGTCTGAAAAGCTACCGTGACCTGCCGCTGCGCATGGCCGAATTCGGGTCCTGCAATCGCTATGAACCCTCGGGCGCCCTGCACGGGATCATGCGGGTGCGCGGGTTCACGCAGGATGATGCGCATATCTTCTGCACCGAGGACCAGATCGCGGAAGAGACGGAAGTGTTCATCAACTTCCTGTCGCGGGTTTACAAGGACCTCGGCTTCCCGACCTACAAGATCAAGTTCTCCGACCGGCCCGAGACCCGCGCCGGGTCGGACGAAATCTGGGACCGCGCCGAGAAGGCGCTTCTGGATGCCACCCACAAAGTGACGAACGACGTGGAGTTGAACCCCGGCGAAGGCGCGTTCTATGGACCGAAGCTGGAGTTCGTGCTGACCGACGCCATCGGGCGGGACTGGCAGTGCGGGACGCTTCAGGTGGACTTCGTGCTGCCCGAACGGCTGGACGCGACCTATATCGGCGAAGACGGGGCCAAGCACCGCCCAGTGATGCTCCACCGGGCCACGCTCGGCTCTTTTGAACGCTTCATCGGTATCCTGATCGAAGAGCACGCGGGCAAGCTTCCGTTCTGGATCGCACCGCGCCAGGTGGTCGTTGCCTCCATCGTGTCGGACGCGGATGACTACGTCCACGAGGTGGTCGCGGCGTTGAAGGCCAAGGGCGTGCGCGCCGAGGCCGACATCCGCAACGAGAAGATCAATTACAAGGTGCGCGAGCACTCGGTCGGCAAGGTTCCGGTCATTTTGGCCATCGGCATGAAAGAAGTCGAAGAGCGAACTGTTACACTGCGCCGTTTGGGCGAGAAACAGACACGCGTCGTCTCGCTCGATGACGTGGTATCCGAACTCTCCACTGAGGCGACCGCACCCGACCTCACCTGAGCCAACCCATTGAAATCATTTGAACGGGGCGGTCCATTGGGCCGCCCCGTTCACGTCAAACTCACGAAACCGTTTGTTACACGAGGCTCACACCCACGCGCTGCACGGCCCCGTGAGTGGTGTGTGACCGCGTCCTCCCGCTAGCAATTCCCTACCGTTCAAATGGACGGGACATGAATTCGAACTGGAGGAATTAAACCAATGAAACTCACCAACACCGCCGTCGCAGGCGCTATGGCCACCGCCCTGATGTCGCTCGCGGGCACCGCCCACGCCCAGGAAATGGAGAAATGCTACGGCGTCGCCAAGGCCGGCGAAAA
This sequence comes from Maritimibacter sp., assembly GCA_003520545.1. Lineage (GTDB taxonomy): Bacteria > Pseudomonadota > Alphaproteobacteria > Rhodobacterales > Rhodobacteraceae > Maritimibacter. The sequence continues at coordinate 5,184 of DOUP01000016.1, read as the reverse complement.
TGGCTGCCAGGCCGGTCCGGGCACGACCTGTGCTGGCACGTCAAGCGTCGATTATCAGGGCAACGCCTGGACGCTGGTCCCGGCGGGCACCTGCGAAGAAATGACCATCGACGCCTCGATGACCATGGACGACATGGAGCGCATGGGCTCGCTGGAGCCGCTCGACCGCGATCTGCCGAAAAGCTGATCCATCGGTGCGGGGAGCGCAGGTTCCCTGCACCTAATGCGTTCCGCCAAACATCGGACCAACCGGTTCTTGGTGGAATGCGCGCAACGCTCATTTTAGGCGCTGCGCCCCGCCTCATCCCTGTCTCAGGTATAACGCGGGACGCTTTAATTCGACGGGAGGGACAGATGCTGGACATGACACGAGGACATTTGCCGAAGGCCGCGGGGGTCGGCTTCAAACCGCAACACTATACCGACATCCTGGCAGATCCCGGCGCGGTGAACTGGCTGGAAATCCACGCGGAAAACTACATGGGGGACGGTGGACGACCGCTCGCCCAATTGCGCGCCCTGTCCGAACGCTTCCCGATCTCGGTGCATGGCGTGGGGTTGTCGATCGGCGGCGCCGACCCGCTCGACCAGGACCACCTCGCACGGCTGAAGCACCTTGTCGGCTGGCTGAACCCTGCGTCCTTTTCCGAACATCTCGCATGGTCGTCGCACGGCGGCACCTATTTCAACGATCTTCTTCCCCTGCCCTACACAGCCGAAACCCTTGCCCGTGTTGCTGACCATATCGACGAGGTGCAGGAGGTCCTGGGGCGCAGACTTCTGCTTGAAAACCCCTCGGTTTATGTCGGTTTCGACGAAACCGACATGGAAGAAACCGATTTCCTCACCGAACTCGTGCGACGCACGGGATGCGGACTCCTGCTCGATATCAACAACGTCTTCGTGTCCTGCACCAACCAGGCCCGCGACCCGCGCGAATACCTGTCGCGCTTTCCGCTGACCGCTGTGGGCGAAGTGCATCTGGGCGGGCATGATGAGGACGAAGACCTCGACGGAATGCCGCTTTTGATCGACGCGCACGGCAGCGAAGTGGTCGATCCGGTCTGGACGCTTTACACCGAAACCATCGCCCGGATGGGCCCGAAACCGACGCTGATCGAATGGGACACCAATGTGCCAGATTGGGACATGCTGGAGGCGGAAGCGTTCCGCGCCGCGCGGGTTCTGGCCGGAGTGCGCGCATGACCTGGGCAGAGAGCCTCCTGGCCCCGGCCCGAATGCCCAAGGGCCTCAAGGGCCCCGGCGCAACGCCCCCGACCCGCCGGTTCGACGTTTACCGAAACAACGTCATGTCCTCGTTGGTCAATGCACTCCGGGATGGCTTCCCGGTGATCCATCGTCTGGTCGGTGAAGCGTTTTTCGCGGGGCTGGCGACGGAATATGTCCGCGAGCACCCGCCGACCTCGCCCTGCGTGGTGCGCTACGGCGACAGTTTTTCCGACTTCATCGCGGGTTTCCCGCCGGCCGCAAGCGTCCCCTACCTCGCGGATATGGCACGGTTGGAATACGCATTGCGCCAAGCCTATCACGCAGCTGACGTGATGCCAGTGGAGGCCTCCGAGTTCGAACGCCCCGATCTCGCGGAGGCAAAGCTGCATCTCGCCCCGGCGGTCTCTGTCGTTCGGTCGTCCTGGCCGATCTACGACATCTGGCGCGCGAACCTCGACCGGTCCAAGCCCGCGCGGCTGGCCGGTGCGCAGAGCGTTCTGATCACGCGGCCCGACTGGGACCCGGTCGCAGAGCCTGTGTCGGCAGAGGAGGCGGGTTTCGTGACCCGTCTCGCGACCGAACCGCTGGCCATCGCCGCCCGTAATCTCCCGGACCTCGCCCCCATCCTCACGCGGCTGATGCTGCGAAAATCCATCACCGCAGTAGAGGCCCTGTCATGACCCAGATGCTCCGATCCTTCATCGCCCAGATCGACCGATTTGCTCCGCCAACGCTCGCAACCCTTGCCCGGTTCACGTTCGCCGCAGTCCTCGCCGGTTATTACTGGGCTTCGGGCCTGACAAAGATCGACGGCTTTGGGTTGTCGCTCAACGGCTACGCCCAGATTTTCCCGAAGGCGATGGAGGCGGTAAGCTATGACGTCTCGGCCCTTGGACCGTTTCACGCGCTGGTGGTTGCGGCAGGCACCGCCGCCGAGTTCCTGCTCCCCGCGCTTTTGATCCTGGGCCTTGCCACGCGCCCCGCTGCGCTCGGCATGATCGGCTTCGTGCTGGTGCAAACGGCGACAGACCTTTGGGGCCATGGTGCGCTGGGTCAGCCGGAGACGCTTGGCGCATGGTTCGACCGGGTCCCGGACAGCCTGATCGCCGACCAGCGGCTCCTCTGGATCGCATTGCTGTGTGTTCCGGTGTTCCATGGCGCAGGCCCGCTCTCACTGGATCGGCTGATCGCCCGACGGATCGGTTAGAGCCAGGCCGCCTTGGCCGTGGCGTCCCAACCGAGGGTCATTTCCCCGCCCGCCTCCACGACGGGACGTTTCATCAAGGTCGGATGCGCGGAGAGCAGCCGAACCGGGTCGCCGTCCCGCTCTTCGTCGCTCAACCCGCGCCAAGTGGTCGAGCGCTTGTTGATGAGCGCGTCCCCGAAGGTTTCAAAAAACCGTTGAAACTCAGTTTCTTGCAAGGGTGTCGCTCGAATATCCACTAATTCCGGCGCCAGCCCGGCCTTGTCGAGCTCCTTCAGCGCCTTTCTGACCGTGTCGCAATTCTTGATCCCGTAGACCCGCATCCGCTCCCCCATTTACAAAAAGTTTTCTTGCCTTTTGGCCTGTTTGAGCCACTCTAATCCTGTGACACTAGGACTTCCAGACGACCGCTCCTTCGAGCGCAGCTGAAGACCACTGGCTGCACCACCCCGCCACAATACCGTGGGCGGCAAGACTGAAGGAGATACGGAATGGCCACTGGCACCGTGAAATGGTTCAACACCACCAAAGGCTACGGCTTCATCGCGCCGGACGATGGCGGCAAGGATGTGTTCGTGCACATTTCCGCTGTTGAGCGCGCCGGGCTGACCGGGCTGAGCGACAACCAGAAGGTAGAATACGAGATGATCCCCGGCCGCGATGGCCGCGAGAGCGCCGGCGACATCAAAGCGATCTAAACGATCCTCGCACCATCAAGAGAAACCCCCACGGTCGTCCGCGGGGGTTTGTTGTTTCGGTCGGGCCAAAATGGGTCAGCTTGAGAAAGCCCGCACCACCATGACCCCGGCCCAGGCGGTGAATCCGGTCAGCACCGTGCCCCAGATCACGTCGGTCGCGACCATCTGCGGCGACCAAAGCTTCAACGTGGCGTAGTTGGTGAATTCATATGTGCCGTAGGCCATCGCTCCGATCACCGCCCCGCCGATCAACGCCTGGGTCGGGGCGCCGTTCTTCAGCGCGGGCCATGACACCAGCCAGATCAGGCCGGCAACGTAGAAAAGATAGAACACGGCCGCCGGGGCGATACGGATTGGCAGTTGCAGCCAATCACCCAAATGTTGCTCGAACAAGGGCTTCATCACCTTGTTCAGCATGATGGCGTCGATGCCGAGAAACAGCACCGCGGTCACCAGGTAAAGAAAAACGATCTGCATTGCGCACCTCTGATATGTTTCAGAGTTTACGTCGCTTTTTCCAAACCAGATGACTCAAATCGTTCAGCACGTCGGCAATTCGAGACCTGTGTTCTCCCGCGCGGGCGACATCGCCCATGTCTCAAGCGCGGTTCGTTGGATGCGCTCTTTGCTCTCCACGACATCCGGCGTGCGTTTGCGCAACCCAAGCCGCACCAACACCTCGTCCACGATCCGTTCGTAAACCGTGGTCGGGGTATAGGGTTCTTCGATGTGAATCTTGACGATCTCGACCCGGCCATCGGGTGCCACGACGAACCGTTGCGACATCATCGCTTCCTGCTCTCGTTCGGCCTGAACCACGGCGTTTTCGACACGGGCGCAGTCCCATGCGCCCAAGCCCACCACTGGCCCGCTACCGAGTGAAAGCATCCCCACGGTCATCAAGACCGCGCTCCCCATTCTCACGTATCCCATGGTCAAAGGCTACCGAGACGAAACCAACCGATCAATGCAGTGGGCCTTAAATGTGATCTCATATTCGGATCAATTCGCGCAATTCGCAGGACGGGTTGTCATCGCGCAACACTTGCCGTGACACTTCGCGCCAGTCGCTTTCCTCGAAGGCCGGGAAGAAAGCATCGGCATCGGGAATATCGAGCGCAACCTCGGTCACCATCAACCTGTCGGCCTTCTCAAGCAGAGCGTCATAGATCCCCGCTCCGCCAATTCCGTAGACCCGGTGCCAGCCCTGGTCGCGGGCGAGCGCAACTGCAGCATCAACATCGCCGACGACATTTTCTGCAAGGCCGCTATCGCGCGAGACGACGATATTCAGCCGATCTTTCAGTGGCTTGACCGGCAGGCTTTCCCAGGTCTTTCGCCCCATGATGATCGCGCCGCCCTTGGTTTCGCGCTGAAACATCTTGAGGTCTTCTGGGGCGTGCCAGGGGATATCTCCGTCCCGGCCGATGGCCCCGCCCCGCGCCCGTGCGACGATCAGTGTCAGCATCACACGGCCACCGGCGCTTTGATCGCGGCGTGCGGGTCATAGCCAGGGAAGGCGAAATCCTCGTATTTGAAATCAAACAGCGAGGGCACATCGCGGGTCAATTCGATCTGCGGCAGGGGACGCGGGTCGCGCGACAATTGCTCGCGCACCTGATCCATGTGGTTCGAATAGATATGCGCATCGCCCAACGTGTGCACGAAGGTGCCCGGCTCATAGCCCGTGACATGGGCGAGCATGACGAGCAGCAAGGCATAGGAAGCGATGTTGAAGGGCACGCCCAGGAACATATCGGCGGAGCGTTGATAGAGCTGGAGGTGGAGCTTGCCGCCGAGGATTTTCACCTGCCACAGGGTGTGACAGGGCGGCAGCGCCATATGCGGCACGTCCCCGGGGTTCCACGCCGACACGATGAGACGCCGACTGTCCGGGCTTTTCCGGATCATCTCTACGAGGTCGGCGATCTGGTCAACCTCGCCCAATAGCGCCCGCGCCTCGCCATCGTCGCCGGCTTTCTCGATCTTCGGAAAGTGGCGCCATTGGTGACCGTAAACCGGGCCAAGATCGCCGTTTTCATCGGCCCACTC
>DOUP01000232.1 GCA_003520545.1 Maritimibacter sp. | reverse complement strand
CCCGGTCAAAAACCGAGCCCTGACCCCAGACCCCGCCCTCGGAACAGCCGATACAGCCGTGACCCGACTGGATCGGGAAGGATGTGCCTTCGTTCCAACGCACGGTCGAGCAGGCATTATACGTGGTCGGTCCCTTGCAACCCATTTTGTAGAGGCAATAGCCCTTGCGCGCGTTCTCGTCGTCCCATTCCTCGACGAACTGGCCGGCGTCGAAATGCGGACGGCGATAACATTTGTCGTGGATGCGCTGGCCATAAAACATCGCGGGCCGTCCCTGGCGGTCGAGCTCGGGCAGACGGTCGAAGGTCAGCATGTAGGTGATGACGCCGGTCATGACCTCGGCGATAGGCGGGCAGCCCGGCACCTTGATGATCGGCTTGTCGGTGATGACCTTGTGCACCGGCGTCGCCTGCGTCGGGTTGGGCTTTGCGGCCTGAACACAGCCGTAAGAAGCGCAGGCGCCCCAGGAAATCACGGCCTTGGCGTGTTCGGCGGCGTGCTTGAGCTGGTCGACAAAGGGCTTGCCGCCCACGATGCAGTACATCCCGTCCTCGTTCAACGGCGGGTTTCCCTCGACCGCGAGGATGTAGTTGCCCTTGTATTTCTCGATGGTGTCCTGAAGCGCGGCTTCGGCCTGATGCCCGGCGGCGGCCATTAGCGTGTCGTCGTAATCGAGCGAGATCATCGACAGGACCACGTCCTTGGCCAGCGGGTGTGCGGACCGGATGAAGCTCTCCGAACAGCAGGTGCATTCCAACCCGTGGACCCAGATCACCGGCGTGCGTGGCTTGGTTTCCATCGCATGGGCGATCTTGGGCACGAAGCTGGGACCAAGCCCCAGAGCGGCGGCGGTGAGCGAGCAATACTTCATGAAGGAGCGGCGGGTAATCCCCTGCCGCCGCATCACGTCGTAGAAGGTTTCGATATCGGCCAAAAGTCCCTCCCTTGGTCCATGACGGGCCACGAGACGGACCCGTGGCTTTCGTGGAAGACAGAGTCGCCGATCCCGGATCGTGTTTGTATGGCAATGCACACAATCAACGGAGAATCGAAAAAATGACGTGATTTCAGATCAGTAACTGCGGCATCCCGGCACATGCCGCGCCCGCAGCCGATCAGGTGGTAACCGCACGATCACGCAGAACGGAAACTTTGCAACCAGGTCCCGCCGCCTCTCTCAGCCTCTCCCGGCTCTTCCCTAATCGCGCGCCTGCGGCGCACGGGGTCATGTGATGGGCGCGCGTGGCGAGGCCAATCTTTGGCCCTTACCGGGGGAGCGCGCGCGCCGCCGCGACCAGCGCCTGACCCAAGGCCAAGCCGCCGTCATTGGCCGGAACGCCGTGGTGCAGGAGCACCGGCAAACCGTCCAGCTCATCCAACAGCATGTCCTGCAAGAGCGCGTTTTGAAGCACCCCGCCGGACAGGGCCACCGCCGCCGCGCGCCCGGCCTCGACCTCGGCTCGCGCGATCCCGGCAAAGGCCCGTGCGAGACCCGCATGAAACCGCTTCGCCGCTTCCGCGTCGGTGTCGCGACCCTCGGCCCACGCCCGAAACATCGGGACCGGGTCGATCACGCCATCCCTCAAGGTAAACGGGTAGGGGGCCACATCCCCCGCCGCCTCCGCCAGAGCTTCCAGCGCCATCGCCGCCTCCCCCTCGTAGCTTTGCCGATCGACGCACAGGCCCAGCGCGGCGGAGAAGGCATCGAACAAGCGACCCGCGCTGGAGGACAACGGCGCATTCACCCGGGCCGCAACCGCCTGTCGCAACACCGCGCGCGGTTTGTCCGTCATGACCCGGTCCGCCAGGTCCGCCAATCCCGCCTGATCCAGCCGCACCAGCAGGTTGCGCCAAGGTTCCCGGCTCGCGCCATCGCCACCGGCGAGCGCGGCGGGGGCGAGGTGACCGATCCGCTCGAACCCGCGGTAATCTCCCCGCAGCACTTCGCCACCCCAGATCGTCCCGTCCGATCCCAGCCCCAGCCCGTCCAGCACGATCCCGACGATCGGCCCCTGATCCAACGCCCAGCCATTCTCGCCCATCACGCTGGCCAGATGCGCATGGTGGTGCTGCACCCGCTCGACAGGTAATCCCATCGCCATCCCCGCCTGCGTCGCGCGGTAGCCCTCGTGAAGGTCCACCGCGGCGACCTCGGGCTTGTGGTCGAAGAGCGAGCGATAATCCTCCAGCGCCTGCCTGTACGCTTCCCAGGTCAGCGCCTCGTCCAACTCGCCCAGATGGTGCCCGAGCAGCGCTTCACCGGTCTTGGTCAAACAGATCGCGGCCTTCATCTGCCCGCCCATGGCGAGCACCTGTGGCGCGTCTTCGAACCCGGCGGGCAAGGGGAACGTCCCCGGCACGCGCCCCCGCGCACGGCGAAGGACCATCGGCCCCGCCTCGGTCACGCGCTCCACGCTATCGTCCAGCCGGCGGGCAATATCGCGGTCATGCATGAGAAACCCGTCGGCAAACCCGCCCAGCTTTTCGCGTGCCTCGTCGTTGTCGATCACTTGCGGTTCGCCCGACAGGTTGCCGGAGGTCATCACCAAGGGGCGCCCGACCTCGCTGATCAGCAGATGATGCAACGGCGTATAGGGCAGCATCCAGCCAAGCCGCGATTGCCCCGGCGCGAGCCCGTCGGGCAGCGGCTCGCCCTTGGCCAAAAGCACGATCGGCGCGGCAGGCTCCCTTAACAGCGACCATTCCGCCGGTGTCGCGGCCGCAAGACGCGCCACCATGTCCTCGGTTCCCATGAGCGCCAAGGGCTTTGCGGGCCGGCGCTTGCGCCTGCGCAAGAGGGCAACCGCCGCCGCGTTCGTCGCGTCGCAGACAAGGTGAAAGCCCCCCAGACCCTTCACCGCGACGATCCCGCCTGCAAGGATCACCTGCGCCGCCGTGCCGTCTCCCTCGAACCAGACACGCGGGCCGCAGTCGGGGCAGGCGATGGGCTGGGCATGAAACCTTCGGTCGGCGGGGTCTTCGTATTCCGCGCGGCACGCGCCGCACATCTTGAAGGCGCCCATGGTGGTCTGCGCCCGGTCGTAGGGAAGCCCCTCGATGATGGTGAAACGCGGTCCACAGTGGGTGCAGTTGGTGAACGCGTAGCCCGCGCGCCGACCGTCCCCCCGGATCTCGTCCAAACAGGCAGGGCAGGTGGCGGCGTCCGGCGTGACCCGCGTCTCGGCCCCGGGTCCGCCGCTGGCCGCGATCTCGAACCCCTCCGGCACAACTCCGGCCCAGTCCGAGACTTCGACCGCGTCCACCTGGGCCAAGGGTGGGGCCTCTGCTTCCACCCGATGCAGGAAGTCCGGGATGGCGTCCCCGCCAAGAAACACCAACACCCCCTCGGCATCGTTCAGCACGCGCCCCTTGAGCCCAAGCTCCCGTGCCAAATTCCAGACAAAGGGTCGGAACCCTACACCTTGAACCTGCCCACGAATTCGAACCTGTGCTTTCATCGTGCTTCAAATATTTTGGGGGTCGTCATTGTCGCGCCAGCGGGCCGAGAGACACTGGCGACAGGCAGCACCCCCGCCTTGGTCGGATTGCGCGCAGGCGCACTTCGAAACCTAGTGGACCGTGCAGACCATACATGGATCGAAACTCCGAACGATGTGTTGAACACTGACCGGCGTGTCCTCGCCCGCCGCAACGGGGGCCCCGACGAGTGCCGCCTCCAAGGGCCCGGGGATGCCCGCCTCGTCCCTTGGGCTGAAATTCCACGTGGTCGGCGCGATGATCTGGTAGTGCGAAATCACCCCGCGCTCGATCCCGATCCAATGACCCAATGCGCCCCGCGCGGCTTCGACCAGCCCGACACCGCGTCCCTCACGCGGCAGGGTCACCGGGTCCATGAAACGGGCCTTGGTGTCGAGCGTGTCCACCCAATGCTCCATCATCCCTTGCAGCCGGGCAATCTCAAGCAGCCGCCCCGCGACCCGCGCCAACACGCCACCCCCGATCAGCGCCCGTGCCAACGGGTGGCCGTCGACCACCTGACGCGCCAGCGCCCCGGTTTCCATCGGTTTTCCACCGTAGCGTGGCGCCTTGCACCATGAATAGCCGGGGTTTGCCATGTCTTCGTCCGGCCGCGTGCGCCCGACGTCGGGATGCGCGGTGTCGCCGATCATCCAGGCATGGCTCAGATCCTCGGCGATCCTGCCGGTGTCAACCTCCGCCAGCCCGCCGTCATAGACGCCCCGTGCCAGCGTCGGACCGCTTTCGGTCGGATAGGCCCCGAAGGACAGATACCGCCCGGTGCCGCGCCCCAGGTCGGTCAGGTTCAGATCCTCCGCAATCCTCAGGAACAGCCCCGCGTCGCCCGTCTCCCAGGCCATCAGCGCGTCCACCGTTTCAAGGGCCACGAAGTCCTCCAGCGCCGCGCCGAAAACCTCGGCCTCCAAGTAGCGGCGGAATTCCCTGAGCGTCGCCCGCATCCGCACCCGTTCAGAGGCGGTGGGGGTCCGTGTCACGCCGCCCGGTTGGATCGCAAGCGTATGGGGCCACTTGCCGGCGAGCGTGCCCACGATATGAAAGAGCTCTGCCCGTGCCTCCATCGACCGGCGCAAGGCCGATCCCTGGCCTGCGGTGAAACGGTCCACGACCCGGTCGTGCCACCGCCTGTCCGCATATACCGCACGAGCGAAGTCCGGCATGAAGAACATGTTGAAATGGGTCAGGTGATCGGCGGTATTCTCTGCCGCGTGAAGCAAGGCCGCCACCTGCGCGCCCATCGGTGCCATGGTTGCGCCCGCCGCGTCGGCCAGTGCAAAGGCCGCCGCCGCCGACTGGCTGATCGAACAAATCCCGCAGATCCGCGGCGTGATGGTAAGCGCATCGCGCGGGTCCTTGCCCTGCATCATCACCTCGAACCCCCGGTAGAGCGGTGAATTCGCCCGCGCCTCTGCGACGCGACCGTCCGCGACGGTCAGCTTGACTTCAAGGTCACCCTCGACCCGGTTGAACGGCCCTACGATCAACTCGGTCATCGCCGTGGCTTCCTGATCGTCGGGGGCACTTCCACCCGATCGCTCACCGCGTTTTCGCCGATCCGTTTCGGAGTTGCGGCTTTCGACAAGGAAGCGAGCGCCATGAACCAGGCCTTGGGCATATCTGTGGGCAGGCCCACGGGGATACCAGCGATCTTTGGGGTTTCGGTAAAGCTGTGGTTCGGGTCCTCGAATTCGGGCGCGGTGCAGTTGATGCAAGGGTATCCCGCGCGGGTGCAGGATCCGGTGCCGTTCCATGGCCGGATATTGCAATCGCCCACGGCCTGCGTTCCGATGCAGCCGAGGTTCTCCATCATGCATCCGAGATCGGAGAGTTTTTCGGCGCTGGCCTTGTATTCGTAGAACTCGTTCTTCGGGCAGGCATGGTGCACCAGGTGGTCGGCGTAGAACCGGGGCCGGGCGTAGTCGTCCAGATCGGCGGGGGCTAACGTGCCATCCGCCAGTAGCATGAGCGTCTCGGTCACCCAGTCCGGATGCACCGGGCAGCCCGAGACATTTATGACTGGCAGGCCAGACGGGTCGCGGAAACTCGCGCCGAGCGCTGCACCCGCCTCCGCGCCGTCGAATTGCACGCCGACCGCATCGGACGGGTTTCCCCCAGCCGCCGTCACGCCGCCATAGGTCGCGCAGGTTCCGACCGCGACCACGTGGGCGGCCTTGGGCGCGAGCGCCTGGACCCAGCCCAGAAGCGAGCGATCCGTGCCCGCGAGCATGTTGAACCGGCCGGTGCCCTTGGGACCACGCGCAATGGCCCCCTCGATACACAGAATATCGAGCGCGATGTCTCCCGCTTCGATCTTTTCAAGAAGCCTGCGGACCGCTGCGCCTGTCGCCTCGGACAAGGTCGGGTGCCAGAGCAAGTTGATGCCCGCGCCTTCCAGCAGGTCAAAAAGGCCCGGGTCCTCGGCGCACATGAGCGACATGGTGCAGCCGCCGCATCCCGCCGCTTGTAGCCAGAGAAGGTTCATTCCTGTGCCTCGTTCGGCGGGCCGGTGGGCAGCGTGAGCGTGAAGCAGGCCCCCTGCTTGCGGTGCGGACAGAGCGCCAGGTCGCCGCCATGCTCCTTCGCGATCTTGTGGCTGATCGACAGGCCGAGCCCCGTGCCTTTTCCCACGGCCTTGGTGGTGAAGAACGGGTCGAACACGGCGGTGGCGAGATCGTCGGGAACGCCCGGTCCGTTGTCTTCGATCTTGACCGTCGCAAATCCGTCCTCGGTGCCGTAGGTCACAGAGATCTCCGGCTTTTCCATGCTCTCGACAGCATCGGCGGCATTCTGAACGAGGTTCATCAGCACCTGTTGGATATGCCCCTTGCGCCCGTAGGCGGTCAGCGTGTCGGGGCCGTGATGTGACACGGCTGGCATGGTTTTCGTGCCGCGCCCGACCCAGTTGATCGCGGCCTTGGAGGTCGACACCAGGTCGAAGCTTGCCATTTCGCCCTGGCCGTCCGCGGAGAGCCGCCGCAGGTCCTCGACGATATCGCGCACCCGTTCCGACCCGTCACGGGCCCCTTCCAAGGCGGTGCGCAGGCGCTGCATCTGGCGGTCGAGATCAAGACCTTTCCGAAGGGCGATCAGTTCCTCCCGGCTTGCGCCGGATTGCACGGCGTCGAAATAGGTCTCCAGCTTCGTGGCCGATTTCTGCATCGCGTGGGCATTCGCGTAAACGAAGGAGATAGGGTTGTTCAATTCATGCGCGACCCCGGCCAGAAGCCGCCCCAAGGACGCCAGCTTCTCGTTGCGCACCAGGTGAAGTTGCGCTTCTTTCAACTGGCGGTGGCTTTCTTCCAACTCGGAATAGGCGCGGCGCAGCTCGCCCAACGGGCGACCGATAATGACCGCACCGCGTGTGCGCCCGCGCTCTCCGATCCGGGGCGCGATGGACAGATCGAACGGCGCGTTACCACCATCTGTGGCGAAGTCCGCTTCCACGTTTCCGGCTTCGCGCGCTTCAATCGCGCCCCGCACACGCGCCTCCACGTCGCGCCAGCTGTCCGGGCAGACCAGATCGGACAACATCGCGCCCACGCCTCCCGCGCCGAGTTCGTCCAGAACCGAGCCGGAGGCCTCTTCGATCCGCATGTCGCGATCCACGACCAGAACGAGGTCCGAGACGCTTTGAAACACCGACCCCATGAAGCGCCGCATCGCGTCCAGTTCGGCGTTGCGGGCCTCCAGCTCTTCCTGGTAGGCGACAAGCTCCGAATAGGTCTTGTCGACCGCCTGCAAGACCTCTGCCCAGGCCGCTTCGGGCATGGCGGGCGCATCGGGAAGCGCGTCTGCGGGAATGCTGTCGTCGAACTGGGCCATCGCGGGAAGTATATGCCTGAGCAGGGGCCTCGGGAAGAGGTCGCAAAATATGGCTCGAAACCTCGCGCGAATCCCTTGACGGGTGCGGATTATGGGCCTAAAGACCGCGGACGGAATTCAGGGCGCTGCCATCGCGGCGCCCGTTTGTATTGACTGGCAAGTCCGCCGGGCCAAGTGCAAAGGTCGCCAAGACCTTGCAGAAATGCCCCGGAAACTGCCCGCAAAGTGAGGATGAACCCATGTCGCGCGTCTGCGAACTGACTGGTAAAGGGCCGATGTCTGGCAACAACGTCAGCCACGCCAACAACAAGACCAAGCGCCGGTTTCTGCCGAACCTGA
>DOUP01000252.1 GCA_003520545.1 Maritimibacter sp. | reverse complement strand
GTGAAATGGTTCGACAAGGCAAAAGGTTTCGGGTTCGCCAATGTGTTCGGCAAGCCGGAGGACGTCTTTATTCATATCGAAGTGCTGCGCCGGTCCGGATTGGCCGATCTTGAACCGGGCGAAGCCATCGGGATGCGCGCGGCCATGGGCGAGCGGGGGCGCATGGCGCTTCTTGTGACGTCCTGGGATGCCGCTCTCGACGAGGATGACGTCGAATGCGCCTGACCTTCGGTAGCCTTGTCGGCACCTGTGCGGCCACCTTCTTGTTCACGGCGACGTTTGCGGCGGCCGAGATATGTCGCGAGGACCGGGTCGATATTCGCGGCGACTTCGGGTCGGCGCGCTTTACGGTCGAAGTTGCCGATGATGTCGCGGAGCGGGCGCAGGGGTTGATGCATCGCGAAAGTCTGGCGCCATCGCGCGGAATGCTCTTTGTCTACGACCGGACCGGGTCGCCGTCCTTCTGGATGAAGAACACGCTGATCCCCCTGGACATGCTGTTCGTGCGGCCGGACGGGACGATCCAAACGGTCCACAGCATGGCGGTGCCCGGTGATCTGACCGGGATCAACGGCGGGGATGGCGTCCTTGCGGTGCTGGAGATCAAAGGTGGCATGGCAGAGGCCATCGGGATCGACGCCGGTGACGAGATGCGGCATCCGGCGTTCACAGGATCTGACGCCGTTTGGAGCTGCGACGCGCAATAACTCTTTTCAATCCGTGCCACGCTCGGTATGGAGTGCGCCGTCGGGGCGTAGCGCAGCCTGGTAGCGCGTCTGTTTTGGGTACAGAAGGTCGTGAGTTCGAATCTCGCCGCCCCGACCATTTTCCGTCACATCACTGTTACACTGTCCGCGCCGTGGTTCGTCCATTTGGCGCTGGTTCACGGTGTGCTCCCGCGAGATCAAAGTGGACGACGGATGCCTCCAAACCGAATCCTGTCGAGGCGCGCATGGACGAAGGGCGCCCTATATGTGGTGATCCAATTCGTTAATTCGCCATATATGTGGTGGTAGACCTGCGTGTTTCTTGCGCGATTCGATGCAAAATCGAACATCGAGTGCTGGACTGTGGCGCGGCGACCATAGTTCCCGGAGACTGGTTTCGCGGCCCGCCGCGTTCAGCCTTTCGGATAAGTCAGCGAGCGAACGGCTTGAAAAACTGGCGCTTCTTCGCGGTGGTCAACAACCTGTGGATAAGTCGCGAATCTCAAGCAACACACGTCAACGCAAAAAAGAGGTTAATGGTGCCTGAAATTGCGTTGACCGGGGCGGGGTAACACGTCAGGTTGTCTGTGCTGGTCGGAAAGCCACAACATATAGTGGTCGCTAGCAGGTAGGGATAGTTCGTAAGAGATCGGCAAGCCAATGGTTTCGCCAGACACGAGTCGCCTCTCACAGGGTGCGGCCACGGGCCAGTATTGTCCAATGCCTCATGCTCCGACTGACATTTCGCCGTGGGATTGGCGCGAGCAGCATCCCACGAAACATCGCCACTTTTTGATGCACCAGGGGCCGCAATGAAAATCGAACGCAAATTTACCGAGGCAGGCAAAGACGCATACGACGCGATTTCTTTCACCACGACAAAATCCGAGATCCGGAACCCGGACGGGTCCGTGGTGTTCAAACTCGACGAAGTCGAAGTTCCCGAAACGTGGAGCCAGGTGGCCTCGGACGTCATTGCGCAGAAATACTTCCGCAAAGCGGGCGTTCCGGCGGCAACCAAACCGGTCAAGGAAGACGGTGTTCCCGAATTCCTGTGGCGTCACGTGCCCGATGAAAAAGCGCTCGAGTCCGTCGATGCAGACTCGCGTTTCATCGGCGAAACCTCCTCCAAGCAAGTGTTCGACCGCCTGGCGGGTGCCTGGGCCTACTGGGGTTGGAAGGGTGGTTATTTCACCACCGAAGAGGATGCCCGCGCTTACTACGACGAAATGCGTTTCATGCTGGCCAACCAGATGGCCGCCCCGAACTCGCCGCAGTGGTTCAACACCGGTCTGCATTGGGCCTACGGCATCGATGGTCCGGGTCAAGGCCACTACTACGTCGACTTCGAGAGCGGTGAGCTGACCAAATCTTCCTCCGCCTACGAGCATCCGCAGCCCCATGCCTGCTTCATCCAGTCCGTCGGTGACGACTTGGTGGGAGACGGCGGCATCATGGATCTGTGGGTGCGTGAGGCACGCCTGTTCAAATACGGCTCGGGCACCGGCACGAACTTCTCTTCGCTGCGTGCCGCGAACGAGGCGCTCTCGGGCGGTGGCAAGTCCTCCGGCCTCATGGGCTTCCTCAAGATCGGTGACCGGGCCGCCGGCGCGATCAAGTCGGGCGGCACCACGCGCCGCGCCGCCAAGATGGTGATCGTCGATGCCGACCACCCGGATATCGAGGAATACATCAACTGGAAGGTCAAGGAGGAGCAGAAGGTCGCCTCGCTGGTCGCCGGCTCCAAGATGCACGAGAGCCACCTGAACGACATCTTCTCCGCGATCCACGGGTTCGACGGCGAGATCGACAAGGCGACCGACCCCAAGGTGAACCCGCAGTTGAAGGACGCCGTGCGCGCCGCCAAGAAGGTCGCGATCCCGGAAACCTACATCAAGCGCGTTCTCGATTACGCCCGCCAAGGCTTTGCGTCCATTGAATTTCCGACCTACGACACCGACTGGGACTCGGAAGCCTATGCGACCGTTTCGGGCCAGAACTCCAACAACTCCGTGCGCGTCACTGACGCCTTCCTCAAGGCGGTCAAGGACGACGCCGACTGGGAGCTGATCCGCCGCACCGATGGCACGGTCGCCAAGACGATCAAGGCCCGCGACCTGTGGGAAACGATCGGCCATGCCGCCTGGGCCTGTGCCGACCCGGGCATCCAGTACCACGACACCATCAACGCCTGGCACACCTGTCCGGAAGATGGCGCGATCCGCGGTTCGAACCCGTGTTCGGAGTACATGTTCCTCGACGACACCGCCTGTAACCTGGCCTCGATGAACCTGCTGACCTTCCTCGAGGATGGCGAGTTCCAGGCCGAAGAATACATGCACGCCACGCGCCTGTGGACCATCACGCTGGAGATCTCGGTGACGATGGCGCAGTTCCCGTCCAAGGAAATTGCGCAGCTCTCCTACGACTTCCGCACGCTGGGTCTGGGCTATGCCAATATCGGCGGCCTCCTGATGAACATGGGTTTTGGCTACGACTCGAAAGAGGGCCGGGCGCTGACCGGGGCCTTGACCGCGATCATGACCGGCGTGTCCTATGCCACCTCCGCCGAGATGGCTGGCGAACTGGGGGCCTTCCCGGGCCATGCGCGCAACGCCGAACACATGTTGCGTGTCATCCGCAACCACCGCACCGCAGCCTACGGCGCGTCCGAGGGCTACGAAGGGCTGGACGTGAAGCCGGTTGCACTGGACCACGCTGGTTGCCCGGATCGCAAGCTGGTCGATCTGGCGATGTCGAGCTGGGACGAAGCGCTGGAGCTGGGTGAAAAGCACGGCTACCGCAACGCGCAGGTCTCCGTGATCGCCCCGACCGGCACCATTGGCCTGGTCATGGATTGCGATACCACGGGCATCGAACCGGACTTCGCGCTGGTGAAGTTCAAGAAGCTCGCCGGTGGCGGTTACTTCAAGATCATCAACCGCTCGGTTCCGGCCGCGCTTGAGAAGCTCGGCTACGGATCGGCCCAGATCGAAGAGA
>DOUP01000040.1 GCA_003520545.1 Maritimibacter sp. | reverse complement strand
CGTAGATCGAGATCATGAGCATGTAGCCGAGCGCGGCCAGTATGCCGGGCACGATGGCCGCGGCAAAAAGCTTCGCGATGTTCTGCTCGGCAAGGATCGCGTAGATCACCAGCACGATCGACGGCGGGATCAGGATACCAAGCGTGCCGCCAGCCGCGAGCGTCGCCGTCGAGAAGCCGCCGGAGTAGCCATATTTTTTGAGTTCCGGCAGGGCGACGCGGCCCATGGTGGCCGCCGTGGCAAGGGACGAGCCACAGATCGCGCCGAAGCCTGCACAGGCGCCGATAGCGGACATGGCGACACCGCCACGGCGGTGGCCGATCCAGCTTTCAGCCGCTTTGAACAGCGACTGGGACATGCCGCCCAAGGTGGCGAAATGGCCCATGAGCAGGAACATCGGCACGATGGAGAGCGAATACGACGAGAATGTCGTGAAGGTCTCGGTCTTCAGGCGGGCCAGCGCAATGTCGAAACCGCCGTTGATCAGCCCCAGACCGACGAAGCCGGCGAGGAACATGGCAAGCCCGATCGGCACGCGAAGAAAAATGAGCACAAGGAGGGCGGGGAAGGACCACAGCCCGATCTCTATATTTGTCATGCTCCGCCTCCCTCGACGGCGATTTTATTGCCCGTCACGGCCTCGTAGACCCGGACGCCGGCGTGCCAAACGGCAACGACAGCGCCGACAACAGCAGCGATGGAGGAGGCCAGATAGGCCCACCAGACGGGGAATTGCAGCAGGAGCGTGGTCTGGCCGGAGTGCTGTTTGGACAGCATCCCGTCAAAGAGTTTCCACGCGATGATGATCAGGACGATTGCAAAAACCACGTCGATCACGGCGGTGAGCCAGCGATGCGACACCTCCCCCATCCAGTCGGTGAAGATGTCCACGGTGGCGTGCGCCCCGGTCATATGGGCGTAGGGCAGGAACGCGAAGACGGCAAAGGCCATGCCGGCCTCGACCAATTCGTAGTCGCCCGTAACGGCCCCGAGACCGGTTTCGCGCCCGATGATGGAAATCGAAACGATGAGGATAAGAAGGCCCAGAACGAAACCACCGACAATAGCCAGTGCCCGTGAGAGCCCTAAAAAGAAGCGGTTCATGGAAGCACTCTGATCTTGGTCAGGTCAGAAAAAGCGCGGCGGGTGACTCCCGCCGCGCAGATGATGTTTAGTGAGCACCGTAGGTGTCGATGTTCGCCATATCTTCGCCGCACTGCTCCATGAGCGTCCTGGCTTCTTCGATCAGCTCTTCACCGTTCTCCATGCCGGCAGCCCATTCTTCGTAGATCGGGTTAACGATCGGGCCCCAGGCTGCTTTCGCATCTTCTTCGGATACGGTGATGATGTTGTTGCCGAGGTCGACGGCGACTTGACGGGCCGGGCCGTCCGCGTCGGCCTGCGTGCCACCGGCGAAGACCGAGAATTCGAGGCCGGAGTTGGCGTCGATCACGGCCTTGTTCTCATCCGACATGCCCTCGTAAACCTCTTTGTTCATCGCGAGGACGAAGGTGAGGTTGTAGAGCGCCGGACCTTCGAATTCCGTGTGGTTGGTCACAAGCTCCGGCACTTTCAGCGCGTAGGTGACTTCCCACGGAATGGTGGTGCCGTCGATCACGCCTTTAGACAGGCCTTCAGCCACGGCGGGCACCGGCATCCCGATCGGCTCAGCGCCGACGCGGGTGAGCAGGTCGTTCACGAGGCGCGAGCCGCCGCGAATCTTCATGCCCTTGAGGTCTTCGGGCGTTTCAACCGGCTCGTTCGTGTGGAACAGGCCGGGACCGTGCACCCAGGTGCCAACGATTTTCAGGTCGGCGAATTCGCCGTCCTTCATATGCGTGTCGAACATTTTCGAGTAAGCGCAGGAGGCTTCACGCGCATCCGACACCATGAACGGAAGTTCGAACACTTCGGTCGTCGGATAGCGGCCCGGGGTGTAACCCACAACGGTCCAGACCACGTCGGCGATGCCGTCGATTGCCTGGTCCATCAGTTCCGGCGGCGTGCCGCCAAGAGCCATGGCGTGGTAACGCTCGACCTTGATACGACCTTCGGAGTCCTTTTCCACGTTGTCGGCCCAGACTTCCAGAACGTCCTTCGGGACGTTGGCCTGCGCGGGCAGGAACTGGTGCATCTTAAGGGTGACTTCCTGAGCGAACGCCCCACCTGCGGTGAGTGCGGACATTGCCACGCCTGCGGCGAGGCCAAGAATTTTGGCTGATTTGGTCATTGATTCTCCTCCCATGGACCAACGAATGTGGCATTATAGTGCCACTATGTGCGCGAGGCTGACATATATTGCCACTTTGATCCACTGAAATCTTGACATCCTGTGGATTCTTTGGCGTCAACCTTCTCCGCGGGGTAGATATTAGGGATAATCGTTATGATCAATACCCTTTCCCGGCCCGACAAGCGGGCGCAGGGGGAGTTGGCCACGGCTGGAGGAGACACGCAAGTCTTTTTTCGACCCACCGGTCGGTGAATTGCAGAATCGTCGACTGGGAAAGCAGAATCAAGCCCGCGCGCCGCCCTGCGATGGGCCTTAGCCCCGTGTCGACAGGCTTTCGAACGCGCCGTCCGGATAAATCAACGCAGCGGATAGAACGCCCGTCGCATAGGCGCCGGTGTCGGTCGCGATGCGTCCCCGGTGCGCTTCGACCTCTGGCGCAATGGTGTGACCATGCGCGATCCAGATGCCGTCACTGCGATCTTCCCTGGCAAAAAGCGGGTGGCCCCAGAGCATGGCCTTGGACGTCTGCGTTTGGAGCGGTCGCCGGGGGCTGGCCGCGGCATGAACCACCGCGACGTTGCCCGATTGATGGAGGAGCGGCAGCGCCCGCAGCCAGGCTTCGATCTCCGGCCCCATGGCCGCGCGAAGCGCATCCCGTGCGGCAATCATTTGGGCGGGCCCCGAGGTTTCGGTCACGCCGCCGACACCGTAGCTTGCAAGGCTCTGCAGCCCGCCAAACCGCAGCCATTGCGACCCGACCGTGGCCGGGTCGTCAAGAAAACCAAGCACCATGTCCTCGTGGTTGCCCTTGAGGCAGGTCACCCGACCTTCGGCTGAGAGGGCGGCCAGACGGGTCAAGACGCCCCTGCTGTCCTCGCCCCGATCGACATAATCCCCGACCGTCACGATCCGTGCCTCCCGTGCGGTGCTGGCGAGTTGGTCGAGCAATTTGTTCAAATGGGGCAGGCAGCCGTGCACGTCGCCGATCACGGCGAGCGGCTCATCCGGCGCAAGCGGCGCGTCGAAGACGATGTCCGTCCTGACGTCGTCTTGCGTGGATTTCTGTTTTCGCTTGAACGGCCACATGTGTCTCTCCTGCCCCCTTGCGCGCGCTATGCGTCGGCGGTTTGGCCCTGAAGCCGATTGCCCGGCCGGTCCATGTATTCGGTCACCAGACGACGCGCCTCGCCCGCCTCCTGCGCCTCGGCATAACAGCGGCATTCCGGCGCGTTTCCCGAGGGGCGCAGATGGACGGTCCTGTTGCCCGAGAAGGTGACGCGGAGCCCGTCGGTCAGGTCGACGCCTTCCTCCGGACCAAGCCCATCGAAGAAGGCGGCACGCTCCTTCGCGTCTGAACTGAGCATCGCGATAAGAGCCTTCGAGGCGTCGGTCGGCACTTCGGTCACACGATCGGCGGCGGTAAAGACAGACGGCAGATCCGCGACGAGATCGGCGAGCGACACGCCCGCGCGGACCGCCTGCGCCAAAGGAGCGAGGATCGGGAGCAGGCAGTCGCGGGTCATCAGGGGGGCGAGCGGACCGCCGACCATATCGGCGGCGAACCCCAGAAGGAACCCACCGTTGGCTTCGTACCCCACGACGTTCGTCGCCGGGACATCGGACAGGATGGCCTCCATCCCTGCAATCACGAAAGGCGACCCGATGCGCGTGCGCTCGATCCGGGTGAACGCGGGCATCTGGTCGATCATGCTGTTGGAGGACACCGGGGTGACGATCACGGTCGCGCCCAAGGCTTTTGCCGTCAACGCGCCCAGCACGTCACCGGGCACGATCCGCCCCTTTGCATCCGCCACCAGGGGACGGTCGGCATCCCCGTCCGTCGATATGACGGCGTCCAGCGAATGCTCGGCGCACCAGCCTTGGATCGCCGTGGCCACGTCGGGATCGACGGCTTCCGTATCGACCGGGATGAAGCTGTCCGACCGCGCCAGCGGGATCGGGGTCGCGCCCAGAGCGGTCAGCACATCGACCATCACGTCGCGCGCAACGGAACTATGTTGATAGACGCCGATCTTCAGCCCGGCGAGCGCCCCTGCCCCGAACGCATCGACATACCGCGCGACATAGGTCGCGTTGGCCGAGGTGACCGTCTCGCGCGTCCCGGCGTCAGTGCGCGCTTCAGCGCCCAGCGCATCGCGGATCGCGGCCTCATCGGATTTGGAAATCTCGCCATGCGGCACATAGAACTTGAGCCCGTTGCGATCTGCCGGAATGTGGCTGCCGGTAATCATCACCGCCGCGTGGCCGCGCGCCATCGACCCCAGCGCGAGCGCGGGCGTCGGCACGGCACCGCAGTCGACGGCCAGGAGCCCCTCGCTTGCGATGGTATCCAGAACCACCTCGGCGATATCGGGCGAAGAGGGCCGCAGGTCGCGCCCGACATGAACCGCGCCGCCGTTCGGGCAGGCCGTGATGAACGCACGGATATGGTCTGCCACGAGCTCCGGTGTCAGCTCCACCACCAAACCGCGCAAACCACTGGTTCCAAACTTGGGCGCCATGCGTTTCTCCTGCCTTTGATCGCCTCCTGTCTACGGCCCTCAAAGGCAAGGGGAAAGCCCCGCCGGAGAGGCGGGTTGTGTTTTCGTGAATTCGCGAGGGGCGATCAGGGTCACGGCCATGACCCCATGCGGCGCAATCCGGCAAACCCAACGCGCCTGTCAGGCGACCTTGTCGGGTTTGATCCCTGAGATCGCCTGGATCAGGCTATCCTCGGTCACTTCGTCCGCGGTGAACTCCCGCATGACCTTGCCCGCGAACATCGCGATGATGCGGTCGGATACGTGCAGCACCTCCGGCATTTCCGAGCTTATCACGATGACCGCATAGCCTTGCGCGGCGAGTTCCCGGATCAGGTTGTGGATCTCGGATTTCGACCCCACGTCGATGCCGCGCGTCGGTTCATCCACGATCAATACCTCCGGGTGCATCGAAAGCCACTTTCCGATCACGATCTTCTGCTGGTTGCCGCCCGACAGGTTGCCGACCGTCTGCCGCCAGCCCGGCGTGCGGATGTCGAGCTTGTCGCGGTACTGGTCGAAGATCGCCACCTCGGCCCCGTCGCTGACGAACGGCCCGGCGGTCAGGTTCGAGACCTGCGGCAAGGTCATGTTGTCCCGGCAATTCATACCGAGGATCAGCCCCTGCCCCTTGCGGTCCTCCGGCACCAGCGAAATACCACGCCGGATTGCGTCCGCGGGCGAATGGATGCGCACCTCTTCCCCGCTAAGGTGAATGGTGCCGGACGACGGCTCACGCAGGCCAAACAGCGTCTCGGCAATCTCCGTCCGTCCGGCGCCAACCAGTCCGTAAAAGCCGACCACCTCGCCCCGACGCACGGTGAAACTCACATCTTCGAACAGCTCGCCACAGCTCAGTGACCGAACCTCCAGCGCAACCTCGCCCGTCTCGTGGGTGACCTCGGCCCGCGACAGATCAAGCGTCCGCCCGATCATGAGCTGTGTGACCTCTTCTTCGTTGGTCTCACTGGTGTTGAGCGTGCCGCGATACTGGCCATCGCGCAGAACGCTGATCCGGTCGGTGATCTTGAAGATCTCTTCCATCCGGTGGGAAATATAGATCACCCCCACCCCACGCGATTGAAGATCCTCGATCACCTTGAACAAAACCACCTTCTCGGCGTCCGTCAGCGAGGCGGTCGGCTCATCGAAGATCACCGCACGCGGCTCGACGGTAAGCGCGCGGGCGATCTCGACCATCTGCTGGTTCGCGATGGACAGATCGCCCACCCGCTTTTTCGCATCGAAGCCGACGTTCAATGTCTTCAGGATCGCGTTGGTCTGATCATAGAGCGTTGTCCAATCGACACGCCCGAAACTTTTGCGCGGAAGCTCACCGAGAAAGATGTTCTCGGCCACGGTCAGTTCATCCGCGAGGCTGAGTTCCTGGTGAATGAAGACCACCCCCTTCTCCTTGGCGTTCATCGGGGAGGACATGATGGTCGGTTGCTCCTCGATGAAGATCTGGCCTTCGTTCGGGGCAAGGATGCCGCCAAGCACCTTCATCAGCGTCGACTTTCCCGCGCCGTTTTCGCCCATCAGCGCGTGGACCTCTCCCGGCATCACGGTGAAGGACACACCATCGAGCGCCCGCACGCCGGGAAAGGTTTTCACGATCCCCTCAAGCCGCAGGGCTGGCGTTTTGTCGGTCATGTGCGTAGCTCCTCTTTGCCTTTGCGGTTCAGCTGGCGATCCAGGAACAGGACCGCGATGAGGATCAGACCGATAACGAGGTTCACCGTCTCCGTATCCGCCCCGATATGGCCCAGCCCCTTGCGCAGAAGCTGGATCGCGATGACCCCGCCCAGCGTCGAGACGATGGAGCCGTAGCCGCCCGATAGCTTGGTGCCGCCCAGCACCACCGCCGTGATTGCCCAAAGCTCATAAAGCATCCCGTCGTTCGGGTTCACCGACCCGCTCTCCGAGTAGAAAACGACGGCCGATAGCGCGGCGAGGAAGCCGATCAGCATGAAATTCCACAGGAAATGCGGCCCGACCCGAATGCCCGCATTCACCGCCGCGTCGCGGTTGTTGCCGATGGCATAAGCATTGCGCCCATGCACTGTCTTGGTCATCAGGAGCCACAGCAGGAGCGCGGCCCCGAGCAGGAACCATGTCGCGGTGTGCAGGCCCAGAAACTGCGCCTCGGCAAAGTCCACCAAGGTCCAGTTCAGGTGGCTGGTCGGCTGTTCGCCGTTATACATGAACACCAGACCCCGGAAGCCCAGCATCGACCCCAGCGTCACGATGAAGGCGTCGACCCCGGTCTTCCACACGATCAAACCGTTGATCGCACCCAGAACCACGCCCGTGGTCAGCGCAAAGAACCACGCCAGCGGAATGGCCCAGTTGCCCAGCGCTTCCATGAACGGCCAGGTCATGCTGTCGAGCAACACGATCGCGGCCAGCGCGAACGTCGCGCCCACGCTCAGGTCGATGTTGCCATTGATCATGACGATCGTCATGCCCAGCGCAATGATCCCGATGGGGGCAGATTGCTTCAACAGAAGCAACATGTTGTCGAAGTTCATGAACGCCTTGTCAGAGACCGACAGGAATTCACCCGCCACCGAGAAGAAGATCAACTCGACCACGATAAAGGCCCAGATCGCGCCCTGTTTGATGAGATTGACTCGTGTTTCGTTTTTCATCCCATCTCTCCTTATGCGATCCGCGACCAGAGGGCGCCGCGCTTGGCCGCGATATCGAGCCAGACCGCGAGAATGATGATGATCCACGTCACGACGTATTGCGCGTAGAAGGCGAGACCCATGAGCAGCAATCCGTTCTGGATGAACCCGAGGATCAACACGCCGATCACCGTTTTGAAGATCGTGCCCGCGCCCCCCAGGAGCGACGCGCCACCGAGGATAACGGCGGCCAAAACTTCAAGCTCAAGGCCCTGGCCCACGGTGTTTTGACTGCCCATGCTGCGGCTCGCCTGGATCAGACCGGCGGTCGCGACGCAAAAGGACGACACCAGGTAGGTCATGAACACGACGCGGGCGCGCGGAACGCCGGAGAAAGTCGCCGCGATCCCGTTGCCCCCGACGGCGTAGACCTTGCGCCCAAAGGGCGTCTTGGAAAGAACGATGCTCAGGACGATGGCGAGCGCGGCGAACATCAGAATGGGCATGGGCACGCCCGCGACGCTGCCTTGACCGAAAACAGCGAACCAGGTGCCTTCCTTGTCGGCAATATCCATGTTCTTGCCGCCCGAGTAGGTCAGCGTCAGCCCGTGGATCGCGGACAGCATCCCAAGCGTCACGATCAGCGAATTGAGCTTCAGATACCCCACGAGAATGCCGATGAAGGCACCGAGCGCCATGGTCATCGCGAACATCGACGGAATGGCCAGCGCCGGCCCGATCTTGTCGTGCAGGTCAAGCACCACGATGGTCGAGAACGACATCATGGACCCGACGGACAGGTCGAGATTTCCGCCGATCACCACGAAGGTGACGCCCAGCGCCATAACGCCCAGGATTGCCGAAGACCGGATCACGCCGAACACGTTGTCGATGTCGATGAAGCGCGGATTGGCCACCGCAAAGGCGATCATGAAGACCGCGAAGGCGACAAGAATGCCCTGCCGCGCAAGGAACCCTGCCAGCCCCTTCTTCGTCAATTCAGCCATGTTTTCCTCCCCTTGGCTGGCACGTCAAACCAATGTCATGCCACCGTCGATCATTACGATCTGTCCTGTCATGTAGTCGCTGTCGCGCGCCGCAAGAAACGATGTCGTTCCCGTCACGTCCGCCGGGGTCGCGACGCGCCCTTTCAAAATTTCGGAGGAGAATTCTTCCATCGCCTGTCCGGGGCGCTTGGCGGCCCCGATCTCCATCAGGTCCTGGTCGACCTGTTCCCACATCTCGGTCGCCACCACGCCGGGGGCGAAGCCGGTCACGGTGATCCCGTGCTTGGCCAGGTCGCGCGCGCCAGATTGCGTGAGCGACACGACCGCCCACTTGCTCGCACAATAGGGCGCGACATTGTCGAACCCCTGGCGGCTGGCGATGGAGGCGGTGTTGATGATCTTGCCGGCCATGCCGGTCTCGTCCGGGCCCTGCGCGATCATCTGCCGCGCGGCCTCCTGCATTCCGATCATGCAGCCCAATCCGTTGACCCCCATCACGAAATTCCAGTTGTCCTCGGTCACGTCGAGGAAATTCATCGGCTTGTTCACGCCGGCGTTGTTGAACTTCACATCGAGCCGCCCGAACGTCTCGACGGTGTGCGCGATCATGGCGCGAACCTGTTCACGGTCGGTCACGTCCACGGCCGCATACGTCACCTCGGCGCCGGACCGTGCCGCGCGTTCAGCACTCGCCAGGGCCACGTCGCGCACCTTGTCACCGTTGACATCGGCAAAGCAAACGTTGGCGCCCTCGTCGAGGAGCGCTTCGCCGATGGCACGCCCGATACCCTGGGCTGCGCCGGTGACAATACAGGACCGTCCAGCGACACGTGCCATGCTCGCCCCCTTTCGATAGGTTACGTGATAAGAATGAATTTGGATGCGCGAGGCGCAAGCGGCCCCGCGCATCCGGGAGGAAATCAGAAGACGGGCTTGGTAAACTCGTCCATGTTGTCCTGCGTGATCTTCGGCGTGTCGAAGTAGTTGAGGAACGGAATGTCCTCACCATCCAGCACGTCGATCGCGGTTTGAAGCGCGGCTTCCGCGTCATCGACCGGGGATTGGTAGATCGACCCCCAGTATTCGCCACGGCCCATCGCCTCGTAACCAACCGCGAAGTTGGTCGCGCCGACGAAGGTGATGCCTTCGGCCCGGCCTGCTGCGAACGCCGCATTGAGGGCGCCCACACCCATGTTGTCGTCACCGGCATAGACGCCGTCGATGTCGTCATACTTGACGAGGAACGCTTCCATCACCTGCTGCGACTTCTCGCGGTTCCAGTCACCCGGTTGGGTTTCGACAAGGGTCACGTCCGGGCAAACCTCCGGCAGGCGATCCTCGAACCCCTTGGCCCGCTCGATGGCAGTGGTGTAGCCGGGCTGACCCGAGATCTGCACGACCTGCGCTTCGGTTTCGATGCCGAGGTCCTTGAACCGGTCGCACATGATTTCAGCCGAACGCGAGCCCTGCGTGATGTTGTCCGGGCCAGAGAAAGAAGCAACGAAATCGAAGCCTTCTTCCGCGATGTTGGAGTTGGTCACGATGACCGGGATCTCCGCCTGCGAGGCTTTGCGCACCGCCGGGATCACCGCTTCGCCGTTGGTCGGCCAGATGATGATCGCGTCGACGTCCTGCTGGATCAGGTCTTCCATCTGCGCGATCTGGCGTGCCACGTCGCCGCCCGCGTCGAGCACGACAACGTCAACGTTCTCGTTGGCTTCCGCCGCCGCGATGAAGGCTTGTTCGTAGGTCGTCTGATAGCTGTCGACGCCCACGTTATTTTGCGTGATGCCGATGGTGTAGGTCGACGAATGCGCCTCACCATGGGCGGCTGTGCCGAGCATTGCCGTCGTGCAAGCAAGCGCGAGCTTTGTCGTAATCTTCATGTAAGTGGTCCTCCCGAAGTTATGTTGTCATGATTGCGGCTGTCCTCCCAGCCCGGACCCTCCCGGTCGCAATGCAATCTGCGCCTATCCAGCGCGATTCTCTCCCGATGCGGACGCCCCTATTTTGTCCAAAATGGATATTCTGTTATCCGTATTGGATACCTTCTGCGTATTTGCCGCCTCTCACTTTGGACACTTTCGAAAGGACTGACATGAGCGACTCGCGTCGACCACCCAGCACTCCGGCACACATGAGCGAAATGCATCACGAACCTGTGAAAAATATCCAATACGGACAAAATGGCCCGATCATCGCATCGGCGGGCCATCCGGAGGTGTTCCAGGTGGTGAAATTTCTTCAGAAAGTCCTTGGCGAAATTGACAGCAGTTTCGACCCGAACACGCCGAACCCGCATCTCAATATGATCCTGCATCTTCTGGACAGTCATTACGAGGGACGCGTGGTTTCTCCCTCGGCGATCGTCGCGGCCTCGGGCGTGCCTTACGCCACCGGGACCCGCAAACTGGCTGAGCTGACCGACGCGGGCTTTATCGAACAGCGCCCGCGCACCAAGTCCGGCAAGACTGTCTCGCTCCACCCGAGCGCGACGCTTTTCCAGGTCTTCAACCAACTCGCCGATCGCGTGGATCGCGTCGCGCAGAGCACCTATGGTGGAACCCAACGCACGAGTGCCGCCCAGGATTACTATTTCGGCGGCTCTTACCAGTCCGGTCAGGCCATGATCCCGCCGCCCCGCGCCCTGCCCCAGGCGCTCAAGCTCGCAGGTGGGCTGCGGATTTTGGTGCACGGTGACCCCACCTTCATGGTGATGGAGAACCTGAAGCGCCAGTTTGAACAGATCGTCGGCACCGACATCAGCCAACGCGCCTTCTCCATCGACCGTCTGCGCGAAGAGGCGCTGCGCAACGCCGCCCGCGCGAAGAGCCGTTACGACCTCATCGCCGTGGACCTGCCGTGGTTGGGGGAATTCGTGGAAAAGGGCGTGATCCGCGCCCTGCCCGAGGTCATGGACGTCGACCGCCTGGAACCGTCCGACTTCCACACCGCAGGCTGGAAGGCGACCCATTGGACCGGTGTGCCCTACGGTGTGCCGAGCCAGACCACGCCGGAGCTGATGTTCTATCGCAAGGACTGGTTCGCGGACGCTGGCTTCGAGCCGCCACGCACGACCCAAAACGTGCTCGACGCCGCGCGGCATTTCCACAATCCGCAGGCGGGCCGCTACGGCGTCGCCTGGAACGCGGCACGCGGCACGGCGCTCGGGCACACCTTCATCATGACCTGCGCCGACTTCGGCCAGCCGATCATCGACCTGCCACGGATCGCGGGCGGCTTTGATGCCGATCACCTCGCAAGCAGCGACATCCGCCCGATGTTCGACAGCGACCGTGCGCTGGCCGCAGCCGAGTACCTCGTGGACCTGATGCAGTATTCGCCGCCCGACATCCTCTCGATGTCGTGGTACGAACGCGTCCGGCCCTTCGCCAACGGCACCGTCGCCATGGCCTACGGCTACACGCTTCTGGCCCCGTACTTCGAGCGCGACGCGACCTGTGCCGCGCATGGGAACACCGGGTATCTGCCGCATCCGCACGGCCCCGAAGGCGCCCCCATCGCCCCCGTTGGCGGCTACGCGCTTTGCATCCCGGCCAATCTCGCAAAAGAGCGTGTGCCAGACGCGGTCGAAGCGCTCGTCGCCTTCACCTCGCCCGCTGCGCAGAAGCTTTACGCCCAGGAGGGCAGCCGCACGGCGCCCCGCTATTCCGTCGGCGGCGACCCGGAAGTGCGCCGTCTCTCCGAGATTTTCGAGCTGGTGGACGAGATGTCATGGCGCGACGAGCTTCAATTCTGGCCGCGCCCGCCGATCCCGCAGATCTCGGACATCATCACGGTCTGCGGCACCGAATTGCACGACATGCTGCGCGGGCTGGTCAGTCCCAAGGACGCGCTGGCCAAGGTGCAGGCACAGGCAGAACAGCTTTTACGAACAACGGTTACTTAGGGAGGAAACCATGGACCCCGAACGCTTGAAGGGAAAGAACATCCTGATCACGGGCGCCGCCCGCGGCATGGGCGCGGCCAATGCAGAAGCCTTCGCCGCCCAGGGCGCGAACGTCTGTATCGGCGATCTCGATCTGACGGAGGCGCAGGGCGTCGCCGAGCGGATCAACGAGGCGGGCAACGGGGTTGCCATCGCAGTCAAGATGGATGTGACCAAGCGGGAGGACAACGCCGCCGCCGTCAAAGCCACGGTCGACGCCTTCGGGTCCATCAACGTCGGGCTCTTCAACGCGGGCCTCAACAAACCCCGGTTCTTCATGGATATCGACGAAGACAACTGGGACATGATCATGAACGTCAACACCAAGGCAATGTGGCTGGGCATGCAGGAAACCGCCCGCCAGATGATCGAACAGGGCCCGATGGAGGGCCACCCTTACAAGCTCATCAACGTCGGGAGCATCGCGTCCCGCAAACCGCTGGTGGATGTGACGGTTTACTGCACCTCGAAATACGGCTGTCTCGCGCTTACCCATTGCGGCGCCATCGGGCTGGCCGAGCACAACATCACCGTCAACGGCTACGCGCCGGGCGTGGTGGTCACCCCGCTTTGGGAACAGCTCGACAAAGACCTCGTGGATATCGGCTTCAAGGAAAAGGAAGGCCAGGCCTACGAGGACATCGTGCGCGACGCGCTTCAGATCAAACGCGTCTCCTATCCCGAGGATATCACCGGGACCGCGTCGTTCCTGGCAAGCGACGACAGCGACTACATGACCGGCCAGATGATCCACATAGATGGCGGCTGGTGCATCCAGTAACCCTTTGAAAACAAACTCAATACGAACAGGCCAGATGTAATCTGGCCGGGAGGACCCCCAATGTCACGTGCCCTGCTGCCGAACCTTTTGACACCCCAGGATCTTGAACCGAACTGGGAATGGCGCGAACGCCTGCCCGCTTCGGGCCACATGTCGGTGGATTTCGAGCGTCGCATCGACCATGACCGCCTGCGCCGCTACCGGCTCGCCCGGACGCGGCAGGCCTTGCAGGCCTCGAACGCCGGCACGCTCCTGCTCTTCGATGTGAACAACATTCGCTACGTGTCCGCGACCAAGATCGGTGAGTGGGAACG
>DOUP01000013.1 GCA_003520545.1 Maritimibacter sp. | reverse complement strand
CCAGAAAACTGGTTTTCCCGGTTTCGACCGGCTTTTTGGCGACCCTAGCTCACCCAAGCGATCACCGCGGAGACCGTGAAAATCGACAAGGCGGTCGAGATCAGGATCGAAGCGGACACGCGTGTCGGTGCCACGCCGTAGTGCTGCGCTAGGATGTAAACGTTGCCGGCAACCGGGAGAGCCGCAGCCGCGATCATCACGCCCGCTTTGAACGGATCGACGGTAAAGACGAGAAGGGCCATCACGGCAACGGCGGCAGGGTGCAAAACCAGTTTTGCGAAGGAGAGCCAGCCCGCAACGCTCAGTTTTTCTGCCGACTTCGACGCCAAAGACGCCCCGATTGCAAAAAGCGCGCCGGGAGTGGCCGCTGCGCCCAATATGGTCAGCGCCTCGTTCACCGGCCCCGGAATGGGCCAGCTGGTCGCGGACCAGGCGAAACCGGCGACGATCGACATGATCATCGGGTTTTTCACCAGTCCGAGCCCGACGGTTTTCAGAACGGCTGGACCCACCCGTCCGTCCCGCGATCCGGTGATGAGGATCACGATGAGCGACGAAAAGACCACGAGGTCAACGGCGAGGCAGAGCATCACGGGGCCGATGGCTTCCGGCCCGAACAGAAGCGCGAGCATGGGGACGCCCAGAAAGCCCGTGTTGCCGATCACAGCGCATTGGGCTTCGACGGCGGCCTCCTCGACCCCGCGCCGGCGCATCAATGCGACCACCGTGGCCACGATATAAATCGCGCTGGTGCCGATCAGGTAGGCCCAGATGTACTGCCAGTCCAACACGTCCGAGAGGTTCAGATTGGCCGAGAACTTCAGAAGCATCGCCGAGAGCGCGAAGTAGAAGACGAACTTGGTCAGCGCCGCCGTGGCGGCCTCTGAGAAAAAGCCAGTGCGGCCGGCGAGATAGCCCAAAGCGATGAGCGAGAAGAAGGGCAGGGTCTGAAGCAGAACGTCGAACATATCCAGCGGGTTAGCATGGGGCGGGGAAACTGGAAAGATCAGGCGAAAGCGCCTTGGCAAAACCAACCGGCCGAACGTGCCGCGCCATGGGCGAAGTAAAGCCACAGCTTTTCGCCCCGATCCGTGGTCACGATCCAGTAGTCGCGCAACCCGTTTCGCCAGTCGGGTTCATCGAGCCACCATTCGGGGGCGAGCCGCTCGGGGCCATGTGCGGCAAGAATGCCGTGTTCGCGTCCACGCCAGCGAAACCCATCCGGCAGGAGCGGTTGGTCGGGGATCATGACAGGGTCCGGCGCCCACAAACGCAAGGGACGTGGCGTGGCAGGACGGTGCCAGTCCATCGCGGGTGGGGCGAAGGCGGCGGCCATGATCAACGCCTCCTTTTCGGGAATGTGGCTTTGCGCGGGATAGAGCCGGGTCAGTTGCTCCAACCCCAGCCGCGCCCCGATCCGTCCCATCAGATCATCAAGCGCCGTGTGGTCCGGGGGCTGACCGTCCCTGGCATTGCGCATACCGACCTCCACATGCCCCTTGTGCTGAACGGCCTGGAGCGGTTCATGCTGGCTGGCCAGCAGGCGGACATGGTCGATGCCGAAGCCCGCGTCGACTTCACCGAGCTTCATCGCCAGAAGCGGGCGGATGCGGTGGGGATCGGAGGAGGGGCGGGCCAATCCGACCTCGGCCCATTGCATGGTCTGGTCGGTGCGCGAAAACTCCACGCGGATGCGGCGTGCCCCACGTCCGGCCCGTTCCAGCCGTGTTTGAAGCTCCGGCAGAAGGCGGTCGATCACCCCCATGATATCGTCTTCCAGCCCGATGGGGTCGGGCAGGCGCATGGTCAGGGCAAAGCTCTGTGGCGGTTTGGCGGGGGAGACCGGCTCGGGTTCGATCCCGAGCGCCTGGTCCAACCGCTGTACCGTCTCGCGACCGAACCGGCGGGCGAGGTTCGCGCGCGGCAGGCCGAAGAGGTCTTCGATCCGGCGCAGGCCCAGACGGTTCAGGCTTGCGACCGTGTCAGTGGATAAACGAAGCGCCGCCACGGGCAGCGGGCCGATGGCCTGCCGGGTGGTGCCACGCTTGGCGATCCGCGGGCGTGTCGCCTGCACCTGTGCCGCCGGTGGTGTGCCGCCCCGCGTCCAGTGTTTGCGCTTGACGGCGCGGGACCGTGTGGCGCGCGCCTCTTGGTCGATGGCATCCCCGGTCAGCACGCCGTTTGCTCCAAGGTGCGCATACCGGGCCAGTGCCCAGGCCGCGCCCAGGCTATCGGCCAAGCCAAGCCGCACGGTCAGGCCCAGTTCCAGGCAATCCCGGTCGATCTGTGCCGCCAGCCCGTCTTCTCCGCCAAAGAGATGGGCGCATCCCGTGATATCGAGAATCAATCCGTCCGGGGCCTCTTCGGACACCCATGGGGAATAGGTTCCGGCCCAGCGTCTGAGCGTGGTCAGAAATCCGGCCTCTGCCACCGGGTTCGCCGGGCGGGCGGTAAGCTCCGGACACATTGCGCGGGCGTCACGAAGCGGCTGGCCGGGCGTCAGCCCCGCCACGCTCGCCTCGGCATTGAGCGAGGTGACGACCTGCGCCCCGTTTTGATCCGCGACCACCACGAACGGCCCTGTGGGCAAACCGCGCTCAAGCCGCATCAGCCGCTCGGCGGCGAGACGGGGAAACCAGAGCGAGAGGTGGCGTTTCGGAGGCATGGCGGCAGCGATGCAGATAAGTGTTCCTACAATGTTCTTTATGCCGTGCCGCGCGGACCGGAGTCGAGTCCCTCCGTGCAGCAATCTGCGAAAAGGCTCGGAACAAACCATGTCTCGCGCGGTTGTTATTTGGGTGTCACAGGATGGCCGCTAAGCTGGCCCAGAACCGCACGAACAATATTGAAAACAGGGAACTCCATGAAAACCATCACGACTCTTCTCGCTACCGCTGCCGTCGCCGCCGCAGGGTCTTTTGCATATGCCGAAAGCCATGCCGACCCGGTAAAAATGCGTCAAGAAACCATGAAGACCATTGGTGGCGGCATGAAGGTGCTCTCCGACATGGCCAAAGGCAAAACCGACTTCGATTCCGCGGCTGCGACCGCTGCGCTCGCCACGATGGCCGAAGCAGCCGGAACGATTCCGACCGTCTTCGAGACCGAAGCGCAGGACGCAGAGAGCGAAGCCAAAGACGACATCTGGAGCAACTGGGGCGATTTCGTCTCAAAAGCAGAAGCGCTCAAAGCGGCGACGACTGAAGCCAGCGTGTCCGAGGCCGGTGACATGCAAGGCGTCATGGGCTCTGTTGGCGCAGCTTGTGGTGCCTGCCACAAGGCCTACAAGATCTAAGGCCGGGGTCGGCACAGAACGTCGATACGGACGCCTCGGTCAATCCGGGGCGTTTTCCTTTTGAAATCCGCGATCACAACCTATGCACAGAGTATGCACCGAGCGTGCACAAAATATGCACCGAAGTTGCGCTGATCGGCTTAGCCGCACCAGATGCGCGTGATCCGTTCATCCGCGTCGAGGTCGATGTTCAGGCGGTTTTCTCGATAGTCCTTGGTCACCGCGTCACCGGGTCGAATGACCCGCATCATCGGCCAATCGAATTGGGTGTAGGCGTAAGGCTGTCCCACGAACTCCTGGAACGCAGGGGCAGGGCAGACCCCCAATTGCCCAGTCGGGTCGTGGCGCACGGTCGGCTCGCCGGAACAAGCGGCCAGCGCAAGAGCGGCAGACCCCAAAACAAGACGTTTCATCCGCAATAAACCCTCACAACTTGGCCGGTCTCGTCCAACTCGACATTGATCCGGTCCGGCAAGAAATCCAAGGTCAAAGCGTCACCGGGCCCGAATACGCGCGCCTTGCGCCCCGGTTCGATCCCGGCCTCCGTTACCGCTGCCTCATCCTGTCCGATCAGGGATTGGTAGGCGCTCGCGTTGCAAGCGTCCTCGGTGCCGACGTTCGCCGTGCTGTCCTCTTCCTGGCAAGCAGAAAGCGCCACCAATAGGGAAAATGCGAAAAGACTTCGTTTCATGGCTCCTACATAACTTTGCGTATCGTGGGAGCAACCAACAGGTTGATCACGGGCGGCTTTATGCCCAATGTGCGGCAAAATGTCAGGGAGACCTTATTATGAAAACCCGCGCCGCCGTTGCCACCCAAGCTGGCAAACCCCTTGAAATCATGGACGTAAACCTCGAAGGCCCGCGTGCGGGCGAGGTGTTGATCGAAGTGAAGGCTACCGGTATCTGCCACACGGATGAATTCACTCTGTCGGGGGCCGATCCCGAGGGCCTGTTCCCGGCCATTCTCGGCCACGAAGGTGCAGGTGTGGTGCTGGAGGTCGGTGAAGGTGTGACCAGCGTGAAACCCGGCGATCACGTCATCCCGCTTTACACGCCCGAGTGCCGGGAGTGTTTTTCCTGCACCTCTGGCAAGACCAACCTCTGCACCTCGATCCGTGCGACGCAGGGGCAGGGCGTCATGCCCGACGGGACCAGCCGGTTCTCGACGCTCGATGGCGACCCGATCCTGCACTACATGGGCTGCTCGACGTTCTCGAACCACACGGTTCTGCCAGAAGTCGCCGTCGCCAAGGTCCGCGAGGACGCGCCCTTCGACAAGATTTGCTATATCGGTTGCGGTGTGACCACCGGCATCGGGGCTGTCATCAACACGGCCAAAGTCGAAATTGGCTCCACGGCGATTGTCTTCGGTCTTGGCGGTATCGGCCTCAACGTGATCCAGGGCCTGCGCCTTGCGGGCGCCGACATGATTATCGGTGTCGACCTGAACCCGGCGAAGAAAGACATGGCCGAAAGGTTCGGCATGACCCATTTCGTGAACCCCAGCGAATTGGACGAGGACATCGTGCCATACCTCGTGAACCTCACGAAACGGCGCGGTGACCTGATCGGTGGGGCTGACTACACGTTCGACTGCACCGGCAACACCACCGTCATGCGCCAGGCTCTGGAAAGCGCGCACCGGGGCTGGGGCGAGTCGATCATCATCGGGGTGGCCGCGGCCGGGGCCGAGATTTCGACCCGTCCGTTCCAGCTCGTCACGGGCCGCGTTTGGAAAGGCACGGCGTTCGGCGGTGCCAAGGGCCGCACCGACGTGCCGAAGATCGTGGATTGGTACATGGACGGCAAGATCGAGATTGACCCGATGATCACCCACACCATGGGTCTGGACGACATCAACAAGGG
Organism: Maritimibacter sp.; assembly: GCA_003520545.1. GTDB lineage: Bacteria > Pseudomonadota > Alphaproteobacteria > Rhodobacterales > Rhodobacteraceae > Maritimibacter. The sequence continues at coordinate 4,260 of DOUP01000013.1, read as the reverse complement.
TTTCGACCTGATGCACAAGGGCGAGTCGATCCGCTCGGTGGTTCTCTACGACTGAACGCCGCTCTTCAGGAGTTGCGCCGAAGGCTTGCTTCGTCGCGTTGGGCCGCCTGCGGACGCAGGCGGCCTTTGCTTTTTCCTGCCGTCCGTGACATTCAGGGTGCATGAAAACTGGATTGCATTTCGCGTGCGCCAACCAACGGCGAATTAGCCGCCCGGCCTGATCGGTCGGGCCGGCTTTCCCGCGTTCAAAAGCAAACCTCCACGTTTTCAAAAGAGCATCCCATGCCTCAATCGACCCCCATGCTGCATCTTGTCTGTGGTCTCGCCGCCTCCGGCAAATCGACCTTGTCCGCCGACCTGGGCCAATCGCCGGGAACCATCGTGATTGCCGAAGACCTCTGGCTTGCGCCCCTGTTCGGCGACGAGATGACCACCCTTCAGGATTACCGGCAGGCCACAACCAGACTGCGCCGCGCGATTGCGCCGCATATCGTGTCGCTTTTGAAAAACGGGATCTCCGTGGTGCTGGATTTCCCGGCCAACACGGTGGAGGACCGGCTCTGGATGCGAGAGATCATTGACACCTCGGGCGCGGCGCATCGGTTGCATTTCCTCGACGTGCCACCGGAGGTTTGTCTTGCGCGTCTGCACGCGCGAAACGCGCGCGGGGAGCATCCCTTCGCGGTGAGCGACGAGCAGTTTGACCGGCTCGCAGCCCATTTCGCGCCGCCGACCTTGGACGAAGGGTTCGAGATTGTGAAACATCGCGCGCGTTAGTGCGGTTTCGGTAGCGTCCGCTTTGGGCCCGCGTTAGGGAGAGATATGGCAAATGATACACCTCTCCTCGCCGTCCTGATCGACGCCGACAACGTTCCCGCCCGATTCGCCGAAGCGATCCTCAAGGAAATCACCGCCTATGGCGAACCCGCGCTCCGGCGTGTCTATGGCGATTGGTCGTCTCAGCGGCTGGGGCCGTGGAAAGGCAAGGTGCAGGAGCTGGGCCTTGTTGCGCATCAGGAAAGCGCCAATACCAAGGGCAAGAACGCCAGTGACATCGGTCTGGTGATCGACGGGATGGACCTTCTTCACACCGGCCGTTTCGACGGTTTCGTTCTGGTCAGTTCGGACAGCGATTTTACCTCGCTCGCCAATCGCATCCGTGAGCAGGGGCTGACCGTGATAGGGATTGGCGAAGGCAAGACGCCGGAAAGCCTGCGCAACGTTTGTTCGAGGTTCGTGATGATCGAGAACATCGTCGAAGAACCTGAGAAAGCCGAGAAGAAGAGCGGCAAGCGGGACGTGAAAGACGCGCTGCCCCTGATCTTCGGCGCAATGGACAAGATCGACCAGGACGGGGAGTGGTATCAGCTTGGTCTTGTCGGCCAGACCATTCAGGCGGACAATCGCGACTTCGACACGCGGACTTTCGGGCGCGCGAAGCTCTCTGATCTCATTCGCGACACCAAGCGGTTCGAGACCAAACGCGAAAGCAATCACGTCTATATCCGCAGGGTCGATTAAGTCGCATTGCGTTCTTGCCTTTGGGTCCGGTAAAGTCACCTTAGAACCATTCCAAAGGTTGAAGTGCTCATGATCCCCGGCTTTTCCACATCCCGTCGTCGTTTTTCCGACCTGTCCGAACAGGAAATCCTCGCGCTCGCAATATCGAACGAAGAGGACGACGCGCGCATCTATCGTCAGTATGCCGAGCGGTTGCGCGAAGAGTATCCGGCATCGGCAAAAGTTTTCGAAGAGATGGCAACGGAAGAAGACAGCCACCGTCAGTGGTTGATCGACGAACACAAACGCCGCTTCGGGGAAACGATCCCGCTTATCCGGCGTGAACACGTCGCCGGCTATTTCGCACGCCAACCGGTCTGGCTGGTCGAGAATCTCGGGCTGGAGCGGATGCGGGCCGAAGCGCGGGAGATGGAGCGGCAGGCAGAGCAGTTCTACCGCAAAGCCGCCGATCGCACGTCCGACGCGGACACACGCAAATTGCTGGGTGACCTCGCGGCGGCGGAAGCCGGGCACGGCGATACGGCGGGTCAGCTGGAGAAGCAATACCTCGGGGGCGAGGCGCGCGAGGCGGAAGACGAGACCGCCAAGCGCCAGTTCGTTCTGACCTGGGTTCAACCCGGCTTGGCTGGTCTCATGGATGGGTCGGTCTCGACCCTCGCGCCGATTTTTGCGACGGCCTTTGCCACCCAGAACACCCACACGACATTCCTTGTCGGTCTCGCCGCGTCTATCGGTGCCGGTATCTCGATGGGGTTCACGGAAGCGGCGTCGGATGATGGGGAACTCTCCGGGCGCGGCAGCCCATGGAAACGCGGGATTGCCTCGGGCGTCATGACGACACTTGGGGGGCTGGGTCACGCTTTGCCCTACCTGATCCCGCAGTTCTGGACCGCGACGACTCTCGCTATCATCGTGGTTTTCGTTGAGCTTTGGGCGATCGTCTGGATTCAGAACCGGTTCATGGACACGCCTTTCCTGCGTGCGACATTCCAGGTGGTTCTGGGCGGGGCACTCGTCTTTGCCGCCGGGGCGCTCATTGGCGGCGGGTGACGCTGCGCCAACGCCCGCCACAGATGCAAAACCCCACCGTTTCGGGTGGGGTTTTGGATCCCGGCGCCACGAACTGGGTGGGGGCTGTTGAATGCGGCGCCGGGGAAGCTTTCGCTTCGTTCATACGGTTTGATGGTCAAAGGCGGCATGATGATGGGCGGTCCGTGAAAAAGCACAGGTTATTTTGCGTTCGAATTGGGGCGCGGGTTCAGCCCCATTGATTTGCCGCCTCTTTGCCTCCAATCTAAGTATATGAACGCGCCCACACCGTTTCCGCAGTCTCAACAGGACAAGGTCGCTTTCGACCGCAAGGAGCTTTCGACCATCCTTGGGCTTTATGGGCGCATGGTCGCCGCCGGTGAGTGGCGCGACTACGGTATGTCATTCCTGCGCGATGTTGCGGTTTTCTCGGTCTTCCGGCGCGCTGCCGAACACCCGTTGTATCGGATCGAAAAACGCCCGAAATTGCGAAATAGGCAGGGTCAATACGCGGTGATCGGCATGGATGGTCAGATATTGAAACGCGGAAGCGATCTACGCACGGTCTTGCGTGTCTTGGAGCGCAAGCTCATTCGTTCGGTCGACTGATCCGGCGGCGGGCCGTTATCTTTCCATCCCCTTGCGCTTCGATTCGTGCGATCGCTTCGTCGAAGGGCTCAAAGGCGGTAGCCATGTGGTGGACATTGGCATGGATAAGGCGGTTCTCGTCGGCCACCATCGCTACATGACCGTTCCAGAAGACCAGGTCTCCCGGTGCCAGATCGTCCACGGATTCTCCAGCCTCGGCCTGTAGGTCGCTGTCGCCCGGTAGGATAACGCCGCAGGCTTCCCACGCGGCCTGAACCAAACCGGAACAATCAATGCCGAAGCTCGTGTTGCCGCCCCAGAGATAGGGTGTCCCAAGGAACTTGGCGGCTTCGGCCACAGGGTCCGTGGCCTGCTCATCAAGGGGCGCAAGGTGGCGCGTCGGCACAACATATTCCGAAAGCTCGTCGCTCTTTTGATCTTCCTGCAGCACGATCATCGACCATGTGTCATCGCCATCGGTGACCTCCAGCCGTGCCCCGTAGGACAGGGGAAACACCCGCTCCCATGCCTTGATGTCCGGCGTGCTCTTGCGAAAGGACCGCGGGGCGGTGACTCGATGGGTCGCGGGGCGAGCCGGCATCAAAAGCTCGGAGAAGATCCACCCGCAATATCCGTCCTTCTCGGCGAACCCGAAGGCGAAGCGATGCTCCTGGTCGAGCACGTGGAACACCTCACCCGTTAAAAGCTCGCGATCCCGCGGCCCCTGCGGCGAGGCCAGGATCGCCGCGCTTTGCATACTCACCTGGTGCGGCAGGCCTTCGCGGTATTCTTCCGCCTCCACCTCGCCTTTCAATGACACGTGCGCGACGCGTCCATTGGCCTTGAGTAGTCGTCGGTCGGTCACAGCTTCAGCATCCCCGGCAGGGCGTCCAACAGGGCGCGTGCGCCTTGGCCGACCCCGCCTTTGGGTCGGGCCGGGGCGGCGCTGGGCTGCCAGCCGTAAATATCGAAATGCAGATAGCGTTCCGTGTCGGTCACGAAGCGTTTCAAGAATAGCGCGGCGGTGATCGACCCCGCCATTCCGCCCGACGGCGCGTTGTCGAGGTTCGCGATACCCGGTTCGATCTTTGTTTCATACGGTGCCCAGAACGGCATTTCCCA
>DOUP01000269.1 GCA_003520545.1 Maritimibacter sp. | reverse complement strand
TTCTGCCGAACCTGAACGACGTGTCGCTCGTGTCGGAAACCCTCGGTCGCCCGATCAAGCTGCGCATCTCGGCGTCGGCTCTGCGCACCGTCGACCACCGTGGTGGTCTGGACAAGTACCTGGCGAAAGCCAAGGACGTTGAGCTGTCCGCGAAAGCGCTGAAGGTCAAGAAAGAGATCATGAAGGCTCAGGCCGAAGCCTGATCGCACTTCCATTGATTGTCAGAGCGGCTCCGCCAATGGTGGGGCCGTTTTTCTGTGCCGGGTCATCCTCTGGTCAACCCCCGCCATAGGTCCGAAGGCCAAGCGCCTCGGCCGCATCGCGCAGCGTTTTCGAAAGCAAAGCGTGCCCTGCCAACTGATCCTCGCCCGTGCGCAGCATCAACGCGATATCCCGCGTCGCGCTCTCCGGCGCCAAGGGCCGCACCGTCACCTCCTCGCGAAACATGGCCTGACGCTTGGCGAACAACTCGGGGATAATGGCTACACCCGCGCCGGTGGCGGCCATCAACAGGATCGAGTCGAGGCTGGTGCCTTCGTAATCATCCGACACCATCCCCCCGGCTTCAGCGGCCAGAGCATAGACGATACGTGACAGCCGGTGTGAATTGTCCAGGGTCAACAGGCGCTGCCCGGCAAGGTCCTGTGCCGTCGCAGGCCCGCCCGTCCGTGCCAACGGATCGTCGACGGCGGTGGCAATCCAGAGGTTTTCGTTGAAAAGCCGGGTTTGCCGCGTGTTGGGGTGATCCTCAGGGGTCGACAGGATCGCGTCGAACCGACCGGAGCGCAGGCCCCGTTCCAAACCCTGTGTCGCCTCTTCTCGCACCAGCACCTTCAGGTCCGGCTGGTCCCGGTGGATCGAGCGCACCACCTGCGGAAGCAGGTAGGGACCAATCGACGGTAGCACACCCAGACGAAGGCGTCCGCCGAACGGCACGTCGCTGGCCATGGCAAGTGTCAGGTCCTGCACCTGCGCGAGGATGGTTTGCGCCCGCCTTACGAAATCCTCGCCCCGCGCGGTGACTTGCACGCCCCCTCGGTCCCGCTCGAACAGCCGCACGCCGAGCGTTGCCTCGACCTTCGCGATCTGTGCCGAGAGGCTCGGTTGGCTGACGTTGAGCAATTCGGCGGCAAGCCCGAAGCGGCCCAGGCGATGGACGGCTACGATGTATTCCAGTTGTCGAAGGGTCAGGTTCATTTCATAGGTTAAGACTATGTAAAAATTAGAAAGCAAGTATTTTTCTTATGGAAATGGCTCAGGCAAGGCGCGCATCGTGACGATCAGCCACTGGAGACCACCATGTCCGCAGCTTTCGATACCCTGGCGAGCAACCTGCTCGTCCCGACGATCCTGTTTTTTCTTCTCGGCCTCGCGGCGGCCTTGGCGCGGAGCGACCTCTCGATCCCCGAGGGCGCGGCCAAGGTCATGTCGCTCTACCTTTTGCTCGCGATCGGGTTCAAAGGCGGGGTGTCCCTGGCCGAGCACGGGTTGCACCGTGATCTCTTCGTAGCCATCGGACTTGGCGTCATCCTGTCGCTTGCCTTGCCCTTCGTTGCCTTCCTGCTCATCCGCACGATGACCCGGCTCGACCTGATGAACGCGGCGGCGGTCGCGGGGCACTACGGGTCGATTTCCATCGTAACCTTCGTGACGGCGGTCAGCCTCTTGGACCTCACCGGGATCGCCCATGACGGATACATGGTGGCAGTGGCCGCAGCGATGGAAGCGCCCGCCATCCTTTCGGCCCTCTGGATCGCGCATCGCTGGTCGGGCGTGGGGCACAGCGGACCGGGCCTGTACCGGGACATCCTCGCCAACGGGTCCATCGTGCTTCTGGTCGGGGCTTTCGCCATCGGCGCGGCCACCGGGCCCGAGGGTATGGACATGATCGCGCCCTTCGTGGTGACGCCGTTCACGGGTGTCTTGTGCTTGTTCCTGCTCGACATGGGGCTCTCGGCGGGGCGCAGCCTCATGCGTAACCGCCACCTTCTGTCGCCGGGGCTGTTCCTCTTCGGCCTCGTCATGCCCATGATCGGCGCGGTATCGGCCTGGGGGCTCGCGAACCTCGCCGGAATGCAGACCGGAAGCGCGTTTCTCCTCATGGTTCTCGCCGCCTCCGCGTCCTATATCGCGGTCCCGGCGGCCATGCGTATCGCCCTGCCGAAGGCGGAATCCGGCATCTACCTGACCCTCTCCCTCGGTGTGTCGTTCCCGTTCAACGTCGCGATTGGCCTGCCGATCTACCTCTGGCTCGCCGGGCTGTGACCCATGGCGCGAACCCGGTTTCAGGCGGGTTTGCGCGCCGTGACGAGCTTGGTCATGCCGGGGATCATAGCGCCGACCGTGACGTCGGCAAAGCCCGCCTTGGTCAGCGCCTCGGTCAACCAGGCATCGTCGAGCGAGCGGGCTTCCGGCGTGAACGCCGTGTGCTGAAGCTGCCAAAGCGCGGTGTTCTTCGGCCCGGTGTGATCCGTGTCGACGATGAAATCATGGATCAGAAACTGACCATTGGGCGCGAGGTGGTCGAAGACCCTTGCGATCATGCCGTCGTGAAAATGATCCGGCACGCCCGAGAACAGGTAGGACATGAGAACGGCGTCCTGTTGTGTCGGCCAGTCCGATGTCAGCGCATTGCCGTGGGTGTAGTGGATCCGGTCCGAAAGACCCGCCTCGGCCACATAAGCTTCGCCCAGCACCGCGACATTCGGAAAGTCGATGATCGTCGCCGTCAGGTCCGGGAACGCCTCGCACAGCGTGATTGCCATGGCACCCGTGCCGCCACCGACGTCCAGCAGGCGTTTCGTTTTCGACAAGTCCACCCGCTTGGCAAGGCTGCGTGCAGGACCGATGGACCCTGCGTGCTGGCTTTCTGAATAGCGCCGGGCCTCCTCGGGGTCGGAAAACCATGTGGCGTAGCTGTCCGTGGCATCTTCGGGCAGGGTGCCTTTCAGCGCCGGTTCGATCTGATCCATCAAGGGATACATCTGCTGGCCCACCTGGAGCCGCAGGTAATCCGAGAAGTCGTATTTCGAGCCTTCGACGAGGAAAGCCTCCGCCGCCGGGGAGTTCGCGAAGCCCTCGGCCTCCGCAACCGTCAGCCCCAAAGCCGTCAGCGCCGTCATCAACGTGTGGCAGCGTTCGCGGGGTAGCCCGATCTCGGCCGCCAGCGTGTCCACGTCCTTCGGCCCGCCCGCCAAAGCGGTGAACAAACCGAATTCGATGGCCGCGAACAGGGCCTTCGACCCGATGTAGGCAAACGCGATGTCGGAAATGTCTTCGGCTTCGGTCAATGTTGGCATATCTGTCCTCTCTGGTTTCCCGGAACCTAACAGGCTGACCCCTGGTCACAACCGGATCGCCACCGGATCGCCGCTGGACGCGGGGCCTGCGACATTCCCAACCTTGCGCGGCCACTGACAAAGGCTTACCAATCCGGCCATGCGTGGTCTCTTCGCCTATATCCTGAGCTTCGTGCTTGCCATGTCCGGCTTCGTGCTCGCGGAGGCGAAGGGGGCGTCGCATGACATCGGGATGGAGATCGTGATCTGTTCCGGTGTGGGCATGACCACCATCACGATTGGCCCGGACGGGGAACCGATCGAGGCGACCGAGGTCTGCCCCGAAGGCCATTCCATATTCGTGGCGACCATGACGGCGCCGGACCTGCCGCAGCCCAAACTGCTTCTTGTCGACCGCGTCGAGCCCACCGTTTTGTCCCTTCTGGTGGCGCGAGACGAGGTTTCGCCGTCCGCGCGGGGGCCACCTGTAGCGCTCTGATCCCACCTTCAGAGACGCAAATCACAGGACATACACATGAAACGCACCCTTATCGCGGCCATCGCCGCAACTCTCGCCATGCCCGCTTTCGCCGAGAGCGAAATCGCCATCCAGGACCCCTATGCACGGGCCGCGGGTATGAACGCCATGGCCGGCGCCGCCTTTTTCCAGATCGTCAATACGGGCGATGAGGACGACCGGCTCGTCGGCGCAAAATCCACCGTCGCGAAACGCACCGAGCTTCACACCCATATCGAGGGTGAAGGCGGCGTGATGCGCATGGTCGAAGTCGAAGAGGGCTTCCCGGTTGCTGCGGGCGAGACTCATTCGCTGCAACGTGGCGGCGATCACGTCATGTTCATGGGCTTGAACGGTGCTTGGGAGCAGGGCGATCTCATCGAGCTGACGCTGATTTTCGAAAAAGCAGGCGAGATGAACGTCGAGATCCCGGTCGATCTCGAACGCCAGCCCAATATGGGGAATATGGGGGCCGGCAAGATGAACAATGGCAACATGGGCGCCACGAACTGAGCGACGCCTCAAGACCTTCTCCAAAGGCCCCGCAATCTGCGGGGCCTTTTTCGTTGGGTGCGGGGTCCCAATGCCGACCTTAACCCTTTGCTAACCAAGCGCCCTTAAACCTTCATCAAGGTTAATGGTCCCCTGCCCAACGGTGACGGGGGCGGCAGACGAGGAGGGCGCGATGTCCACGCCGAGCCGTTGGGGCGAAGAGTTTCTCACCAACAGGATCACCTTCAGCACCCAGAACGCACCCTCGATCGTGGCCCTGGCGGGCGGCGGCTTCGCAGTAGCCTATGGCGATTTCAGCAGGACGTCGGAATTCGGCGGGTCCGATCCCGATGGCTTTGCCATTCGGCTTCAATTCCATGACCTTGCAGGCACCCTGATCGGCGATCCGATACAGGTAAACACCGTGACCACCTTGGATCAGATCAATCCACGGCTCGTGGCGACGGGAGGCGTGGTCGTCCTCTATGACGATTTTTCGAACGGTGCCGACAGCGGGGCGGATGATACCGATGGCGCACTTCGGGCGCGGGTATATTCGGCGGTCGGCGCGCCTTTGACGGGTGGTTTTCTTGCCCCGGCCGTGACCGCCGGAGACCAGGCCGGCGGCGCCCTTGCCGCGCTTGCGACCGGCGAGATCGGCTTTGCGTTCACCGACCTTTCGGGCAGTTTCGGAGACGGGGACGCCGCCGTCATGCTCGGGCTGATGAACGCGGACGGTACGCCTTCGGGCGCGCCTTTTCGGGTGAACGATCTCACCGCCGGCGTGCAAGAAGATCCCGACATCGCCGTTCTGGGGGGCGACCGTGTCGTCGTAACCTATACGGATGGCGCGCCGGGCCATCGTGATGTCCGTGCCAAGATCGTTGATCGAACGGGGAGCACCATTCTTGCCGCGATCACTGTCAATTCGACCACGGCGGACGACCAGTTCGCGCCGAAAGTGGCCGCCCTGGAGGGCGGCGGGTTCGTCATCGCCTGGACCGATGGCGCGCTCACAGGCTTCGATCCATCAAGTTATGCGGTCCGGGCACAGGTCTTTGACGACACCGGCGTTGCGCAGGGCGG
>DOUP01000193.1 GCA_003520545.1 Maritimibacter sp. | reverse complement strand
AAACAGAGTTTTGCGCCCTGGCAGCCAGCAGACTCCATTGCCTTGCAGAAACTCATGGCACTGCAACTCACAGGCCACATGCAATTCGAAGTCTTACGCGCCCGCACGTCGCTCGCGCTGCCAGATCAAGCCCGTCTTGTCGACATCTTGCCCGACGCGCCAGGAACCGGCGTTGCTGCTCTTCCCGAATACGCCAGCCTCGTGCCCAACACGCCGAAGTTTGCCAAAAGCACCACCCTGCCAGAGCACCCACTATCGCCGTTTTCTTTGCCAAGCCTGTCCGGTGCCTCCAACGCTTGGGCTGCGGCTCCGAACCGCAGCGCCTCTGGCGGCACGCTTTTGGCCAACGACCCGCACCTCGGCCTGTCGGCCCCCACCATCTGGTATCTCGCGCGCCTCGAACTCTCCTCGGGCGACGTGATCGGCGCGACGATCCCCGGTGTGCCCGCCGTCCTTCTGGGCCGCAGTGCGGATTTCGCCTGGGGCCTCACCTCGTCCTACATGGACACCCAGGACGTGCTGATCGAGAAACAGAACCCGGACAACCCGAAACAGGTGCAGACGCCCGATGGCTGGGCCACGCTGACCGAGCGCCCCTCGATCATCCGGATCAAGGACCAACCCTCGCGCACCATCACCCTGCAATGGTCGCCAAACGGACCGATCCTGCCCCCGTCCCAGTATAACTTGGGCTCCGTGACACCCGCCGGTCACCTGGCCTCGGTCCAGTGGACCCTGCTGACGCCCGACGACCCCTCCATGACGTCCGCCATGCGCTTGATGCGCGCGAAAACCGTGGCGGAAGGCATCGAAGCGGGCGAAGGTTTCGTGGCGCCCTCGCAGAACGTGACCATGATCGACCGCGATACCATTGCGCTCAAGACCATCGGTCACATGCCCCGGCGAGAGGCGGAACACCAATCCATGGGACGCCTGCCCGCGCCCGCATGGCGGCCGGAAAATCTCTGGCGCGGCCGCGAACCCTATGCCGCCAACCCCGAGTTCGTCTCGCCCTCCGGCGGCATTGTCGGCAACACGAACAACAAGCTCCTGGAACGCCCCTTTCCCCTTCACGTCAGCTACGAATGGGGCGACAGCCAGCGGGTGCAACGCTGGCAGCGGCTCATGCAGGGGCGCGAAGTCCACACCCGCGAAAGCTTCATGGAGGCGCAGCTCGACACCGTGTCCATCACCGCCCGCAACCTGCTCCCGCTTGTCGGTGCGGACCTCTGGTTCACCGGGGACGCGGCCCCCGAGGGCACGCCCGAACGGGCCCGCCAGCGCGCGTTGGAACTCTTGGCAAACTGGAACGGCGAGATGAACGAACATCTCCCGGAACCGCTCATCTACATGGCGTGGATGCGGGCGCTGCAAAACCGTCTTATCCGGGACGAGCTTGGCCCGCTGGCCAATGCGTTCAACCATGTCGAGCCGATTTTCATCGAGCGCGTGTTCCGCGACGTGGACGGCGCCGGGGTCTGGTGCGACGTGGTGCAATCGGCCCCGACCGAAACCTGCACCGACATCGCCCGCGTCGCGCTGGATGACGCTCTGATCTGGATCGACGAGACCTTCGGCGGCAAGACCGAGGCGCTGCGCTGGGGCGACGCCCACCAGGCCACCCATGATCACCAGGTCCTCGGCGACGTGCCCGTGCTCAGATGGTTCGTGAATATCCGCCAATCTACCTCGGGCGGTGACAACACGCTTCTGCGCGGCCGCACCTCGGGCCGCGACCCGCAGCCTTTCCTGAACGTCCACGGCGCAGGCTATCGCGGCATCTACGATTTCGCGGACCCCGATAGCTCGCTGTTCGTGACCGCCACGGGGCAATCCGGCCATTTCCTGTCACGACACTACGAAGACCTCGGAGAACTGTGGCGGCGGGGCGAATACATCCCCATGTCGCTCGACCCGGACCTCGCCCGCGCAGCCGCTGTCGGCACGACGATTCTCTCTCCCGCAGCGCAATAGCCGCGACACGCGAACCCGACACTCGGTTCTGGCATTAAATGTCATAGGGAAAATGTAACATTGCGCCTTGGCCCAATGAAATAAGGGAAAAACCGCACAACTTTGAAATGAATGTCTTTTTTACCATTCGGTCAAAGGTGAGGGGCTCCACGCGTTCACAAAAACTACCGTTTGGTCAAAAATCACTTTGCAAGCGCAGCAATTCAAGCCATACGCCCCGCGTGAAGCGCGCTAACATAGCGCGTTTACATGCCGTCACTCACGGCGTGGGTCGTCCGTTTCGCATAAGCCCTCTTGCGGTGGGCGGCCCACACCGCCGCTGAGTGTCAGCCCGTATCCTTGGCATATTGCGCAGCTTGCTTCGCCGTCCACCGCACGGTCAATACCCAGCCGTCCTCGTCCTGGACCTCACTTTCGACAACGCCCGCTTCGTGCAGCCACGCCCGATTGCGCCCCTCGGCAAATCCAAGCCGCAGCACCTCCTCCGCGGTGTCCTGCGCCAGGGCCATGTCAATCGCGTCGTAAAGCGTGTCCAGCCCCTCGCCCGTCCAGGCCGAGATCGCCACGACGTCCTCGGTTCGCTCGGCCTGGGTCTGATAGGCATCGTGGCTTTCACCGTCCAAAAGATCGATCTTGTTCCAGACCTCGATCAGCGGCACATCCTCGGACACCCCGAGATCGGCAAGGATGGACAACACGTCTTCGGCCTGTTCCTCGCTCTCCGCATGGGAAATGTCGCGCACGTGAAGGATCAGGTCCGCGCCCAGCACTTCTTCCAATGTCGCCCGGAAGGCCGCGACCAGCTGTGTCGGCAGGTCCGAGATGAAGCCCACCGTGTCCGACAGGATCACCTGTTGCCCACCGGGCAGATCAATACTCCGCATGGTCGGGTCCAGTGTGGCAAAGAGCATGTCTTTCGCCATGACCTCGGCCCCGGTCATCCGGTTGAACAGCGTCGATTTGCCCGCATTGGTGTAGCCCACGAGCGCGACGACGGGGAACGGCACCTTGGCCCGCGCGGCCCGGTGCAATTCGCGCGTTTTCACGACCTTGGCCAGTTGCTTGCGCAGCCGGTTGAGCTGCTCGTCAATCGCCCGCCGGTCCGCCTCGATCTGCGTCTCGCCGGGTCCGCCCACGAACCCCAAGCCACCGCGCTGACGCTCAAGGTGGGTCCAGGCCCGCACCAATCGCGTGCGCTGGTAGGACAGCGCAGCCATCTCCACCTGCAACACGCCCTCGCGCGTCGCCGCCCGATCCGAGAAAATCTCAAGGATCAGCCCGGTCCGGTCGAGGATCTTGACCTTCCACGCCTTCTCCAGATTGCGCTGCTGCACCGGGCTGACCGGTCCGTCGATCAGCACAAGCTCGACCTCGGCATCGTGGATCGCCTGTCCCAACTCGTCCGTCTTGCCGGTCCCGAACAGATGACCGGGATGCGGACGTTGCAGCCGCACGATCTCCTGCCCCACGACCTCTAGGTCGGGGAGGGCCGCCGCCAGGGACACAGCTTCTTCGAGCGCCGGACCGGCATCGCGCCGCTCCGGGTCCGAGGTAAGTTCGGGGTGGATCACATAGGCGCGGGTCGACCCCGCACCATCAGCTTGTTCCAAGATTAGCTATCATCGCCGTTGTAGAGGTCAATCGGCTGGGCCGGCATGATCGTGGAGATCGCGTGCTTATAGACCAGCTGGCTCTGTCCGTCGCGCTTGAGAAGCACACAGAAGTTGTCGAACCAGGAAATGACACCCTGAAGTTTCACGCCGTTGATGAGAAAAATCGTCACCGGCACTTTCGCTTTGCGCACATGGTTAAGAAATGCGTCTTGCAAATTCTGTCGATCGGCAGCCATCGCTTATTTCCCTTGTTTTATCGTGCTGCCGGCAACCGGCAGATAATCTCTTACGCACTCGATAGTAATTAACAATTTGCGAATTTAAAGCCCCGAATTTGTTAGCGCCATTTCAACGCCCGCGCGGGCGCCAGATATCGGGGCTGAGAAGCGCGATGATCGCCAGCGTTTCAAGCCGGCCAAGCACCATCGCGACCGTGAGCACGAGCTTGCCGGAAACCGACAGCGCGCCGTAATTTATTGGCGCGGACGCCGCGATTTCGGCGAGCGGCCCCGTGGTTGTCAGGCTCGCGACCGTCAGCACGACAGCCTGTTCAAACGTCTCGCCCGTGAAGGAAAACGCCACCATGACCAGCGCGACCGAAAGCGTCATCAGCATGAAGAAGACCCAAGCCATATAGGCACCGCCACGACGAATATGCCGCGCCTCGGAGCCGGAGCCCGCGACCGAATTCGGATGCACCAGCTTGTCGAGTTCGCGTTTACCGTGCTGGTAGAGTGCAAAGACCCGCAGGAGCTTCGCCCCCCCTGCCGTTGTCGCCACGCCGCCGCCGACCAAAGCCAGTCCCATCAGGATCAGGCCCTGGGTCGACAGCCCCGACCAGGCCTGTGACGCCTCCCAGGCCTCGGATACGAACCCGGTGGTGGTCAGGAATGACAAGACCGTGAACGCGGACCCCCAAAGTGCGCCCAGCCCCGACCAGATCGTCATGTCGGAGGAGACCTCGAACGCACCGATGAAATGGCGGGGGA
>DOUP01000256.1 GCA_003520545.1 Maritimibacter sp. | reverse complement strand
AGCACCATGCCGACGCCGAAGGCCAGACCGCCGATCACGATGGCGAGCCAGGGCAGGTCGGCGGCCAGGAAGCGGTGATCCGCAAAGCCGATCAGGTCGGCAGCAACCAAACCTTGGGTGCCGATCACGGCCACGGCCAGCGCGGTGAGCCAGACGCCCATCGCCTGTTTGCGATCCGATCCGACCAGGGCGCGGCGAAAGCAAAACGCGGTGCGCTCGGCGAGGATGCCGAAGGCAAGGCCGAAGGCCAGCGCAACAAAGACCGCCGCTTGCGGGGCGGTGAGGGATTCGAAGCCGAAAGATTCAAACATGGCAGCTCTCCGTTTGGAATTACGTCCCAATTGGCAGGCCATATTCACGATTTCAAATGAATCTCTGCGTCCTTTCGGTGTGTTGCGTAGAACATTGTTCCAAATGGCGGCGCTGCGCCGGTGTCTTGTCCGGCCCTGCGCCCGGAGACGAAAAAGGCGCCCGCATGGGGCGCCCTTGGTGGACCGTTGGTCCTTTTTGCATTCTTGGCGGCGCGGCTTACACCCCGCCCCAGATCTCTTCCGCGCATTTGACGATGAGTTCCAGTTTCTTCCTCTGGTCGTCTTCGGTCACGGCGTTGCCCTCTTCGGTGGAGGCGAAGCCGCATTGCGGCGCGATGCCGAGCTGGTCGATGTCGACGTATTTGGAGGCCTCGTCGAATTTCGACTTGAGCCAGTCGATGCTTTCCAGCTCCGGCGTCTTCGTGGTGACGAAGCCCGGCAGGATGCGCTGCTTGCCCTTGGGCAGGAGGCCCAGCGGCTCCAGTCCGCCGGCGCGGTCGGTGTCGTACTCCATGAAGAAGATATCGACGCCGGTGTCGAAGATCGCTTCGGCGGCGAGGTCATAGGCCCCTTCGGCAGCGTGGGTGGAGCGGAAGTTGCCGCGGCACATGTGCATCCCGATGTGCATGTCGGCGGGGCGGTCCTTGATCGCTTCGCGCATCATCCAGCTGTATTTCTGGATCAGCCAGTCCGGGTCCTGTCCGTTGGCTTGCTTCTCTGCACGGTGCTTTGGGTCGCAGAGGTAGGCGAAGAAGATATCGTCCATCTGGAGATAGCGGCAGCCTGCGGCGTAGAATTTCTCCACGGCTTTCTTGTAGGTTGCGGCGATGTCGGTGAAGAGCGCTTCGCTGTCCTCGTAGTCCTTGACGCGGATGTCCTCCGGCGCGGTGCGGAAGTGCAGGGAGGAGGGGCCGGGGATCGAGATTTTCGGGACCACCGAGGTGTTGGCGGCCACGAACTTGAAGTGATCGAGCATCGGGTGATCGTCCGGGAAGTCGAGCTTTTGGGTGATCGTCGGGAAAATCGGACGCAGTTTGACACCGGCGAACTGCACGCCTTCGTCGCGTTCCTCAAGGTCGAGCCCGGTGAGCATGCCCATGAAGTCGTAGTGCCAGAAGGACCGGCGGGCTTCGCCGTCGGTCACGGCCTTCAACCCGACCTCTTCCTGCATCTTGATGAGCGCGGGGATTTCCGCGTCTTCGACGGCGGTCAGCTCTTCGGCACTGAGGGTGCCGTCCTCGAAATGCTTCTTGCGGGCGTCCTTGATGGCGGCAGGACGCAGGAGCGAGCCGACGTGATCGGCGCGAAACGGCGGGGTCGGTGCAGACATGATTTCCTCCTCGATGTCATTTCCGTGGAAACTATGTCGGGAGGGCCAGAGTGGCAAGCGCTTGCCCGGCGGGCGCGTTTCAGGCCAGGTATTTCGCGGCTTCCTTGCGGGCGAAGGGCTTCATCCTGTCGCCGTAGCTGTCCAGAAAGGCGCGGGTGCGCGCGGGGTCGTGTTTCGACAGGTCGCGCAGCCACCATGCCACGGCTTTCTGGATGAACCATTCCGGGTCATCGACGTAAGACGCGGCCCAGCCCAGCACCCGGTCGCGGATGGCGAGGTCGTCGGGTTTGGGGTTGTTCTGCTTGGTCCACGGCAGGGTGATGACCAGCGCGGCGCGACGGGTCCAAAGGTGGTCCGACCGGGTCCATGGCTCGACATCCTCGATGCGGACCGGGTCGGCGGTGAGGCGTTTCTGTCCCGCCATGCAGGCGTGATCCGCAATGGCCCAGCTATCGAACTCGGGCACCCAGGACCCGATCAGCGCCCATACGGCATCGTCGGGTTTGATCCGGGCCTGGGTCAGAAGCTTGGCCGCCGCCAGCCGCGCTTCGAAGATATCCGTGTCCCAAAGGGCGCTTGCGAGCTCCACACGCTCCTGAACGGAAAGCGACCGGCGCCAGTCTTTCGTCAGGTCGTTGAGCACCGGGTTCGGGATGCCCAACACCTCGCGCGTTTGCTTGTGATAGGTCTTTTGACCTTCGGCCCGGCCCGGTTCGATCCGGGCGCGCAGGGCGTCGAGCGCCTCGTCCAGCGTCATTCGAAGATCCCCGTGGGCAACCCGTCGATGCTGGTGGTGTTCTTTTCTTCCCAGTAGTCGCGGATGCCCTGTTCGCCCTTGTCATCGGCCCATCTGGTCATGGTGTCGCGGTCACGGGCGTTATCCATGAAGGGCACGCCGTAGCCGCAGGAGGTCTGCACGAGGTCGACCTGCATGTCGTAGACCTGCCGCGCACCGAGGGGGTCGCCCCAATGCGCCACGGCCTCGGCCCAGTCGTCGTCGCGGGGGTGGATCACGTCTGCGGTGCCGTAGCAGCGCAGGATCAGGGGGCGGGTGGTGAAGCTGCACCACATCAGGGTCATCCGGTTCACCTGCGCCAGATGGGCGGCGGTTTCATTCCCGGACCCTGTGTAGTTGAGCCAGAGGATGCGGTTGGGGCCCATGACCCGCAGGCTGTCCATGCCCTTGGGCGAGACGTTGACGCGGCTGTCGGTGCCGGCGCTGCCCACGAAGAACACATGTTGGTCTTCGATGAAGGCGGTCAGGCGGTCGTCGAGGGCGTCGAACTGTTTGGCCATGCGGTCTCTCCGGGTTGGCGCGGCGCTTATTCCACCGTCACCGATTTCGCCAGGTTGCGGGGTTGGTCCACGTCGGTGCCCTTGGCGATCGCGGCGTGGTAAGCCAGGAGCTGCGCGGGGACCGCGTAGAGGATCGGTTGGATCAGCTCGGGCGCGTCGGGCATGGTGATGGTGCGCCAGACGCCGGTGCCTGCCTGCGCGATGCCCTTGGCATCGGCGATCAGGAGGACGCGACCGCCGCGTGCCATGACCTCCTGCATGTTGGAGATGGATTTGTCATAAAGCTCGTCTCGAGGCGCCAGTACAACAACCGGAACGTGCTGATCAATCAGCGCGATTGGGCCGTGCTTTAACTCGCCGGACGCGTAAGCTTCGGCGTGAATGTAACTGATTTCCTTAAGTTTCAGTGCCCCTTCTAAGGCAAGCGGGAACATGCGCCCCCGTCCCAGAAATAATATGTCGCGCGCCTCAGCTAGCTTGGCCGCGATCTGGGCGATTTGGCTCTCCGACCCGAGGGCCTGATTGACCAAGCCAGGCAAAGCACGCAGGTCTGACAGGTGGCTGTCCAGAGCGTCTGGTGTGAGGCGCCTACGGTCCTTCGCCGCTTTCAGGGCGAGAACCAGGAGAACACTCAATTGGCAGGTAAACGCTTTGGTCGATGCGACACCAATCTCCGCGCCCGCCAAAATGGGCAGGGCAAGATCACTCTCCCGGGCAATTGAGCTTTCTGGCACATTTACGACGGAGACGATTTTTTCTGCTTTTCCAGCGCAAAACCGCAGTGCGGCAAGAGTATCGGCGGTTTCGCCTGATTGAGAGACAAACAGCGCAACCGTGCCGTCAGTAATTGGCGGTTCGCGATACCGGAATTCGGATGCGACATCCACTTCCACCGGAATGCCAGCGATTTGTTCAAACCAGTATTTTGCGGTCAAGCAAGCGTACGATGCGGTGCCGCAAGCCACCATCACCAGTCGGTTAACCTTTGCAAAATCGATGTCCCCACCAGGGAGAGTGATTTGAGTGCCGTCATTTGGCAGATAGTGGCGGATGGCCTCTCCCAAAACCGTTGGCTGTTCTGCAATCTCTTTTGCCATGAAGTGTTTATGGCCACCTTTGTCGACCAGTGTTTGGTCGATGTTGATGGTTTTGCACTCGCGCTGAACCTCATTGCCCTCCAGGTCGCGAATGGTGAGGCTCTGCCGCGTAATAACCGCGCTATCACCTTCCTCGAGATAGGTGATTTGATCTGTGAGCGGGGACAAAGCGATGGCGTCTGACCCTACGAACATCTCTCCGTCACCATGGCCGATGGCCAAGGGAGAGCCTTTGCGCGCAGCCACAATCAGGTCTTCCTCGCCTTCAAACAAGAACGCCAAAGCAAAGGCGCCCTCGAGTTGAGAAAGGGTTTTG
>DOUP01000215.1 GCA_003520545.1 Maritimibacter sp. | reverse complement strand
GTGGTCGTGGCGAACGCGGGCATCACCCGTGACGCGCCGTTCCACAAGATGACGCCGGAGCAGTGGCACCAGGTGATCGACACCAACCTGACGGGCGTGTTCAACACCGTGCACCCGATCTGGCCGGGGATGCGCGAGCGGAAATTCGGCCGCGTGATCGTGATCTCCTCGATCAACGGGCAGAAGGGCCAGTTCGGCCAAGTCAATTACGCCGCGACCAAGGCCGGCGACCTCGGGATCATCAAGTCGTTGGCCCAAGAGGGCGCGCGGGCGGGCATCACCGCCAACGCCATCTGCCCCGGCTACATCGCGACCGAAATGGTCATGGCGGTGCCGGAAAAGGTGCGCGAGTCGATCATCGCGGGCATCCCGACGGGCCGTCTGGGCGAGCCGGAAGAGATCGCGCGCTGCGTGGTCTTCCTCGCCGGGGACGATGCGGGCTTCATCAATGGCTCCACCATCACCGCCAATGGGGCGCAGCACCTCGTCTGACGCAGGTCACCCGTGAATTCGAAGAACCGGCCTTTCGGGGCCGGTTTTTTCGTGCCATGTCAGCACAATGACCGAAATCCGGGCCACTCTGATCGGCTTTACCGCCGTTTTGCTCTGGGCACTGCTCGCGGTGTTCACCGTGGGGAGCAGCCCGGTGCCGCCTTTGCAGCTCAACGCGATGACCTTCGCCATCGGGGGCGCGATCGGGGTGGTCTGGCTATTGGTGACCGGAGGGGTGGCCCGGTTGCGCGGCGTTTCGTGGCGCGTCTATGTCTTCGGGACGGTCGGGCTTTTCGGCTATCACGCGCTCTACTTCACCGCGCTGCGCCTCGCGCCGGCGGCCGAAGCGGGGCTGATCGCCTATCTCTGGCCGCTCCTGATCGTGCTTTTCTCCGGGCTTTTGCCGGGCGAGAGGCTGCGCGCCGGTCATATCATCGGGGCGATCATCAGCTTTGTTGGCGCGGCCTTGATCCTCGGCGGCGGGTTTACGGGCTTCGACGCGTCGGCCAGCCTCGGCTACGCGGTCGCGGTGCTCTGTGCGCTGACCTGGTCGAGCTATTCGGTCCTGTCGCGCCGCTTGGGCAAGACCCCCACCGAAACCGTTGCGGTGTTCTGCGTGGCGACCGCCATTCTCTCGACAGGGGCGCACCTGGCCGTTGAAGAGACCCAATGGCCGACGGGCGCGCTGGGCTGGACTTCGGTCGCGGCACTCGGGCTCGGCCCGGTGGGGCTGGCGTTCTATACTTGGGACGTGGGGGTCAAGCGCGGCAACATCCAGCTTCTGGGTACCGCGAGCTACGCTGCGCCTTTGTTGTCGACGCTGGTCCTGATCGTGGTGGGTGCGGCCAAAGCCAGTGGGGCACTGGTGGCCGCAGCCGTTCTTATCACATTAGGTGCCTATATTGCGGCGCGTGCGGGTCGAAAAGAGGGGATGACCCCTGCGCCCTGAAAATCAGGTGGTCGCGAGACGTTCGATTTCGTCTTTGAGCCTAAGTTTCTTTTTTTTCAACGCGGCGATTTCCGCGTCGGGCACCCCCGGGCTTCGCATTGCTGTGTCGACTTGGTCGGAAAGGCTGGCATGTTTCCGACGGAGCTCCTGCAAGCGTGCGCTCATGTCCATAGGGGTCCTCCATTTGTTGATGGTGATCAAAGTGCAGCACAGAATTCGAGTCGTGTCACGAAATCGTTGCAAAAACCGGCGCCAAGGCAAACAAATGCCAAAGATTTCGCGCCGCGTCGGTTAGATTATGAAAACTGACCACGCCAAGATGCGATCTTGGCCTACCACAGCGGCAGGGCCGCACCATCGCGCAGGATGGCGGAGACTTCGCGTCGGTAGCTTTCGGCGTCACCCACATGCTCGGCCCCGTCGTGCAGGATGAGCGGGGCGGCAAGCCGGAACGCGCCGCGCCCTCCCTTGCGGGCCTGCACCAGCACGAGCACCGCCGCGCGCCCCTCGCGCGGCAGGAGCGGTTTGACCAGCACGGAACCAAGCCGGTCATCCATGGCGGTGAGGATTTCAGGCAGGCGTTCGGCCTTCTGGATGATCGTCATGTAACCACGGGGTTTGAGCCTGCGGGTGGCGACGTCGATCCAGGTCGCCAGCGGCGTCTCCTCGAACAAGGCCCGCGCGCGGCCCTCGTCAGAGGAGGCCGTGGAGCGCTCGCGCAGGTGGTAGGGCGGGTTCATGATGACGTGATCGAAACTTTCGTCTTTCAGGGCTGCGGGCAGATTGGACAGGTCGGCCTCGACCACCTCCATACTGATGTTATTGTCGAAGGCGTTTCTTCGGGCGAGATCGGCATAGTCCGCCTGCCGCTCGACGCCGGTAAGCTTCAGCCCCTTCACGCGGGTGGCAAGACAAAGACCTGCCGCCCCGGCGCCACATCCGAGGTCCAGCACGCTTTCGCCGTCATGCGCGTTGACGGAAGCCGCCAGAAAAACGGGGTCGACCCCGGCGCGGTAGCCGTCGCGCGGCTGCCGGAGCACCAGATCGCCCCCCAGGAACTTGTCCTCGGTAATCAGGTTGCGGGCAAATCCCATACTCATGTCTCCTCGAGCTCGAACCCGTTATCAAGCAGCACGCGGCGTGCGCGGCTCAGGTCATCCTCCCGGACCATAAGGCGACGAGGTAAAATTCCTATTGATCCCTCAAGTGCGCTCATGTGGACGTCCATGGCAAAGCAGTCTATACCTTCGCCGGACAATAGGGCGCGCGCAAAGGCGATCAAAGTTAGGTCATTTGTGCGCAGAAGCTCTTTCATACTTGGGTCCTACGGCTTATCCCGGCTTTAGTCGAGAGACATGCAAAACTGGCTTAAGGCGAGGCAGACGGGACGATGAATATGCTCGATCAGAAGGCTAACAAGCCGCACGAGCGGTTGGCAGCGCATCTGAGCGCCGATTTGTCGGCGGTGGACGAAATGATTCGCTCCCGCATGGCGTCGGAGCACGCCCCCCGTATCCCCGAAGTGACCGCGCACCTGGTCGAGGCAGGCGGCAAGCGTCTGCGCCCGATGCTGACGCTGGCAGCTGCGCGTATGTGCGGCTACGAAGGCGACAAGCACGTCGTGCTCGCCACTGCGATCGAGTTCATTCATACCGCGACGCTTCTGCATGACGACGTTGTCGACGGGTCCGAACAGCGCCGGGGTCGCCCGACCGCCAACCTGCTCTGGGACAACAAGTCGAGCGTTCTGGTGGGCGACTATCTTCTGGCGCGCGCGTTCCAACTGATGACGGATACCGACAGCCTGCGCATCCTGGCCGTGCTGTCCAACGCATCGGCCACGATCACCGAGGGCGAAGTGCTGCAACTGACGGCGGCGCAGGATATCGGCACCACCGAAGAGATCTACTTCAAGGTGGTGCGCGGCAAGACGGCGGCGCTGTTTTCCGCGGCGACAGAAGCGGCCGGTATCCTTGCCGGTGTGTCCGAAGAACAAATTCAGGCGCTTTATGACTACGGCGACGCGCTGGGCATCGCGTTCCAGGTGGTCGACGATCTGCTCGATTTCTGGGGCAGCGAGGCGACTGGCAAGAATATCGGCGACGATTTCCGCGACCGCAAGCTGACGCTTCCGCTGATCAAGGCCATCTCGAACAGTGATGACGAGGAAATGGCGTTCTGGAAGCGGACGCTGGAGAAGAACAAGCAAGGCGAAGGCGATCTGGAGCAGGCGCTTGAGATCATGAACCGTCACGGCGCGCTGGAAGACACGCGTCAGTCGGCGCTGGCCTGGGCCGCGAAAGCAAAAGACGCGCTGGAGGTTCTTCCCGAAGACCCGATCCGCGACATGCTGTCGGATATCGCGGATTACGTGGTCGAGCGGATCAACTGATCCGGCACCCTTTGTTACCGCCTAGCTGAACGTCGCCGGGGTCACCCACCAGTCGGGCTGCGCTTTTGCGAGGTGCAAAGCGGCCTCTTCGGCCTCGCCCCGCGTTTCGAACAGCGCGAAACAGGTCGCGCCCGAGCCGGACATGCGGGCCGTGCGCGCGCCGGGGAGCGCGGCGAGGGCCGAGAGCACGTCAGCGATCACGGGTTCGGCGCCCATGGCGGGCGCTTCCAGGTCGTTTCTCTGCGCGACGATCCAGTCGATGAGCTGCTTCGTGCCCTGCCATTTCGGGAGCTTCGCCGACATCGGCGGGTTCACCTTGTTTGGCAACGCCTTGAACACGGCGGGCGTCGGCACTTCGACACGCGGGTTGGCCATCACGGCGTGAAGCGGGGGCAGGTTGGTCACGGGGTCCACCAACTCGCCGATCCCGCGCATTCGGGTGGCTTGGCGCATAAGGCAAACCCGCACGTCCGCCCCCAACTCCACCGAGCCTGCGGGGAGCTGTTTCTGCCCGGTCAATTCGGCCATGGCGAGGAGCGTCGCGGCGGCGTCCGATGATCCGCCACCGATCCCCGCCGCGGCGGGTAGATGTTTGGACAGCGTGATTTTCACCGGGCGGTCGAAAAGCGCGGCGGCCCGCCAGACGAGGTTGGTGGCATCGGTCGGCACGCCCTCAGCCATCGGGCCGGTGACCTCCAGCGACGTCTCATCCGCTTCCATCACCGCGACCCGGTCGCCCACGTCGGCAAAGACCACGAGACTGTCGAGCAGGTGATAGCCATCGTCGCGCTGCCCGGTGACGTGCAGCGTGAGGTTCACCTTGGCGGGG
Source organism: Maritimibacter sp. (assembly GCA_003520545.1). Taxonomy (GTDB): domain Bacteria; phylum Pseudomonadota; class Alphaproteobacteria; order Rhodobacterales; family Rhodobacteraceae; genus Maritimibacter. Next base: position 6,241 of record DOUP01000215.1, on the reverse strand, counting down.
GCGAAAACTTTATTGAACAGCGGCCTGATCCTCATTCTGGATCGGATCCGCGCCCTCTTCTTCGAGCACCTTGTCCAGACCCACCTCCAGCTTGCGGCGGATGCGGTCGGGCTTCAGCTCGTCGAGGTCGGTTTCCTCAGTCACGAAGGACAGCGCACGGCTCCACTGGAATTTCGCTTCGCGGGTGCGGCCCACGGCCCAGTAGACATCGCCCAGGTGATCGTTGACCACCGGATCGACGGGCATGAGCGCGACGGCTTTCTCCATCGGCTCCACGGCCTCCTGGTAACGGCCCAGACGGTAGTAGACCCAGGCAAGGCTATCGACGATGTAGCCTTCGTTCGGGCGGGCCTCCACGGCGGTGCGGATCATGTCCAGCGCCTGGTCGAGGTTTTCGCGCCGTTCCACGTAGGAATACCCGAGGTAGTTCAGCACGGCGGGCTGATCCGGTTGCAGTTCCAGCGCCTTGAGGAAATCGGCCTCGCCGGCCTCCCAGTTGCCTTGGCGTTCGTTGGTAATCCCGCGCGAGAAATAGACGGCCCAGTGTTGGGCGATTTCCTCCTCGTAGAGTGCGATCGCGTCGTCGTAGGCGGCGGTCGCGGCTTCCCAGTCTTCCTCGTAGCGATACTCGTCGCCCAGGGCGACGTGGATCGGGGCGAGCTCGGGATACCGGTCGGCCACCTCTTTCAGCGTCTCTATGGCACCGGCGGAATCGCCCGACCGGCGCTGCGCCACGGCCTTGCCCAGCATCGCCTGCGGCCAGGCGCGGCTTTCGGGGGCGATCTGGTCATAGGTTGAGACCGCAAGCTCGTGGTTGCCCATCGTCTCGAACACGCTCGCGGTCAGCAGGGTGGCCGAGACATTGTCCGGGTTCAAATGCTGCGCGAGGCGCGCGTAGATCAGGACGAGCGAGGGGTTCGCTTCGGCCGCGAGCACTTCGCCCACGTTGTAAAACAGTGCCGAAAGCCCGTCCTTGGGCGTGGCGATGGCGGTGAATTCGATGGGCTTGCCGGCGGCCAGCTCCGCACGAAGCGTCTGTATCTCCTCGTCGCCGGTATTGGGAAGCTGTTCGTCGATCAGGTCGACGGCGTCCTGGTTGCGTTCAAGCTGGCTGAGGATCTGTGCAAAAGCGATGACGCCCGCGCGGTTGAGTTGCAGATCCACTTCTTCGCCGGACAGGATGCGCGCGGCGCCTTCGTAGTCGCCGACATAGGCCAGTGCCTGCGCTTTCTGGAAGGCCGAGACCTGGCGCGCCATGTCGTCCTTGGCAAGCTCATCGAAGATATCGAGCGCCTTGGACATCTTGCCTTCGCCAATGGCGGCCCAGGCAAGGATCAGCGGGTCCATGAGACCGCCGACCGAGAATTCTTCGCTCAGACGTTGTTCCACGCCCTGCCAGTTCTCATTCTCCATTTCGTTGCCGAGCAGGATCAACTGACCCAGCTCGTTATCGGGCGAAATCTCCGTGAGCCGCCGTGCAATCGGAACCGCCTGGTCCAGTTTGCCGAGGCCGAGATAGGCGATCAGAAGACCTTCCATGATCCCCGCGTTGTCGGGGCGGTCGGCCAAGGCACGGGTGCCATATTCCACCAGCGCCTTGAAATCCGCGTTCTGATCTGCCGAACGGGCGGCAAGGTAGGCGCCGATGAACCCGTCGGAGGTCTGCGCGGGCAAACTTGCGGGAAGCGCGGCCAGTAGCGCGGTCAGGGTGGCCGCGCGCAGGCTTGCGCGGAAGGGGCGTGTCAATCGGGGCAAAGGGGACCTCGCGTCATGAGTTTGGAGTGAAACGTAACCCTTCGCGGGGGCCGATACAACGAGGGGCGACCCTTTGGCCGCCCCTCATGTCACAGATGTGAAAGAGATCACATGTTCGGGTAATTCGGCCCGTCCCCGCCCTGCGGGACGGTCCATTCGATGTTCTGCGACGGGTCCTTGATGTCGCAGGTCTTGCAGTGCACGCAGTTCTGGAAATTGATCTGGAATTTCTTCTGGCCTGCGTCGTCCTCGACCACCTCGTAGACCCCCGCCGGGCAATACCGCTGCGCCGGTTCCGCGAACTTCGGAAGGTTCACGTCAATCGGGATCGAGGCATCCTTGAGTTTCAGGTGGCAGGGCTGCTGCTCTTCGTGGTTGGTGTTCGAGAAGCTGACACTGGTCAGGCGATCGAACGACAAGACGCCATCGGGTTTCGGGTAGTCGATTTCCTTGTGCTTGGACGCCGGTTCGGTCGCCTGCGCGTCGGTCTTGCCGTGCTTAAGCGTGCCGAAAAGCGAGAAGCCGAAGAGCGTCTGCCACCACATGTCGAACCCGCCGAGCGCCATGCCGCCCGCCGGGCCGAAACGCGCGTTGAGCGGGGCGACGTTGCGCACCTTCTTGAGGTCTTTGCCCACGGGACCCGTGCGCAGCGCCTCGTCATACTCGGTCACCGTATCGTTCGCGCGGCCCGCCTTGATCGCCTCATAGGCGGCTTCGGCGGCCTGACGGCCCGAATGCATGGCGTTGTGGTTGCCCTTGATGCGCGGCAGGTTCACGAGACCGGCGGAACAGCCCGCGAGCATCCCGCCCGGGAAGGCGGTGTCGGGGATTGACTGGAACCCGCCCTTGGTCACGGCGCGCGCACCGTAAGCCACGCGCTTGCCGCCCTTGAGCACCTGTGCGACGCGCGGATGGTGCTTGAAGCGCTGGAACTCCTGGTAGGGGCGCAGGTAGGGGTTCTTGTAATTCAGGTCGACGATGTAGCCGACGTAAACCTGGTTGTTGTCGATATGGTAGAGGAACGAGCCGCCGCCATTCTTGAACCCAAGCGGCCAACCCATGGAGTGGGTGACTTCGCCCTCGTTGTGGTTCTCGGGGTCAACGTCCCAGATTTCCTTGATCCCGATGCCGAACTTGGGCACGTCGTGACCAGCGGCCAGGTCGTACTTGCCGATCAGCTCTTTCGCGAGCGATCCGCGCACGCCTTCGCAGATGATCGTGTATTTGCCCAGAAGCTCCATGCCCGGCTCGTAGCCGTCGCCCGGCGTGCCGTCGGGGTTCTTGCCGAATTCACCGGCGACCACGCCTTTGACCTCGCCGTCGTCGCCGTAGACCAGCTCGGAGCAGGACATGCCGGGGTAAACCTCGACACCAAGCGCCTCGGCCTGTTCGGCCATCCAGCGGGTGACGTTACCCATCGAGACGATGTAATTGCCGTGGTTGTTCATCAGGGGCGGCATCAGGAAGTTCGGGATCTTCATTTGCCCGCCTTCCCCGAAGATGTAGAAGTTGTCCTTCTTCACCGGCACGGTGACCGGCGCACCCTTGTCTTTCCAGTCAGGGATCAGTTCGTCCAGACCCGAGGGGTCCAACACCGCGCCCGACAGGATGTGCGCGCCCACTTCGGAGCCCTTTTCCAGGACGACGACCATGAGGTCGGGGTCCAGTTGTTTGAGCCGAATGGCCGCGGAGAGACCAGCGGGGCCAGCCCCCACGATCACCACATCCACGTCCATGGCTTCGCGTTCGATTTCCGCCATCTGAGGCACTCCCTGCGCAAAAAACTTGCGCATTGCTACAGGGTGCTCAGGTGGGGGTCAATTGCGTCGCGACGTTAGTTTCCTGCCCTGATTTCCGTGTTAGCGCCCACAGGGCGAGGATCACGAGGATCGAGGCATACCCATCAACCGCGTAGTGCCAGCCCAGGAAAACCGAGAAGACCTGGTAGATCAGGACAAGGGCGATCGAGAGCGGAAGAAGCTTGCGCGAGACTTCCGCAAGATACAGGGCCCAGAGCGCGGTCATTGCGACATGGACCGACGGGAACGCCGAAATGCCGGAGCCGAACTTCTGCTCGCCCTCGGCATAGGCGGTCCACAGCAGGCCTTGCAGGTTCGAGGTAAGCGTTTCACCGCGTGCCCCGCTCTCAAAAATCGCCACGAGATCGGCGAAGGCGTCGCCGCCGACGAGCCGGTCGTAGTAGATCGGGCCTCCGGACATGAAAAGCCCGGCCATGACGTTGCCGAGCAGGAAAAAGGTGGCGAGATAGATCAGCGAGAACCGTACAACGCGGGCATGGTTCGCATCGAACACCGCCAGCAGGAACGGAAGGTAGGTCGCCGGGAACATCCAGAAGACCGCGTAAAGCAGGTCGGTGACGACCCACGGCACATCGCCGAACAGATTATGCGCGGGCACCCAGGGGGCCACGCCAAAGTGCAGGACCCGATCGACGTCGGCCAGAAGTGGATCGGCCCAGAACGGCACAGCATAGGGCAGCGAGGCTTTGACCATCGGGAACATCATGGTGACGAATGTGCAGGCAATCAGCGTGCCGACAACGGTTTGCCAGCGATCTTTCAGCCCCCGCTTCCACATCAGGTACAGCGCTGCGGCGAGCGGGATCAGAAGGATGCCGCCGAGGGTGTAGAAGCGCATGAACTGGGAGGGGATCGAAGCGAGCATTTGCCGCGCCATCGCGCCGGGATCGTCACGAACAAGAAGGACAAAAACCATTCCGGCCACGACATAAAGCGCGGACCACCGGTAAAAGATCGTCATTGCAAACTACTCGATTTTGCTTTTCTTTTGCCGAAACGATAGCGTAATTTTCCTACGCTGCCCATGAAAAAACCTGAACAAATGCACATGTTCGGGCGAACGAACAAGTAAAGCACAGAGCATCATGGAAAAGATCCTTCTGACCCGCGCGGGCCACACCGCGCTGAATGACGAATTGAAAACACTCAAGTCGGTGGAACGTCCGGCCGTCATCGCCGCCATTTCCGAGGCGCGCGAACATGGCGACCTGTCCGAGAACGCCGAGTATCACGCCGCCCGCGAGAAGCAGAGCTTCATCGAGGGACGGGTGAAAGAGCTTGAAGGCATCATCGGCCTGGCCGAAGTGATCGACCCGGCGAAACTGTCGGGTCCGGTGAAGTTCGGCGCGACCGTGAAGCTCGTGGACGAGGACACCGACGAAGAGAAGACCTACCAGATCGTGGGCGAGCCGGAAGCCGACCTGGAAAAGAGCAAACTCAACATCAAATCCCCTCTCGCCCGGTCCCTGATCGGCAAGGAAGAGGGCGACAGTGTCGAAGTCCGCACGCCGGGGGGCGAGAAATCCTACGAAATTCTCGAAATCGAGTATATCTAGGGGCAGACCCCATCATCGAGGGCCCTAATGGTGCCGAAAGATAACGATCACGGGCTGACACTCAGCGGCAAAACGCGGCCAAGGCGGCAGGGCGTCGATCCGTCCGATATGATCGCGGCCCTGCTGACGGCGCTGTGGCTGGGAGGCTGCGTGCTGTTCTTCGCCGTGCTGGGCGAAGGGCTGACCGACCAGGGCGCTGCGAACCTCGTGGTGACGGTGCTCGCGGTGATCCTGCCGGTCGCTGTGATCTGGCTCGCGACCTCGGCGGCGCGGTCCGCCCGCGTCATGCGGGAGGAGACCGAGCGGCTCCAGAACACCATCGACGCGATGCGCCAGAATTACCTGACCCAATCGCTGCCCCACACCACCCATGATCCGGCGGTCGAGGCCAAGATCGCCCAGCTCGAAGAAGCGCAGAAGCAGACCGAGCAGGCCATGGCGACATTCTCGACGACCCGCGAACTGGTCCAGCGCGAAGCGACGCAGCCGACGGTGGTGAAGACCATCGACGGGGAAGGGCAGGCGTCGCTGGCGCTCGACCCGCAGCCGTCCGACGAGGCCGAGCCATTGTCGACGGACGAGATGATCCGGGCGTTGCATTTCCCGGAAGATGCCGAGGATGTCGAAGGCTTCAGAGCCCTGCGCCGGGCGCTCAAGGACCGCAAGATCGCCGGGCTGGTGCAGGCCGCGCAGGACGTTCTGACGCTCCTGAGCCAGGACGGCATCTACATGGATGACCTGCGTCCGGATCGGGCCCGCCCCGACATCTGGCGACGCTTTGCGCGGGGTCAACGCGGACGCGAAGTCGCGGCACTCGGTGGCATTCGGGACCGGTCCTCCCTGGCGTTGACCAATGGTCGAATGAAGAGCGATCCGGTGTTCCGCGATGCCGGACTGCATTTCCTGCGTCGGTTTGACGAGGTGTTCGAGGCCTTCGAGGAGACGGCCAGCGACGAAGACATCGCGCGCTTCTCGGCCACACGCACCGCGCGCGCCTTCATGCTCTTGGGGCGTGTGACGGGGACGTTTTCCTGAACCAAAAGCACCTCCGCTGGCATGTTTGGTGTTGACAGGACCAAGGCGGCGGGCACCGTTTTCACCAGAAAACCA
>DOUP01000236.1 GCA_003520545.1 Maritimibacter sp. | reverse complement strand
GAACCCCGGATCGGTCGGCGAACCCAGTGAGGCGACCGTGGTGCCCAGGTTCCGCTCGCCGGCAGGTTCCTTGACCTCTGAGGCCGCCGCGCGGTCCTCCGCACTCGTGGTATCGAAGGATTCCTCGGTCGTCGCGGTCGCGGGGGGCGGCGGTGCCATGGCGGTCACCCGCGCCACCGCGTTCACAGTTTCGGCACTCTCGGGCTGAAACGGGTTTTCGGCACAGGCGGTAAGTGCAAGACTGGCAAGCAGAACAACGTATCTCATGTCTCAAGGCTAGGACAACCCGGCGCCCTCGTCCATCATGTAACGGCTTGCCCCGGACCATCGGCATCCTTAGGTTCCTTCCATGGCCAACGCACCGCTCATCGACCCGTTCCAACGCCCGATCACCTATCTTCGGTTGTCGGTCACCGACCGCTGTGATTTCCGCTGCACCTACTGCATGGCGGAGAACATGACGTTCCTTCCGAAAAAGGAGCTTCTGACGCTGGAGGAGCTGGACCGGGTCTCGACCGCCTTCATCGGCCTCGGCGTAAAGAAACTGCGCATCACCGGGGGCGAGCCCCTGGTGCGTCGCGACATCATGGAATACTTCCGCGCCATGTCGCGCCACCTCGACAGCGGCGCTTTGGACGAATTGACCCTGACCACCAACGGCTCGCAACTCGACCGTTTCGCCGATGACCTTGCCGCGTGTGGCGTGCGTCGGATCAACATCTCCATCGACACGCTGAAAGCCGACAAGTTCCGCGAGATCACGCGGCGCGGCGATCTGGACAAGGTCCTGCGCGGCATCGACGCGGCGCAGAAGGCCGGGATGCGGGTGAAACTCAATGCCGTGGCGCTCAAGGGCTTCAACGAGGACGAGCTTTTCGAGATGACCGAATGGGTCGCTGCCCGTGACATGGACATGACCTGGATCGAGGTCATGCCGATGGGCGATATCGGCAACGAGAACCGGCTGGACCAATACTGGCCGCTCACCGACCTTCGCGAACGCCTCGCCGAACGCTACACGATCACACCGCTGACCGAGCGCTCGGGCGGCCCGGCCCGCTACGTGCGGCTCGACGAGACCGGCCAGAAGATCGGCTTCATCACGCCGCTCACCCATAATTTCTGCGAAAGCTGTAACCGTGTGCGCCTGACCTGCACCGGCGATCTGTTCATGTGCTTGGGCCAAGAGGATCAGGCCGACCTGCGCACACCACTGCGCGCGCATCCGGGCAACGACGAACCCCTCGTGGCCGCGATCCGCGAAGCCATCACGCACAAACCCAAGGGACACGACTTCGACTACTCGCGCCAACGCGCTGACGGCCAGGTGTCGCGCCACATGTCCCACACCGGCGGCTAACCCCCACCGTTCGAGATCTTTCGCTTCGGAGCCGCCGTCGCCTGAGACCGCGCGGCCATCCCGACCGACGACGATCCAGAGTAATCGCCGAGGCTCCGGCGGAGACGCAGTCTCCGTTGGATACGGCTATTACTCTTGAGCGGCGGCGGACGGGATGGCAGCCCGAGGCTCAGGCGATGGCGGATGCGACGCGAAAGAACTTTCGCTTTGGTGAGCCTGAAGCTCACCCTGGTGAGCCTGAAGCTCACGCAATCAAATAATAATGCGTGCGGCGCAGCCGCACACCTTTTGGCAGCCTCAAGCCACCGGCATCCGGCTTTCCACGATCTCGGCCCACCAGCTACAGCCCGCCGGGATCGCCTCGTCCTCGAAGTTGTATTCCGGGTGGTGCACCGGCGCGGTGTCGCCGTTGCCGACGAGGATATAGGCCCCCGGACGGGCATTCGCGAGATAGGCGAAATCTTCGCCGCCCATGATCGGGTCGTGATCCGGTGTCGGTTGCCCGGTCACCTTCTCGGCCACCTCGGCGGCAAACGCGGTCTGCTCGGGCGCGTTCACCATCACCGGGTAGCCGGGGAAATACTCCACGTCCGCCCGCGCCCCATGGGCCCCCGCCGTGTGCTCGGCGATTTCGCGCATCCGCCGCGCCGCCGTTTCACGCACATGTTCGTCATGGGTGCGGATCGTGCCCTTGATGTGCACGCGCTGGGGGATGACGTTGTAACTCACGCCCTCGGTCTGCATCGTTGTCACGGACACGACCACCGGATGCACCGGGTCGATGTTGCGGCTCGCGATGCTTTGTAGGGCCAGCACGATATGGGCCGCCACGACCGAAGGGTCGATCCCCTCGTGCGGCTTCGCGGCATGACCGCCCTTGCCTTCGATGGTGATATCGAACTGGTCTGTCGCGGCAAAAAAGCCGCCCTCGCGGATCGCGAAACTACCCACCGGCAGTCCCGGCCAGTTGTGCATCCCGAAAACCTCTTCGATCCCGAAACGCTCCATCAACCCGTCTTCCACCATCTCGCGCCCGCCGCCGCCGCCTTCTTCGGCAGGCTGGAAGATCACCACGCAGGTGCCATCGAAATTTCGCGTCTCCGACAGGTATTTCGCGGCCCCCAGAAGCATCGACGTATGTCCGTCATGCCCGCAGGCGTGCATCTTGCCCTCGGTCTGGCTGGCATAGTCAAGCCCCGTGGCTTCCTTGATCGGCAGCGCGTCCATGTCGGCGCGCAGCCCGATGGTCTTGCCCGACGCGGTCTCGCGCCCCCGGATCACGCCCACGATACCGGTGCGCCCGATCCCCTCCACCACCTCGTCACACCCGAAGGCGCGCAGCTTCTCGGCCACCAGCGCTGCGGTGCGGTGGGTGTCGAACATCAACTCGGGGTTGGCATGGATATCGCGGCGCCATTCGGTGATCTCGGCGTGCAATTCGGCAAAACGGTTCTTGATGGGCATTTGGTCCTCGCGTGTCTCACCCATAGGTGGGCCGCGCAGGGGCTGCCGTCAATCCTCGAAGAGCGTTCCCTGCCCCGGCGTTCGGGGCGCGGGCAGGCCAAGATGGCTCCAGGCCTTCTGCCCCAGCATCCGACCACGGGGCGTGCGCTGGATCAGGCCTTGCTGCAAAAGGAACGGCTCGATCACCTCTTCCAGCGCGTCTCGGCTTTCCGACAGCGCAGCGGCGAGCGTTTCGATGCCGACCGGCCCGCCCTGGTAATGCTCGGCCATCAGGGTCAGGTAGCGCCGATCCGCCCCGTCCAGCCCGAGATGATCGACCCCAAGCCGGGTCAGCGCCATGTCCGCGATGGCCCGCGTGATGGTTCCGTCACCGTCAACCACGGCAAAGTCCACGACCCGGCGGAGCAGCCGCCCGGCGATCCGGGGCGTGCCTCGCGCACGGCGCGCAATCTCCAGCGCGCCATCATCATCAGCGGGTGCGCCCAGCTTGATCGCGTTCTTGGTGACGATCTGGTGCAACTCCTCGACCGTGTAGAATTGCAGGCGCGTGGGGATGCCGAACCGGTCGCGCAGCGGCGAGGTCAGAAGCCCGAGCCGCGTGGTCGCCCCGACCAGCGTGAAAGGCTGCAACTCGATCCGCACAGTGCGCGCCGCAGGCCCCTCTCCGATCACGAGATCCAGCTCGAAATCCTCCATCGCGGGATAGAGCACTTCCTCCACCACCGGGTTCAGCCGATGAATTTCGTCGATGAACAGCACGTCGCGCGATTCCAGGTTGGTCAGGATCGCGGCCAGATCACCCGCCTTGGCCAGCACCGGCCCCGAGGTCATGCGGAAGTTCACGCCCAGCTCGCGCGCCATGATCTGCGCCAGCGTGGTCTTGCCCAGCCCCGGCGGGCCGTGAAACAGCGCGTGGTCCATCGCCTCGCCACGCCGCTTGGCGCTTTCGATGAAAACCCGCAGGTTCGCCCGCGCCTCGGCCTGGCCGATGAAATCGCCCAACGTCTGCGGCCGCAGGGCGCGGTCCACATCCTCGGGCTGAGCCTCCGGGCGAAGGGTGGGGTCGGGTTCCATCATCTGGCCTCAAGCGATGTCGCCTGCGCGGGCGCACGGCGTTCCATCCTCCCTACCCTTTCGGTGCCAAGAGCTTCAAGGCCGCGCGGATCAGCCCCGAGGTGTCGAGGTCCGGTGCCTCGCCCATCGCGGTCGCCACGGCGCTCGCTGCCTCGCCCGGCTGGTAACCAAGATTGCCGAGTGCCGAGAGCGCTTCCTGCTGGGCGTTGTTTGCCGTCTTGGCGGCGGGTTTCGGAGTCGACGCAACAGGCGTCGTGTCGGTTTCGACCAGAACATCGTCGGGTGTGTCGACCGGGGTTGCCGCCCCCATCGCCATGACCGTCGGCGCCTTGTCCTTCAACTCCATCACCACGCGCTGCGCCGTCTTGGGGCCGATGCCCTTGGCAGCCTTGATCGCATTCCAGTCGCCCAAGGCGATGGCGCGGCTCACGCCGTCCGGCCCAAGCGCGCCGAGGATCGCGGTCGCGGCCTTGGCCCCCACACCCTGCACGCCCATGAGCAGGCGAAACCATTCCTTTTCGACGAGCGAGGTGAAGCCGTGAAGCTGCATCAGGTCTTCGCGCACGATCATGTCGGTATAAAGCGCCACCGCCGCGCCCGGCCCCGGAAGCCCCGCGAGCGTGCGGTCCGACACATGCACCACGTAGCCCACACCGCGCACGTCGATCAGCACGTGATCATCGCCCTTGTAGTCGATCCGCCCGGACACCTTCCCGATCATGCCACGCCTCGCTTCACCGTCGAAGGCGCGACCATGGCGCGGCCCACGGCATGGGCCAGCTTGTCACCCGCGCGTCCGAGGTAGGCGTGACACAGCGCAATCGCCAGCGCGTCCGCCGCATCCGGGCTTTCCACCTTCGCGCCGGGAAGCTGAAGGCGCACCATGTGGTCCACCTGCTTCTTGTCCGCATGGCCGACACCGACCACGGTTTTCTTGATCTGGTTCGGCGCGTATTCCCCGATGGGCAACCCCGCCTGCGCGGGCACCAGCATGGCAACGCCGCGCGCCTGGCCGAGTTTCAGCGTGCCCGCCCCGTCCTTGTTCACGAAGGTCTGTTCGATGGCTGCCTGATCGGGGAGATACATGGCCAAGACGGCCGTGAGCGCAGAATGAAGCGCCAGAAGTCGCTCGGCCAGCGTCTCCCCGGTGCCATGGCACACGCCGTTGGCCACATGGCTCATCCGGTTGCCTTCGGCGTCGATCACGCCCCAACCAAGGTTCCGAAGCCCCGGGTCGATGCCCAATATTCGCATCCCACTGCCCTTTTGTTCTCGTTTCGGGACGAAGTAGCACGAAACGCGAACATCTCAAAGGAGAAATAAAAAAATCACATCGCACCGATAAAGCATCTCCTAAGGATCGCTGCGTAAAAGCTACTCTCAAATACCACTTCCCGACACCCGAAGGCGGCGAAGATTAACAGCCGCATAATAATAGGTTCGACGCGACGAATTATTGCGTTTTGGACACGGGAGCCATGCATTTTTTGCAATTGTGCAACGCCATGGCCATCGCTATCTGCCGAAAATCGATCGTTATCAAAACGCCCATTTTTTTTGCAAGGAGCACGCAAATGGCCAACGACACCATCGCCATCGAAATCGCCGGACACGCGTCGCGTGCTGTTCGGTTCGTCACCGATCTCATCACCAACATCGAGCGCCGCAACCTGAGCCGCCGCACGAGCACCATGCTGGGTCGCCTGTCCGACAGCCAGCTGGACGACATCGGCGTTCACCGGGGTGATGTCCTGGGCCGGGGCTAACCCCCCGCCCGCACGAAAAAGGGCCGCCCGCAGGCAGCCCCGGATCAAAGCCCCGCTTTCGCGGGGCTTTTTTCGTTTCGTCAGTCTTCGACGGGCAGCGCCACGAAGCGCGGATCACCGCCACGCCGCACCGGAAGCAGGAGCGATTGGCGCCCGCCGTCCCGTGTCGCTTCGATCCGGTCTTCCAGATCGGCAATGGTGCTGAGCCGTTCCTGGCCCGCTTCGGTAATCACGTCCCCGGGGGCAAGCCCCTTCTCGGCGGCCACCGATGCGGCATCCACGTCCAAGACGACCAGGCCTTCGGTCCCCGCATCCAGCCCAAGCTCGGCGCGAAGCTCATCAGTCATCTCCGACAATGTCAGGCCAAGAATGGTTTTCTCCGTCGCTTCCGGCGTCACGTCGTCCGGGGCGCTCTCGTCGCTTTCGTCATTGGCCAGCGCATCCTCGCGGCGTCCCAGCGTCACGCGAAGCGTCTTGGTCTGGCCGTCCCGCAGGACCACCACGCGCACGGTTTCGCCCACGCCGGAGTTGCCGACAATCCGCACCAATTCGCGGGTGTTCTCGACCGATTCACCGGCGAAGCTCAGGATCAGGTCGCCCGAGAGCATCCCGGCTTCCTTCGCGGGGCCTTCCGGCACATCCGTCACCAGCGCCCCCTTGGTATTGTCCAGCCCCATGGCCTCGGCCACATCCTCGGTCACGTCCTGGATGCGGACGCCAAGCCAGCCGCGACGTGTTTCACCGAACTCCTGCAACTGATCGACGACCTTGGAGACGACGTTCGACGCCATGGCGAAACCGATCCCGATGGACCCGCCGTTG
>DOUP01000105.1 GCA_003520545.1 Maritimibacter sp. | reverse complement strand
CACGTGAATACGGGGTCCTCAAGGGGTAGCGTCCGCGCAAAGGGCGGCGTATGGTCGCCGGAAATCAAGGACCTGAACGGGCGGGCAGCGCGGTGGACTGGTATTCAGCCGTATTCGAATTGATCGACATGCGATCCTTTTCCAATCTGTGGTATTGGATTGCCGTGGCGGCCGTCTGGTCGCAGACCAGCCGCTATGTTCTCGGCGTTCCCTACGACATGATTCAGCGGGCCGGGCGCCACGGCGGGCAGGCCGAGGTGGATATGGAAGACCTCGTGCGAATCAATTCCAATCGGTTGCTCTACGTCGCGCGCACCTCCGGTCTCTGGATCGTGGGCCTGCTGGCGATGCTTCTGACCTCGGTCGCCCTGATCGCTTTCTACTACGATGTGGAATTTGCACAGGCGGTGTTCCTTCTGGGTGCGCCGATGTTGATCGTGGGGGCCCTGTCGCTCAACACCGCACGGACCATCCGGGACGAGAGGCTTTCGGGCACCGCCNNGGGATGAGGCGGGACGCAGCGCATCATATGAGCGTTTCACGCGCTCCGCCAAAAACCAGTGATTCAGGTTTTTGGCGGAACGCTTTAATAATCACGACCGGCTCGCCTTGACACCGGGCAGGCAGGGGGTAGGTCCCACCTCATGACCGATCGCACGCATATCACGCTCTCCGGCGCGCCCGAAGGCTTCGACGCTCGCCTTGTCGCGGCCGAGCTGGAAAAGACCGGGGGTCCGGTCGTCCATGTGGCGCGGGATGCCAAGCGGTTGGCCGCGATGGAGGCGGCTCTTGCGTTCTTCGCGCCGGATGTGACGGTCTTGACCTTCCCGGGCTGGGATTGCCTGCCCTATGACCGTGTGTCGCCGAACCCCGACATTTCCGCGGCCCGCATGGCCACGCTTGCGGCCCTGGCGCATGGGATGCCAGGCCGCTTCATTCTGCTCACGACACTGAACGCCGCCACACAACGGGTGCCTGCAAAGGCCATCCTGAAAGAGGCGACATGGGCGGCTACCGTTGACAATCGGATCGACGTCGACGGGCTGAAGGCCTTCCTCGTCCGCATGGGCTTTTCCCAGGCGCCGACCGTCACCGAACCCGGTGACTTCGCGGTGCGCGGTGGAATCATCGACATCTTCCCGCCGGGCGAAGCCGGGCCGGTGCGGCTCGGTCTCTTCGGCGATGTGCTGGATGGTGCCCGCCGTTTCGACCCGGTCACCCAGCTGACGACCGAAACGCTCTCGGCCATCGAGCTTGCCCCCGTGTCCGAGATCATCCTGGACGACGCCGCGATCGCCCGGTTTCGCCAGAATTACCGCGTGGAATTCGGCGCGGGCGGGGCCGAGGACCCCCTGTACGAGGCGGTCACGGCGGGCCGCAAACATCAGGGCATGGAGCATTGGCTGGCCTTTTTCCACGAGGAGCTGGAGACGCTCTTCGACTACCTCCCCGACGCCTCCATCATGCTCGACGATCAATTCACCCCGACCCGCATCGCGCGGTGGGAGTCGATCGCCGATCAATACGAGACCCGCAAGGTGGCCATGGCCGACCGCTCGCGACTCGATACCGTCTACAAACCCGCGCCGCCCGATGGGCTTTACCTCGATGACACGGGATGGGCGCAAGCGGTCGCGCATCACCGCGTGATCCAGCTCGCGGCGCTCCCGCAGGCGACCGGGCCGGGCGTGCTGGACGGCGGCGGGCGCATCGGGCGCAATTTCGCGCCAGAGCGCCAGCAGGAAAAGGTCAACCTTTTCGAAGTTCTGGCGCGTCATCTTCGCGCAAAACGCGAGGTCGGGCCGGTGGTGGTCGCCTCTTACTCGGAGGGCGCACGGGAACGGATCGCTGGCCTTCTGGCAGACGAAGACCTGACGGCTGTCTCCGAGATCACCGATTTCCGCGATGTGCCCGAGGATCGTGGCGGCATCTACCTTGTCGTCTGGCCACTGGAGCACGGGTTCGAGGGGCCATCGCTCACGGTCGTCTCGGAACAGGACGTCCTGGGCGACCGCCTGATCCGCCCGACGAAGCGCAAACGCCGTGCCGAGAACTTCCTGACCGAACACCAAAGCCTGTCACCGGGCGAATTGATCGTCCACGTCGACCACGGCGTCGGCATTTACCGCGGGCTGGAATCCATCACCGCTGCAGGCGCCCCGCACGATTGCGTGGCGCTGGAATACGCGGGCGGCGACAAGCTCTTTCTGCCGGTCGAAAACATCGAGCTGCTCTCGAAATTCGGCCACGAAGAGGGGATGCTCGACAAACTGGGGGGCGGCGCCTGGCAGGCGAAGAAGGCGCGGCTCAAGGAGCGCATCCGCGAAGTCGCGGACAAGCTCATTCGGCTGGCCGCCGAGCGCCACCTGCGCAAAGCCCCGGTGCTGGAAACCCCGCACCACGCCTGGGAAGAGTTCGCGGCCCGGTTCCCTTACACTGAAACCGACGACCAGCTTACCGCGATCGCGGATGTGCTCGAAGACATGGCCTCGGGCACCCCGATGGACCGGCTCATCTGTGGCGACGTGGGCTTCGGCAAGACCGAGGTTGCGATGCGCGCGGCTTTTGTTGCGGCCATGTCCGGCAAACAGGTCGCCGTGATCGCGCCGACCACGCTCCTTGCCCGCCAGCATTACCAAAGCTTCGCCGAACGCTTTCGGGGCTTCCCGATCCAGGTCAGCCCGCTCAGCCGGTTCGTGAGCCAGGGCGCGGCCAACAAGACACGTGAGGGGATGAAGGATGGCACCGTCGATATCGTCGTCGGCACCCATGCGCTTCTCTCAAAGGGGATCCGGTTCAAGGACCTCGGCCTATTGATCGTGGACGAGGAACAGCGCTTTGGCGTCGGCCACAAGGAGCGGCTCAAGGCGCTCCGTTCGGACGTCCATGTTCTGACGCTCTCCGCGACGCCGATCCCGCGCACGCTCCAGATGTCGTTGACCGGAGTGCGCGACCTTTCGATCATCGGCACGCCGCCCGTGGACCGGCTCGCGATCCGCACCTATGTCTCGGAATTNNTCACCACCAAACCGCGCGTACCGCTGACGCCCGGGGCAGAGAAACGGCTCAAGGTCCTGGCTTCGCTGGACAGCTTGGGTGCCGGCTTCAACCTCGCGTCCCAGGACCTCGATATCCGGGGGGCAGGCAACCTTCTGGGTGAGGAGCAATCCGGCCAGATGAACGAGGTGGGCTACGAGCTGTACCAAAACATGCTGGAAGAGGCGATTTCCAAGATCCGCTCTGGCGAATTGGAGGGGCTGACGGAGCACGACGAGAAATGGGCGCCGCAGATCAACCTTGGCGTTCCGGTCATGATCCCGGAGGACTACGTGCCCGACCTCGACGTGCGCCTTGGCCTTTACCGCCGCCTGTCGGACCTGACCACCAAGGTCGAACTCGAAGGCTTTGCTGCGGAACTGATCGACCGCTTCGGAAAACTGCCGAAAGAAGTGAACACCCTGCTCCTGATCGTGCGGATCAAGGCGATGTGCAAACGCGCGGGCATCGCGCGCCTCGACGGCGGGCCGAAAGGCGCGACGATCCAGTTCCACAACGACAAGTTTGCTTCCCCGACGGGGCTGGTCGAATTCATCCAGAACCAGAACGGCCTCGCCAAGGTCAAGGACAACAAGATCATCGTGCGGCGCGACTGGAAACGCGACAGCGACAAGATCAAAGGCGCCTTCGCCATCGCCCGCGATCTCGCGGAAAAGGTCGTGGCGGAGAAGAAAAAGGCCAAGGCCGCCAAGCAAGCCTGATCCTTGTCTCTGGTTCAACAATACCTCGGGAGGTCGGGAGGGCTGGCCCTCCCGAAGCCGCGTCAGCGGCCTTCCCCCCGGCGACGCGCAGGGCGCGGCGCAAACCCTCGGACCAAAGGTCGCAGCAAAAATATTCTCAAAATTGCATATATATCCCGAAACCATTTCGGGAGCCCGCAATGCAACAGATTCTCCTCGTCGTTTCGGCCATCGTTCTGGGCCTCGGCTTCGGCTACGTCACCGGCGGTTTTGCCTTTTGGTCGCTCGTCTGCGTCGTGGCCGGGGTTTTCCTCGTCACGCCCTCGCTGTTCAAGTTCGACACGCATGACCTGAAGCTCATCGGCTCCCATATGCCGACCTTCGGGCGCAACGTGATGATCAACTACCTGATCCTCCCGGCCATCGCCCTGGTGATCGGCTTCGCCAGCCGGGACATCGGGATCGCCGGCGCGCTCTTTTTGCTCGCGCTTCTGCCGGGCGGGGGCATGGTGATGATGTGGATCAAGACCTCGGGCGCGAATCCGAAACTTGGCTTCATCATCTTCATGCTGAACCTCGCGCTCCTGTTGCCCGTGACATTGATCTTCGCGCAGTTCTTCGACATTGCGAGTCCGTATTTCCCGGCCCCCGACCTGAGCCAGTCGACAGGCGACAGCCTGGGCCGCTCGGTGCGTCCCTTCGCGCCTTTCGTGATCCTGATCGTGATCCCCTTCCTGCTGTCGCGGTTGGCCCGGTCGTCGTCGCCGGCCTTGATCGCATTCGTTGAGAAACACCAACAGACGATTTCCAAGGCAACCATGTTCGGGATCGTCTTCTACCTGTTTTCGCTGTCGACGTCGCAGATGCTCTTCACGGTGGAGCTTGTCGCGCTCGTCAAGGCCGTGGTTGCTACGGCCGTCTTCTACGGCGCCGCCGTTCTGGTTGCCGGGCTGACGACGCGGGACACGCCCGAAGGACGGGCGGTGTATTGGCACGTGGTTACGCGCTACATCACGCTGGCCCTGATCCTCGCGGTCTTTTAC
>DOUP01000145.1 GCA_003520545.1 Maritimibacter sp. | reverse complement strand
CGCCTGCGGATGAGGACGAGGACGGCAACGAGATACCCGCCGTGGACGGCGCCGACGTGGACCTTGCGGAAGTGGCGCGCACGGAGTTGTTCATTCTCTACGAGATCGGGGACATCCGTTCGATGCCGGAATGAGGGGCAGACCCCGACGGCGAAAGAAAGGCCCGGACGTTGCGGTGTCCGGGCTTTTTGTTCTGGGTTTTCAGTGTTTTATGTCAGGCGCTCGCGGTGCCGCCGAGCGCGACCATCAGCACGTAAGCGATGAGCGCCGTGCCGAGGCAAAGGCCCATCGGGAAATCGTTGCGCTCCCAGCTTTCCCAATCGGGCGTCTTGCGGCGCACGAAGGGGATACGCTTCGCGATACGGTGGATCAGGAAGCCCAGAAGGATCGCGACGGAGAGGATCAGGGCGAAACTGCCCCAGTCCCCGAGCGCGATGAAGGGGGCCATGGCGGCGGCGAATTTCGCGTCGCCCGCGCCCATCAGACCGGCGGCGTTCATCACGAAACCGATCAGCAGAACCACGACGAGATGCGCGTAGCGCCAGCCATATTCGGCCCAGGTGAAACCACCGAGAAGCGTGATGGCGAGGCCGGTGGCGACGAAGACCGCGAAGAGTGACACGACGGCCTTGTTCGGGATCTTCATCGTCGCCAGGTCGCTTTTCGCGACCCAAAGCCCGATAACGGTGACGAACGGCAGGAAAATCCAACCGGCGAGGGCGGGCTGCACGCTCAGCATCCGGTCAGCCGTTCGACACGTTGGATTCAAGCGCCCGCATGGCGCGGACCGCTTCTTCGAAGTGCTGCGGGTGGGTGTCGATCGCTTCCTGAAGGAGCGTCCGGCCCATCACCACGTCGCCGCGCTTGATCGCGGAGAGCGCCATGGTGTGCAGAAGCTGGGCGCGTTCGATCTGGCTCATGGGCACCACGGGCAATTCGTATTTGCCCTGCGCGCCCCGTGCCATGACGAGATTGTTCTTGGCGGTGAACATCTTGTCGTCGTAACCGATCGCATCGCCAAAGAGCGCCTCGGCCCCGCGGAAATCGCCGCGCGTGAGCTTGGAGTAGCCCCAGTTGTTGAGCGTGCCCGCGGGCTGGGTCGTCAGGCCAACAGCGGTTTCATAGAAACTGTCGGCCCGTTTCCAGTCTTCTTCGCTGTCGGCCACCATGGCTTCGAGCTTGTAGCGTTTGAAGGTCTCGTGGGTGGGCGGAACCTTGTTCAACTCGGTCTTGGCCTTGGCCCAGTCGCCCGAGCGGATATAGGCGTCGGCCAGTTCCACGCGGTCTGCCGCCGTTGCTTCGGGGCTGGCCACCACCTCGGCCCAGACGCGGGCCGCCTCGGAGGCGTGACCTGCGCGAACCAGCGATTTTCCGAGGCCGCGCTTGAGGTCGATGCGATCCGGGTTCTGGCTTACGGCGCGTTTGAAATAGGCGACCGCTTCTTCGGGGTCGCCGACGGTCAGCATGATGTCGTTGAGATTGCTCTCATCCACCACGTTCACGCCTGCGACGGCGCGTTCGACCTCTTCGTCGTCCATGTTCTGCTCGCACCCGGCGAGCATGACGACACCGCTCAAGACGGCAATGGATAGAATGGGGTGGCGCATTTTGCCTGCGTCCTTTTCCTGCTCTCCTCGCGTGGACCCGCTTCTCTGACGTGCACCTTTTTGCCTTGGAGGTGGTGCTTAGTTCGCGCCGAGCAGGAGGTAGTCTCCTTTACCGCGGCGCATCAGGGCGAATTCCACAGGTTGTTCCCCGCCATCATAAGCAAGGTTTTCCTGTTTTGCGAGCGCTAGGTTGAGGTTTTCACGGATGGAGTCCGATTTGCCACTGTCCTCGCCGAAGGCGATCTTGAAGACGCGCACGGCCTCGCCAATCTGACCCGTTTCGATCAGAACCACGCCGAGATTGTTCCAGGCGGGGGCGAAGGTCGGGTCCTCTTTCACGGCCTGTCGCAACAGGCGTTCAGCCTGGCCCAGACGGCCCAGCCGGAGGTTTGCCGAGCCAAGCGCAGAGAGGGTGTCGACGCTGATCCCGTCTTCGGCGGCGGCCCGCAGGTAGGCCTTGAGCGCGAGCTCGTATTCGCCGGCTTCCATCAGGCGGTGGCCGACGAGCAGCCCGTCGACGCTGTCGGCACCGGCGGGCAGGGCGTCGGGCGCATAGGCGCCATCGGTCGCGCGGTTGCCCAGACCGCCCCCGCCAGATGCACCGCAGCCCGCGAGCAGGGCGCCCGCGAGCAGCGTGATGATGAGTTTGGCCGTGATGCCCACTCGACTTGCCCCCTGGTTCGGGCAAGTCGTGGCTTGCCCTTACAAACTGACGTTCTTCAGCGTCTTGTACACTTCGTAGACGGCCGGGCCGATCAGGATGATGAGCAGCGGCGGCACGGTCAGCAGCATTGTGGCAAGTGTCATCTTCGTGGGCAAGGTGTTTGCCTTCTCTTCGGCCCGCATCACCCGCTTGTCGCGCATCTCACCCGCATAAATCCGCAGCGCCTCGGCGATGGAGGTACCGAAAGAAGCCGACTGGATCAGCACCGTCACGAAGGAGGCCACGTCGGTGACGCCGCAGCGTTCGCCCATGTCGCGAAGCACCTGCATCCGGTCCTTACCCGCTTTCACCTCGTGCGAGACGATCTGGAATTCGTCGGCCAGTGCCGGATAGCCGGCCCGGATTTCACCGGCCACGCGCATGATCGACTGGTCAAGCGATTGTCCGGCTTCGACGCAGACCAGCATCATGTCGAGCGCATCGGGGAAGCCGTTGACGATCTCTTCCTTGCGGGCCTCCACCCGGCGCGTGACCCAATACTTCGGTGCCATATACCCCACGGCACCGGGGACGATAATCGTAAGGATCGTGCGCTGGGTGGTGGTCTCTGCGTCGTTGACGAGAAAGCCGTAGAGCAGACCCGCCACCAAAAGCCCGATACCCAGGGCGAATTGCGCAAAGTGATAGGTCCGAACCGCGTTCTTGCCGGGATAGCCAGCCTGAAGCAGCTTCAGCTGGATCGCGGAATACTCTTCCTTGTCAGCGGGTTCGAGGAAGCCTTTGTATTTTTCCAGCTTCTGTCCCATGCCGCCATGCGACTTGCGAAGCGCCATCTGGTCGTCCAGATGCACGCCGGACTGTTGCTGTTTCTTCAGCTTGGTCAGCGGGTCTTCTTTCTGGTTCAGAACGAAGGGGATCACGCCGATGATCAGCAAGAACCCAAGGCCGCCGATCAGGAAAAGTGGGCCGAACGGTCCGAGCGTGTCGGTCATCAGTTGGGAGAGCGTATCGAACATGGTCGTGTCCTCAGACCTTGAT
Organism: Maritimibacter sp.; assembly: GCA_003520545.1. Taxonomy (GTDB): domain Bacteria; phylum Pseudomonadota; class Alphaproteobacteria; order Rhodobacterales; family Rhodobacteraceae; genus Maritimibacter. Next base: position 8,149 of record DOUP01000145.1, on the reverse strand, counting down.
GTTCGTCAGCATGCGCATGACGAAATAGTTGGCGATCAGGAAGCCGAGGCAGACGAGGGCCGCGGGAATGAACGCACCGGTTTCTTTCACGTCGTCGTAGTAGCCGGGCTGGATCACGTTGATCATCACCTCCGCCAGCACGGGGAAGCCCGAGAGGAAGGTGCCAGACCACTTGGCCTCGGCCGTGATCGCTTTCACACGGCGGAAGAGCTTGAAGCGGGAGCGGATCACCTTGGCGAGACCGTCCAGCACTTCGGCAAGGTTGCCGCCGGATTGCTGCTGGATGGTCACGGCAACCGCGAGGAAGCGCAAGTCCTGCATGTCGAGCCGTTCGGCCATGGCTTTCAGCGCCTCGCCCACGTCGCGGCCATAAGCGCTTTCGTCCGCGATCACGCCGATTTCCGAGCCGAGCGGATCGGGCACTTCCTTGGCAACGATTTGAATGGCCGAGGAGAACGGGTGGCCAACGCGCAGCGAGCGCACCATGAGTTCGACGGCATCGGGGAGTTGCTCTTCAAACATCTCCATGCGCTTCTTGGCCTTGTTGTTGATCCAGATGAACACGCCGCCCACGCCCATGACGACACCCAGAAGCAGGCGCACGCCCATGGTGGCGGAGGTGCCCATGGTCAGACCGAGGTAGGCCACGACCGAGACACCGCCCATCAGCATCATGATCTGCTGGGGCGTGAAGGCGATGTTCGCCTTCTGCGCCTTTTCGGCGAGAAGCGAGTAGAGCGGGATGCCCTTCGCGTTCATGTGCTGGTGCATTTCCTTGCGGAGTTGCTCCAGAACCTGTTCGCGTGCCGTGCCTTTTTCCAGCATGTCGAGGCGGCGATTGACCCGGCTGTTGAGCGAAATCGACTTCCCGAAAATGGTCAGGTAGACCCCTTCGACGAGCAAAAGCACGGCGATGAAGATGATCCCGTATATAATGAAGTCACTCGAAAACGGCATGGGGGTTACTCCGCTGCCATGGGTTCAAAGATCGAGGCCGGCAGGTCATAGCCCCACTGGCGGAAGCGTTCGGCATAATGCGAGCGCACGCCGGTCGCGTTGAAGCGGCCGATGATCTTGCCGTCGGGGGCAAGACCGAGGCGTTCGTAGCGGAACACTTCCTGCATGGAGATGACATCGCCTTCCATGCCCGTAATCTCGGTGATCGAGACCATGCGGCGCGAGCCGTCCTGAAGGCGCGAGGCCTGCACCAGGAGGTTCACGGCCGAGGCGATCTGGGAGCGCACCGCTTTCAGCGGCATCTCGATCCCGGCCATGGCGACCATGTTTTCCAGGCGCGAGATACCGTCGCGGGCGGAGTTCGCGTGGATCGTGGTCATGGAGCCGTCGTGGCCGGTGTTCATGGCCTGAAGCATGTCGATGACTTCCTCGCCCCGCGTTTCACCCACGATGATCCGGTCCGGGCGCATCCGAAGCGCGTTTCGCAGACAGTCGCGCTGGGTGACGGCCCCTTTGCCTTCGACGTTGGCGGGGCGGCTTTCCATGCGGCCGACGTGGGTCTGTTGCAGCTGGAGTTCCGCCGTGTCCTCGATGGTCAGGATGCGTTCGCTGTCGCCGATGAAGGAGGACAGCGCGTTGAGCGTTGTGGTCTTACCAGAGCCGGTCCCGCCCGAGACGATGATGTTGAGCCGGGTGGCGACGGCGGCCTGCAGGTAGGCGGCCATCTGTTCGTTGAAGGCTCCGAAGTTCACCAGGTCGTCGATGCCCAGCTTGTCCTTCTTGAATTTCCGGATCGAAACCAGCGAGCCGTCCACCGCGATCGGCGGCACCATCGCGTTGAAACGGGAGCCGTCTTGCAGGCGGGCGTCGACGCTCGGGTTCGATTCATCGACGCGGCGCCCCACGGCGGAAACGATCTTGTCGATGATCCTCAGAAGGTGGCGTTCGTCCTTGAAGGTGACATCGGTCAGCGTCAACTTGCCGTCGCGTTCCACGAAGATCTGCTTCGGCCCGTTCACCAGGATGTCGTTGACAGTATCGTCTTTCAGAAGCGGCTCCAGCGGGCCGAGGCCCGTGACCTCGTCGAAGAGTTCCGTGTTCAGCGTCTGACGTTCGTCGCGGTTCAGAACCACGTTCATCTCGCTGAGCACTTCGGAAGCGATCGACTGAATTTCCGCCCGGAGTTCCTTCTCCGGGGCGCTTTCCAGCGCGGAGAGGTTCAGGTTGTCGAGAAGCTGTTTGTGCAGCTCCAGCTTGATCTCCATCAGGCGCTCTTTGCGCTTGCGTTCCTTGTCGATCGGCGTGACCTCGGCAGGCGCGCGGTCTGTTTTCGCACGCAGTTTGCGGGCCGCCGGTTTCGGCATCTCGACCCTGGACGCGGGCGCGGGCGCGGGCGCGGGCGCTGCGGTCGGTTCGGACGTGGGGGCCGGGGTCTTGGCCACGGTCTCCAGCGCGGGTGCTCGGGAGGAGGGCTTCTTGCCGGCACCAGGTTTCTTGTACTTGGAAAACATCGGTCACATCCTACTTGGTAGCAGCTTTTTCCTCGGCCCCAACCGCGTGCAGTTTCTGGGCGAGCTTTTGGATTTCCTTACGAAGCGGGTTCTTGGTCGCGGCTTCGGCGAGCGGCACGCCGTGATCGCCGGCCTGCACGACCTGTTTGGCGCCGTCCGGAAGCTGGACCTCGATCGAGATATCGAGGCTTTCGGCCAGTTTCTTGACCCGACCGCGCCCGCTGATGTCGGTGAACTTGGGCGCGCGGTTCAGGACGTAGCGCAGTTTCTCCGCTGGAAGCTCTTCGGCTTTCAGGGCGCGGATCATGCGCAGGGCGTTCTGCGCCGAGCGCATGTCCAGCTCGATGGTCGCGAAATACACATGGGCTGCGGTCAGGACGCTTTCGGTCCATTGCACCACGGTCGTCGGCATGTCGACGATGACATAGTCGAAATTGGCCCGCGCCATGTCGATCACGGTCATCACGTCGTCTGAAGTCACCAGATCGAGCGGCAACATTTCGGACGGTGCGGTGAAGACGTGCAGCCGGTTGTTGAAGGTCAAAAGCGATGTCATGAAGCTCTCTTCGTCCACGGACTCCGTGTCCGAGAGGATTTCATAGATCACTTCGCGACGCGGCAGGTCGAGGAAGGTCGAGATTGATCCGAATTGGAGATCGAGATCGAGCAGACACACGCGCGGTGGGTCCTTCTTGTCCACGGTGGCCAGTTCCCAGGCAAGGTTCACGGCCAATGTCGTCGCGCCCGACCCGCCGGCCAAACCATGCACGGCGATCAGCACGCCTTCGCGGTCATGATCGGACACCTTCGGGCCTTGCGGCGTTTGCGGGGCCGTGGCCGGCGGTGCGGCCGGTTCCGGCGTGCGCATCCGTTCGATGGCGTCGTGCAAGGCGCCGTCGGGAAGCGGGTAGGGGATAAACTCTTCCGCGCCGACCTTGAGGAGTTGGTGAAGCGCGATGGGTGAGACTTCTTCGGCCACGACGAGCGCCTTGATGCCCTTTGCCTCAGCGCGGCGGATCACCTCGGCGATCTGGGCCAGGTTCGCTTCGTCCTGGTCGTCCATGGCGATGGCCACGAATTCCAGCGCGTCGCTGTCAGGCTGTTCGAAAAACGCAAGAGCATCGTCGATCGAAAGGTCGCCCCAGGCTTCGCCGAGCTCGGTCTCCATGTCTTCGATCAGGAGATCGAAGGCCTGAACATCGCGCGAGATCGTGCAGGCGGCGATTGGCGCCAGCTCCTGATCTACGGCTGCGTTGCTCCCACTCATTTTGCGTTCCTTTCACTGGTCTCCCGGTGGGCGGCTCCCTTAAGCCGGCGATCCCATCGGGCACCCATCTGTCGTCGCGACACACGGGTGGCTCGCAAGACAGCAATCTGTCTGGCAAGTTGGGCATGAATTGGGCGACAACCGCGAAATTATGCGGTGATTTGAGACGATCTCGCGACATTGCAAGCGGCTGTTTCGCGATCCCGAACACCAAGAAAAAAGCGCGGCCCCTTGAGCCGCGCTTTTAACTATTTGGAAACATGTAGGTTTTTGGGGCGGGTTTAGCCGCCGCCCGCGCCTGCGGTCAGTTCCGCGAGCGAGCCGGACTGTGTCGTTGCCGCCGTGGCCGAGGCAACGTATTCGCGGTAGATCACTTCGGCATATTTTCCATCCAGAATCAGCGGGTTGTCCGCGACGAAGCCGGACACCTCCGTGACGGTGCGCCGGTTGCGGCGTTCGCGGTCGTTGGTCGCGACCAGGGGCCGGGTTTCGCCGTAGGAGACCAGTGCCTCCAGCCGGCTGGTCGAGATGCCGCGCGCGGCAAAATAGGCGACGACCGCCTGGGCACGGCGCAGACCGAGACGTTTGTTATAGGCCTGGCTGCCGACTTTGTCTGTGTGGCCATAGACGCGGAAGGTGACTTCCGGGAACTGGCGGATGAAGCTGGCCTGCTGATCGAGGATTTGCCGGGCCTGCGGGTCGATGGCGGCCGAGTTGAACTCGAAATTGATCGTATCGGGCACCTCGCGGTTGAAGCGCGCGGCGAGGTCGGCCACGTAACTCTTCTGCCCGGTGTGGATCAGGTAATTGTTCTGCGTCGCGTAGCCGAAGTTGCGGTCGGTCGCGATTTTTCCGGCCTCGTGTCCTTCGAGCTGGGCGGGATCGCAGGCGGCGAGGAGAGCGAGGGCCGAGATGGCCGCGATCAGCCATGAGGTAAGCGAGTAGGGCAAGATCAATCCTCCATCACGTAGCCATAGGAGCCACCGAAATCCTGTTTCGCGACTTCGCCTGCTGCACCCGAGGTCGGACGGTTCGGCGCGGCGGTCTTGCCGCGCAAGAACAGATCCCCCTCGGACGGAATACGCACCCGGTCGGTGGGAAGTGCGAGCGCTTCGCCGCGCGTGGGGGTGACAAGGTGGGGCGTCACGATGATGACGAGCTCGGATTGAGAGCGCTCGTAGTCCGCCGAGCGAAACAGCGCACCAAGAACCGGAACGTCCCCAAGCCAGGGCACCTGGCCGGCCACGTCGCGGAAGTCGTCCTGCAAAAGACCAGCGATTGCAAAGCTTTGTCCGTCCCGCAGTTCCACGGTGGTCGAGGTTTCGCGGCGCCGGAAGGCATTCACGCTGATCGATCCGTCGCCGAAGGAGACGGCGGTGTCGAGACCGGAGACGGCGGCGGACATTTCAAGGTTGATGATGTCCTGATCGACGACGCGCGGGGTGAAGGAGAGCTCCACGCCGAACGGTTTGTATTCGATGAAAACCTGTCCGGCGTCCGCAACCGAGGGCACCGGATATTCGCCGCCTGCCAGGAAAGAGGCTTCCTGACCGGACAGAGCGGTGAGGTTCGGTTCAGCCAGCGTGCGCACCATGCCCTTGTTTTCGAGCGCTTCAAGCATGACCGCGAATTGCAGCGCGCCTGCGTTGAAGCCGAAGGTGAAGGCCCCGGTGCGGTTGTTGCCGGTGGAGATCAGGTCGCCTGCGGTGGCCGCGTCAATGTTGCCTTGGCTGGACAAGGCGCCCGCGCCAGCGGACACGCCAAGGCCGCCCAGCGGGCCGGTGCCCGGCACGGTCGCGCCGCCGCCGATGGAGGCAGAGAGAGATTTCGTCACCGAGCGCTGCATTTCGGCAAAACGCACCTTGAGCATCACCTGCTGGGTGCCGCCGACGCTCATCAGGTTGGACACGCGGTCGGGGGCGTACCGGTTGGCGAGGTCGAGGGCCGCGTCCAGGTTGGCGATGGAGGATACCGTGCCCGAGAGGACGATACCATCGTTGGCGGTGCGCACTTCGATCGGCTCGGCCGGCAGGATCTGCCGCAGGCGCTCCTTGAATTCGGACAGGTCCGGTGTGACCTGAACTTCGATGTTCGCGATCAGCGAACCTTCGGGAGAGAGAAGCGTGAGCGTCGTGCGCCCCTGTGTCTTGCCCAGGACATAGATCGTCTTGTCGGACAGGGTCGAGATGTCCGCGATGCCCGGATTCGCGATGGAAATTTCCGCGAACGGTTGATCGCTTTCGACCACAACTGCGCGGTTCATCGGCACGTTGAGCGTATCCGCGACGCCCGCGTCGAGGATGCGAAGTGTCGGTCCTTTGGCCTGTTGTGCGAGGACGGGAAGGGCCGAAAGCCCCAAGCCGCATGCCAAAAGGCTTGCCTTTAGTATATGGTCAAATCCCATGTGATCCCTGCCTCTCTGAATCACGCTGCTCTGTCGTGGCCCCGGCGACCATCCGGCCGTCCATTGGAACCCATGAACCGGTTACCCGGCGATCTTTTGTCCCCCGTTGTTCGGGGACCGCCTGGCATGCTCTACGCCCGGGTTGACCCGGATCACGGCATGTTTCTTGGCGTCAACATGCGCCAAAAATCTGTTTCATGCAAGAATCAAGGACTTGGCCCTCGAAATTCGTGTGGGCAACCCGCAACAGATGCGGATTGCCGAAGGGATCTATGCGGTGCGGCCTCAGTTGGTCGGGCAAGGAACCGGCACTTCGACGATGTCGGCGCCTTTGCGGGTGCGCACCGTGCAGACCTCTTTTTCCGGGGCCGTGTCGATCTCTGCGGTCTCGATACCCAGGAGCGTGTTCTGGTCAATCTCGACCGTTTCCGCCTCGCTATCGTCGGCGGTTCCGACCAGCGACAGGGCCATGCGACCGGTGGCCTGGGCTTGTGCGAGCGAGGCCACCACCGCGGGCGTGGCCGCTATGGTAACCGTGCGCGCCACGGTCGGGCTGGAGCGATCGGTATCGGCCATCTGGTCGATGGCGATGATTTGCACGTTCGTCTCGATCAGTTTGGTGATCGACTGGGAGGTGACGCTGTCGGTGGAACCGCGGCCGGTCCAGTACACGTCCACCCGGTCACCCGGACGCAGAAAGCCCGACACGCCCGAGGCCACGTCGACCCGGATCGCGAAGGCGCGCATACCTTTGTCGAGCCGCGCGGCGACGCCAGCGTCAGCGCCGGCTTCGGTCACCTTGACGGGCAGGAGGACTTCGCGTTGCTCCATGGCGCGCAGAACGGTGCGGAAGCGCTTTTCGCCTTGGGGAAAGACGGTTTCGATATCGCTGAACGCACCCTCGGGCACGGCATCGACCGGGAATTTCACCAGTTCGATGTCCTCGTCGGTCACCTGATCGCCGTAGGCGAGCGGTTTGGTCACCACGTAGATCTCTTTCAGATCAATCTGGGGGGCGCGGTTGGCCTGAGCCGCCGCGAGAGCGGTTTGGTATTCGTTGATGTAGCCTTTGGCCATGTAGACGGCGAAACCCGCCAGGCCCAGTCCAACCAACAACACGAGTCCGAAGATCGCGCGCATAACGTATCCTTTCCTCTTGGCCGATGTCCCCGGCGTTTGAGTTTACTCCCACGGATATGCCCGGAGAATGGGGCGAAATTCTGCACAAAGCGTGAATTTGAAGCGATTTTTTCACCATTCGGGACAATCGGTCGCTCGCTCGCCGCGAGCGCCACCCTGGCCCAAAATTGGGAACGGGCCGCACCCATTGGGTACGGCCCGTTTCCGGAGGTTTTCCTGGTGACGCTTAGTGCGTCATNNCCGCCGGAAACCGAGGTCAGAACGGCGATGCCGAGGCCAACGATGGCGGCGGTCAGCACAACCCAGTCAACCGTGACTGCGCCGTCTTCTTCTGCGTGGAATTTCTTAGCAAGCTTGATCAGGTTCATCTCTTTTTCCCTCCGAAAATATCAGCTCATCAGTTTTCAGTTCTCACACCAGCTTTCGATTTGGCCGCCTGTGAACCGGCCGCCTGTCTGCTTGGCATGTTGGGAATATCCCCCCCGATCAGGGCGAGAATTGGGCATGGTTGGTACGATTTTGGGAGGATGTGGAAAATCATGTATTGGCTAAATAACGCACTGAAAAATAACGATAAAAAAGTTAAATTTTTGTTTCCTTTCCTGCTGGTTTGGGGCTTTCGAGCCTGCGAATCTCTTAAAAAACTGGCCTCCGGCCGGTGAATTTGCCAAACTGCGGATAACGAAAAAGAACAAAACCAGAGGCAGTGCAGGTTTTCGCGAAATGCGGAGCGCTCTCGTATCATTCATGGGCGTCGTGGGTTTGCTCACAGCCCCCGTCTGGGCGCAGGACGGCAACCCGCAAGCGGGGCCGGACGGCTTTACCTTCAAACGCATGGGCGCGCCCGGGTCCGGCTCGACCCGGCGTATT
>DOUP01000299.1 GCA_003520545.1 Maritimibacter sp. | reverse complement strand
TACTATCAGGACAAGTCCTTCACCATGGACATCAAGACGCCGCCGGCGTCCTACTACCTGAAGAAAGCTGCCAAGGTGAAATCGGCTGCGAACCTTCCCGGTCGTGAAACCGTCGGGTCCGTGACCCCGGCCCAGGTCAAGGAAATCGCGGAAGCGAAAATGAAAGACCTGAACGCCAACGACATCGAAGCTGCAATGCAGATCATCCTGGGCTCTGCCCGGTCCATGGGCATCGAGGTGAAGTAAGATGGCAAAGCTTGGAAAACGCACCACCGCTGCGCGCGAAGCATTCGCTGGCAAAGAAGACATCACCGTTGAAGAGGCCGTCGCGCTCGTCAAATCGAACGCCAACGCCAAGTTTGACGAAACCGTCGAAATCGCCATGAACCTCGGCGTCGACCCGCGTCATGCAGACCAGATGGTCCGTGGCACCGTGTCGCTTCCGAACGGCACCGGCAAAACCGTCCGCGTGGCCGTGTTCGCCCGTGGCGACAAGGCAGAAGAAGCCAAGGCCGCCGGCGCCGACATCGTGGGCGCCGAAGACCTGATGGAAACCGTCCAGGGCGGCACCATCGACTTCGACCGCTGCATCGCAACCCCGGACATGATGCCGATCGTCGGTCGCCTGGGTAAAGTGCTCGGGCCCCGCAACCTGATGCCGAACCCGAAAATCGGCACCGTGACCATGGACGTCAAGGAAGCCGTTGAAGCCGCCAAGGGCGGTCAGGTTCAGTTCAAGGTCGAAAAAGCGGGCGTCGTGCACGCTGGCATCGGCAAAGCCTCCTTCGACGAAGGCAAGCTGGTTGAGAACGTGCGGGCCTTCGTGGACGCCGTGTCGAAAGCCAAGCCGGCTGGCGCCAAAGGCACCTACATGAAGAAAGTCGCGCTCTCCTCGACCATGGGTCCGGGCGTGACGATCGACGTGGACAACGCCACCGGCAACTGAGCTGGTCGCGATCTAGATTAGAAAAGGGCGGGGCCGAGGCTCCGCCCTTTTCGTTTCTGGAAGGGGCGGGGGAAGCCGTCGCTATATCCCGTGTTCCGTCCGGGCCTTGGTGCTGCGCGAGAACTTCATGCCGGGTGCGGCGAGCCGTTCGCCCGGACCCGTCCAGGCATAGGCGAGAAGGCAGGGGTCGGTGCGCCCGGTGGTGATCCGGTGCTCGGTGCCCGCGCTGTTCAGGATGAGCGAGCCGGGGGCATAGACCGCTGTCTGGTTCTCCGACCAGGCGCCGCAGACCGAGATATAGCTTTCCTCGATGCCCTGGTGCGAGTGCTGGGGATAGGTCGTGTTCGGCGCGAAGAGCACGAAGCCAAGGATCACGCGTTCGGACCGGATCGGTCCTTGAGGCCCGGCAACCTCGCAATAGGCGTATTTCTTTTCCAGGGGTTTAGGCACCTTGGCGTAGCCGTATTCCCAGGTCAGGCGGTCCGACACACGCTCCAGCGCGGCACTCATGCCGACCATCGGCGTGCGGCGGCCAAGGTCGAAGGCGCGGGGCAGGTGGGCGGTGACGGGCTTGATCTCCGGGTCGCGTTGGCAAATCGCCGGGTTCGCGTCGAGGATCGCCGAAATCCCCTCGCGCACACGTTTGCGGTGCCCCCGGATCGCGGTGGAGCCCCCGTCGGAGCCGTCCCGGTAGAGAAACTGAAACTCCCGCAGGAGATATATCCAGCTGGGGCTGTCGGACAAGCGGTCCGGGTCCTCGGTCAAATCGGGGGCGGCCCCCAAATGATACGGGTCCAGCATTGGCCCCTCCTGTCGCAACTAAGCTCACTCACACCACGGGCAAGTCCACCGGTCTCGCCCATGCGCGACACGCGCGTCGTTTTTTCGTGCGTTTGGCCCGCAAACCGGCTATAGTCACTGAATAAGTCGTTATCCCGCCGGTTTGAAAAAACGGGCGCTTTAGGACTTGGAAACTTCCCTCGAAATCGCTATCTACCCTTCACGTGGACCAGCGTGCGATTCGTCGTGCGCTGTTTTGCGTTTCGTCCGAGACGGTGGGTGGCCGCGATCCTGTGGTCATAATTCCTGCCTGAGACGGGAAAGAACGAGATTTCTTCAGGCCGCGACGGCGCTCTGGAGCGACTTGGACGGACCCGTGCGGACCCGACCATCGGGCCCACAAGCCCGGTGAAACATGAGCCGGGAGGGACCCCCTCCCATACTTGGAGTGAAACTGTGGATAGAGCCCAGAAAGAGAAAGTGGTCGAGGAACTCGGCCAGATCTTCGAAAGCTCTGGCGTCGTTGTGGTTGCCCACTACGAAGGTCTCACGGTTGCTGAGATGCAGGACCTGCGCGCTTCCATGCGTGAAGCTGGCGGGTCGGTGCGTGTTGCCAAGAACAGGCTCGCCAAGATCGCTCTGGAAGGTAAGCCGGCGGCTTCGATCGCTGAATACCTGACGGGCATGACCGTTCTCGCCTATTCCGAAGACCCTGTGGCTGCGGCCAAGGTCATGGATAAATACGCCCAGGGTAACGATAAACTCGTCATCCTCGGTGGTTCAATGGGTGAAGAACCGCTCGACAGTGCTGGTGTTGCACGTGTCGCCAAGATGCCGTCGCGTGAAGAGCTGCTTGCTCAGATCGCCTCGATCCTTGGTGCACCTGCGTCCGGTATTGCCGGTGCAATTGGCGCCCCTGCTTCGAACATCGCATCCATCCTTTCCACCATCGAGGAAAAGGCTGCGTAAGCAATCAATGGACCGACGTAGCGATAAATCGCACTTCGTTGGAACACACCTATTAGAAACGGAAACAGTACAATGGCTGATCTGAAGAAACTTGCTGAAGAGATCGTGGGTCTGACCCTTCTCGAAGCCCAGGAACTCAAAGAGATCCTCAAAGACGAATACGGCATCGAGCCCGCTGCTGGCGGCGCTGTCATGATGGCCGGCCCTGCTGGCGATGCTGGCGAAGCTGCCGAAGAGAAGACCGAGTTTGACGTCGTTCTCAAATCGGCTGGCGGCAACAAGATTGCTGTCATCAAAGAAGTCCGTGGCATCACCGGCCTGGGCCTCAAGGAAGCAAAAGATCTCGTCGAAGCTGGCGGCAAGATCAAAGAAGGTGTCGACAAGGCAGAAGCCGAAGACATCAAAGGCAAGCTCGAAGGCGCTGGCGCCGAAGTCGAGCTGGCCTAATTGGTCTGCTTTGCCGGGGGCATACCCGGCATGGAAAAAGAGGCTGGGCCCGGGAATACCGGGTCCAGCCGAACCTGTCTTGGCGAGGGCCTTTCAAAAGACCCTTCCCTAGGTGCGGTTCAAAGGATCGGGAAGAGGCCTGTGGGAGGGCTTCTAGAATGGATCCGAACCCCCGTTTCGAGCGGCGTGCAAGCCGATGCCCCGACGGCATTGCATGTCAGTGAGAAAAGAAAGGTATCGACCTTATGGCTCAGACCTACCTCGGCCAAAAACGTCTTCGTAAATACTACGGTAAAATTCGTGAAGTGCTTGAAATGCCGAACCTCATCGAGGTTCAGAAGGCATCTTATGACCTGTTCCTGAACTCCGGCGATCAGCCTCAGCCGATGGACGGCGAAGGCATCAAGGGTGTTTTCCAGTCGGTCTTCCCGATTTCGGATTTCAACGAAACCGCCACGCTGGAATTCGCCAGCTACGAGCTGGAAACGCCGAAATACGACGTCGAAGAGTGCCAGCAGCGCGACATGACCTACTCGGCGCCGCTGAAAGTCAAGCTTCGCCTCATCGTGTTCGATGTGGACGAGGATACCGGCGCCAAGTCGGTGAAGGACATCAAGGAACAAGACGTGTTCATGGGTGACATGCCGCTCATGACCCCGAACGGCACCTTTGTCGTCAACGGCACCGAGCGTGTGATCGTTTCCCAGATGCACCGGTCGCCGGGCGTGTTCTTTGACCACGACAAGGGCAAGACGCACGCTTCGGGCAAGCTGCTCTTCGCCTGCCGCATCATTCCCTATCGCGGCTCCTGGCTCGACTTCGAATTCGACGCCAAGGACCTCGTGCACGCACGTATCGACCGTCGCCGCAAACTGCCGGTGACGACGCTGCTTTATGCGCTGGGTCTCGACCAGGAAGGCATCATGGATGCCTATTATGACACCGTTCAGTTCAAGCTGAAGAAGAACAAAGGTTGGGTTACCAAGTTCTTCCCCGAGCGGATTCGCGGCACGCGTCCGACGATTGACATCGTCGATGCCGATAGCGGCGAAGTTCTCTTTGAAGCGACCAAGAAAGTGACGCCGCGCGCGGTCAAGAAGCTGATCGACGAAGGCAAGGTCACGCATACGCTGGTGCCGTTCGACACCATCGTGGGCCGTTATGTCGCCAAGGACATCATCAACGAGGAAACCGGTGCGATCTACGTCGAAGCCGGTGACGAGCTGACGCTGGAATACGACAAGGACGGCGAGCTGATCGGTGGTTCCGCCAAGGAGCTGATCGACGCCGGCATCACCGAGATCCCGACACTCGACATCGACAATATCACGGTCGGCCCCTACATCCGCAACACGCTGGCAGCTGACAAGAACATGAACCGCGACACCGCGCTCATGGACATCTACCGCGTCATGCGTCCGGGCGAACCGCCCACCGTCGATGCCGCATCGGCCCTGTTCGATCAGCTGTTCTTCGACAGCGAGCGTTACGATCTTTCCGCGGTTGGTCGCGTGAAGATGAACATGCGCCTGAACCTCGACGCCGAAGACACCATGCGCACCCTGCGCAAGGAAGACATCATCGCCTGCATCAAGGCGCTGGTGGAGCTTCGCGACGGTCGCGGCGACATCGACGACATCGACCACCTCGGCAACCGCCG
>DOUP01000254.1 GCA_003520545.1 Maritimibacter sp. | reverse complement strand
CCAGCCAATCCATCATCGCATCTTTCCAGATGCGGTGAATGCCCATCGACATAACATCATTCATAATGTCGTATTTGCTGGCAACCGAGCCAAAAACGCCTTGAACGCGCCCAGCCTTCTCGGCCTCCGGCACGGTCTCAAAGCCAAAATGAGTGGTGTTATTACTGTCCGCCATGATGCGAAATCCTCTTGGTTGCCACATTCATATAGGGCTGTCCAAACAGGTACAATGCGCTGATTTGGCACCGGCTTTGTGCGCCAAAACGCGGCTTGATCCTTCACAGCAACCTCGCGCATGGTCTGAGTGTCTTGGAACACAGAGGTGAGAATGCCCGAACTGCCCGAAGTCGAAACCGTGCGCCGCGGCCTGCAACCCGCCATGGAAGGTGCGACCATCGCTCGTGCGCAGGTCAATCGACCCGATTTGCGCTGGCCCTTCCCTGAGCGCATGGCCGAACGGCTCACCGGCGTCTCAGCCCCCGCCTTCGGGATCGCCGTCGGCGTGGTGATGGTGCTTGCGGTAATCCTGACCTCGGCCGAGATGCGCAAGGCCCGCAAGGAAATCCTCTGGTCCGTGATCGCGGGCCTTGCGGTCGTCGTCGGCTGGGCGGGCACGCAATATGTCTTCGACACCGGCTTCACCCCGGTCCCGGTCGAAAGCCACACCTATTCCGCCCCCTTGGGCGACACGATCCTCTACCTGATGACCGCCTCGGGCAGCACGCTCAACTTCGGCGTCGGCTCCGTCGCGGGCGTCATGCTGGGCGCTTTCATCGGCTCGACGCTCAAGGGACATTTCCGCTGGGAAGCCTGCGAAGACCCCCGCGAACTCAAACGCCAGATCGGCGGCGCGGTCCTCATGGGCTTCGGCGGCGTCGTCGCCTTCGGCTGCTCCATCGGCCAGGGCCTCACCGCGTTCTCGCTGCTCTACTACGGCGCCCCGGTGACCTTCCTCGCCATCATGGCAGGCGCGGCTCTGGGCCTGCGCCACCTGATCTCCGGCTTTGCCCCCGCCGAGTAACCCACCGCGCGGATTGTGCAGAGCCGCCCAATCGACTTGGCCGCCACGCACGACAAATCCGGTTTCCTCTCTCGCATCGTAGGCATAGTGTCAGCCCAAATGCGCGAGACCCCCATGACCGACACCTTCATCCCTGCCCAAGACACCCAGCGCGAGATGCGCAACGCCCTTGGCCTGTTCGCGACCGGCGTCACGGTGGTGACCTGTCAAACCCCGCGCGGCCCCCTCGGGATCACGGTGAATTCCTTCACCTCGGTCTCCATGGACCCGCCCCTGATCTTGTGGTGTCCGGCCAAGAAATCCGCCCGCCACGATGCCCTCGCCTCCTCGCATCGTTTCGCACTGCACGTCATGGGAGAGCATCAGGACGACATCACCCGCGCTTTCGCGGGCAGCGGCGAAGCCTTCGACACCTGCGACTGGCAAGCCTCCGAACATGATGTCCCGTTGATCGCAGGCTGCCCGGCCCGGTTCGAGTGCCACATCCGCGACCGGATCGACGCGGGCGACCATACCGTCATCATCGGACATGTGGACCGCGTGACGGTCTGCGACGCCTCGCCCCGCGTCGTCATGGCCGGAAGCTGGGGACAGTTCCTCCACCCCGGCGACGTCTGATCTACCGGATCGCCACCGCCGCGCGTTCGAACGTCCCGATCTCCTCGGACCCGTCCGGGAACGCCACCTCCACCTCAATGGTCTGCACGGACCCGAGCGGATAGCGCAGGTAGGGCTGAATATCTTCCGCATGAAGCGCGTTCGGCGTCGCCTCGCCCTCATGGCACGGCTCATGTTCCAACGGGGCAAGCCGTTCGCCATTCACGGCAAACCGGATACGGTCGACCCCGCAGCGCCACGCCAACAGGTTCGTGAAATACAGCAGGTCGTTGCCATCGTATTCCCGCACCGCGACCCAGTTGGACTTTGTCACCGTCAGGATTTGCTTGGCATCCTGGCCGACGGCGACCGAGGCCGGGCCGGCGCAGATGCCCGCCAAAATACTCGCGAAAAATATGGTTCGAGCCGTCAAAACGCGTTCTCCTACAAAAACCGGAGCATGACAGATTTACGTTCTGCCGCCCAAGGTTATACTTGCAGAAAACGTGCGGTAGTCAAATCGTCGACCCGCGTCAGGGCCGTCTGTCGCGAAAGTCAGCCGGTTCGACACATCGGTTAGAGTGGCACGAAGAACGGGGCGAAGGACATGGCGAAGAAACCGACCGGCGCGTCAGGCGGGAAATCGAACGTCCCGTTCAATATCCTGCTCATCGGCCAGGGCGGACGCATCGGGTTCGAGGCGATTCTCTTCGTGGCCTCGCTGCGCAAAAACGACCCCGGTTTTCCCGGCCGCGTCATCATCGCCGAACCGCAGCCCGGTCCGCTGTGGGGCCATGATCCGCGCCTGTCCCTCGACCAACGCGAAACGCTGGAAAAACTCGACGCCGAAATCCTGCCCTTCGAGAGCCAGCACTTCGGCGAAGCCTACCCGAACGGCAACAAGATCGAGGGGCTTGCCTGCCTGCCCGAGGGCGAACCCTTCATCTTTTTCGACAGCGACACCGTGGTCACGGGGCGCCTCAGCCACATCCCTTTCGATTTCAACCGCCCCTCGGCCTCGATGAACCGCGAAGGCACCTGGCCCACGATCGAGCTTTACGGCCCCGGCTATTCCGAAATCTGGAAATCGCTTTACGACCGCTTCGACCTGGACTTCGAAAGCTCGCTCGACACCTCCGAGCCCGACGAATACTGGGGCCGCTACCTCTATTTCAACGCCGGCTGGTTCTTCGGCGCGGACCCGAAGACCTTCCGCGACCGCTACCTTGATGTCGCGCTCACGATCCGGGACGACCGGCCAGAGGCGCTCGTCTGCCAGGAGATCTATCCCTGGCTCGACCAGATCGCCCTGCCCCTCGTGATCCATGGGCTCGGTGGCGGGCGCCCCGGCCCGGAGCTTGCGGGGCTGGACGGCGACGTGACCTGCCACTGGCGTATCCTGCCCCTTGCCTATGCCCGCGAAAGCGACGCGACGATCACCGCGCTGGAAGAGGCCGCGGCCCCGAACAAGGTGAAAAAGGTGCTCAAGGGTCACGACCCGATGCTGCGCATGATCTACCAGGGGCGCGGTCACAAGGTGCGGGCCATGTTCGACCAAAACGACCTTCCCCCGATGGAAAAGCAGATCCGCAACCAGATCAAACGCGAAGGGTTCTGGATGCGCTAGAGCATGTCGCAGGAAAGTGGGAACCGGTTTTGTCCTCCTCGGACATGCGAAGTCAGAAGGTTAGAGCATGTTGCGTGAATGCGATTGAACGCGACATACTCTGGGCAGCGTTGACGATCATGGCCCGCGCCGGTGGTGCGGCATGAT
>DOUP01000135.1 GCA_003520545.1 Maritimibacter sp. | reverse complement strand
ACGCATTCACGGCTCTGTCCGGCGGTCGATCCACGCTTCAGCTACCGGGGCGAAGATGTCGTTCAGACGCTCGAACGGGTTTGCGAGCGGATTGGTTACCCAAAAACGATCAGGGTCGACAACGGCAGCGAATTTATCTCCCGCGATCTCGATCTATGGGCCTATGCCAATGACGTCACACTGGACTTCTCAAGGCCGGGGAAACCAACGGACAACGGGTTCATCGAAGCCTTCAACAGTAAGCTGCGGGCGGAATGCCTGAACGCCCACTGGTTCATGAGCCTTGCAGATGCCCGCGAAAAGTTGGAGCATTGGCGTAGGCACTACAACGAGGACACAC
Source organism: Maritimibacter sp. (assembly GCA_003520545.1). Lineage (GTDB taxonomy): Bacteria > Pseudomonadota > Alphaproteobacteria > Rhodobacterales > Rhodobacteraceae > Maritimibacter. The sequence continues at coordinate 43,305 of DOUP01000135.1, read as the reverse complement.
CCCACAGTGCGATCGGATACAACGTTCCGATTGCCGTACATTATCCCGATGGCGTCACCAGCCCGTCATCGTGAGACAACCGGAAAAATCCAGCTTCCGGCGGTCCAAGGTTGGGTAGCAGCCAGTGGCAGGTCACAGGCTCTATTCAGGGAAGAAAGAGATCAATGCCTTATTAACTAATTTGAAACGAATGCTGATATGAGAGCCAACACCGAACGTAGTCTGTTTCATATGATCCGGACACTTTGCACGACGTGCTCGTCCATTAACGGGACCATAACCCATGAAAATATCCATAATCATGGCCGCCTACAATTCTCAGGAAACGATCGGCGAGGCCATTGAGTCCTTCCTAGCCCAAAACCACCCCAACAAGCAGTTGATCGTCATCGATGGTGCCTCTCATGACGGCACGCGCGCGATTGTTGAGCGGTTCAACAGTCCGGTAATTCGTTTCTACAGTGAGCCCGATCGCGGTATCTACGACGCTTTGAATAAAGGCATCGCGCTGGCCGACGGGGACGTCATCGGCCTGTTGCATACTGATGATTTGTTTGCACGGGAGAACGTTCTGGCGCAGGTGGCGGAGGCGTTTGGGTCTGGCAATGTTGATGGTGCCTATGGTGATCTGGAATATGTCGCCCGCGACCGACCCAACCGCGTGATCCGCTATTGGCGCGCGGGAGTCTATCGTCCGGAGCTGCTGCGCACGGGCTGGATGCCGCCGCACCCGACGCTGTTCCTGTGTCGCGACGTGTTCGAGAAACACGGGTGCTACGACATCAGTTTTCGTATTTCGGCCGATTACGAGGCGATCCTGCGATGGTTGACCAGTGCAGAGCTTCGATTGGCATATATCCCTGAAGTCTTGGTGCGCATGAGGGTCGGCGGCGAGAGCAACGGTTCCGTGGGCAGGATTATCCGCAAAAGCCGCGAGGATTTGCGCGCGCTCCGTCGGCATGGCATTGGGGGGCGTGGGGTTTTACTGGCAAAGAACCTCATCAAGTTAAGCCAGTTCACAAGGCGGGAAGGTTCTCAGGGTATGAAGGACACCTAACCTCATGACGAAACGTGCGCTCATCACGGGCCAAGACGGTCAGTGCCTTACTTCATGCAAACGGACAAAACTGATCGGGTAATCCTGGCGGCAGCCAAGATGGGGGTGCTGAGGTCGCACACTAAAGAAAGTGCATGGAGAACCGGCTCACAACACCAAAGTGATCTGAAGTCAACTTGGGTCTCTGCATGATAACACCTTCGCCGCCTGTCGCCATGACATGATCAATCGAAATCCCGATGCGGTCGAACAGCTCGAAAGTTGGAACGGAGCGCCCAATCCGTCTCACGCGGGCGGCTTTTGCCAGTGCAACGGTGGATGTGAAGAAAGGTTCCGAGTTGAAGTCGCCACCCAGGATTACCGAACCTTCAAGGTCTTCCAGTTGAGGTATCAAGGCCCGGACGATGTCTGGGCGTAGGCCATCTAAGAACACTTCGATATGTGCGGATAGGACCCAAACTCGGCCTTCTGGCATTTCTACTTGAAACCCGGCTATCCCCCATCCTCCGAAACAGGTCTGCGTCCCTTCGACCATGGGCCAGCGGGAAAGTGCTGCAATGCCGCTCAGGTGCTTGACGTGGCAATAGTGTTGCGACGGGTAAGTATCCTTCAACAGATCGAGGAGCACTTTGTCGGATGACGCGATTTCCTGAAGGGAGATCGTATCCGGGCGGAAGCGGAGAAACTCCCGAGCAAGTTCTTCGTGGTTGTTCCGGTTGATGCGAATGTTCTTCTGATAATGAATGATCTCCCGCCGTTCGGCGTTTTGGGCCGGTGTTTGCTGTGGTGCTATCGCCATGAGCGACGCAAGCATCAATACGGCTACGCGGCTCGAGAGGGCTTGGAAAACGCCGTTCTGCTGTTTCGGTGTCATCTGGTCGCGTGCTTTCCTGAAATGACCATTTTGGAGTGCCCTTTGGCGACGGCTTGGATTGAGCGAGAACCTGCTAGCAAGCCGTTTCATACCCCTTTGTGACGATTTTGTTAGAGCTTATCGCTGGAGAAACGCAATAAGAAGCGGCTATCTATGCGAGGTTCGTCGTCGTGACGGGCGGAAGAGCGAAAGGTAATACGACGTGTCATCGAAGACAGCGCACTTAGTTGCATTGGGCGGGTCTTTTACCAGCGCTGTGTTGATCCTCTGGCTGACACTGACTCCTCAGGCTGTCGCCGAAATCAAGTCGCTGCCGGTCGACAAACTGGCCCATATGGTGGCCTTTGCGGTTTATATATTGCCTACAGCGCTTCTCTATCCGCGTGCTTTGGTCCCTATGCTCCTTTTTGGGCTAATCCTGGGCGGTGGCATTGAGATAATCCAACCCTTTTTCGCGCGGGCTCAGGAACTTGCTGATTTCGGGTTCGATGTGGTTGGTTTAATCATCGGTGCTGGGATCGGGTTGGGTGTCCGTGCCCTTTTACGCATGGTCAAAAACGAGTTCGCGGTCTTGGAGTGACGAAAACAGCCTTCTTACGGGGCCCGACGCCTGATCGTCCTTAAGAATTGGATAGTTTTATTGCCGACCAACCAAAACGTCGATAAAACGCGACCTCAGACCAGACGCGATGTGGGTGGACCGACCACTATCGTGGCCTTTAGGGAAGGTTCCCAGCCTCGATGTCACGGATCAGAAGCCGCAACGGCGTGATTTGGACCAATGTGCGGTTCAACGAAGAGAGCGGTTGTTCCGGCACGAAGATGATATCGTTGGGACGAAGTTCCATGTTCGCGGCCACGATCAACTGGGTCGGGTCGGTTGCGTCAAGCTTGTAGGCGCGGACCGGGTGGGACCCTCGTAGAAGGTAAACTTCCGACCGCTGGGCGATGGGGCTTCCCAAGATCCCTTCAGGGGTGAACAAGACGTCAGCGAGCGTTTCGCGCGTCTCCGGCGCAATGGGAACGGTGACAGGGGCAACAGCACCGAGTAAGAACACCTGACCGGGCTTGTAGCCCATCGCTTCGATAATGACCTGGTCCTGATCTTGAAGATAAATGTCGGGTGCGCCGGGTCTCCGCAGGAATTCTGAGATCAGACGGTATTCGCGGCCGTTCCGCTGTATCTTGATGACAACGACAGCTTGACCGTCAATGCTTTGGCCGGTTGCGGTCACCAATTCTCGCAAGGTAAGACCCTGGTCCGTGATAGGCACGACCCTGCTGCCCGCGACGTTGGAGACCAAGAAGACTTTTTTAGAGTTGAAGCCTGAGATTTCGAGCTGAAACCGTGGCGCAGCCCCGTTGCGAATAAGCACGTTGCGAACGATGTCCCGAGCCTCACTCAACGTCTTTCCACCGAGATCCAGCTTGCCGAGACCCAGCAAGAGGACCGAACCGTCCGAGCCGACCCGTCCCGTGCTGGTTATGACCTGGTCCGCTGTCAGGACCGATGTCGATGTTTCATTGCCGGAGTCGATCAACTGGTTGACAGACGCGACACCGCCTTCTGCGAATTGCGCAAACGTCAACTCGTCGCCAAGGCCGAGACGGTACATCTGTGGCCCGGTAATCGGCGGAAGATAACTACGAGTCAGTACGCCTTCCGGAACGACGCCAGCGGACGCCCCGGATCCCGTCCGGACCAAGTTGCGCGGGTAGGGCTCGGCCTGAAGTTTTTCGGCGGTTTCGAGTGTCAACGGTTGCACCGTGATCCGGAAGTCGTCTTGCTGCCCTTCAATCTCTTCAACATCGGTCGGGAGCGCGGGCGACTGAAGAACCGCCGTGCAGGAGGACAGTGCGAGAAAAACGGTTAGAAGAAGGACAGGTTTCACGATGAAGGTCACTCTAACAGGAGGATCGAGGGCAGTTTGAGGCTGCGCAGTTGATGAACCAATGCTTTTGACGTGCGACGGGGGCGACCCACAAGGAGTAATGTGGGATCAAGCCCAGAAAGCCCTACAGCAGACATTTCCGCAATGGATGGGTCGGCTGAGAAAACAACAAGGTCATATTTGTCTAACGCTGCGGCGACTGCGTCATCGAATTTTGATGACGCGAGCAGATCGATATTTGCGCGGCCACCCAAAAAGGCGAGTTCTGTCACACCATCGCTGGACTGGACCTCGGCCCAGTGCTCTTTGGCAGTAGCTCCAACATCATTAGTTGGTTTTGGTCCGGCCAGATCAATGACAGCCACTTTGCGACCGCTGTTGGCGACAGAGACGGCCGCAGTCAGGGCTGCCGTTCTGGCGGTTGCTTTGGCGCCACCACCTGCCACCACGACATAGCGCGATCCAAGCCGGCGCAAGATTACAGCGATCTCAGTCAGATCGCCGGTCTTCGCTTTTGCAAGGCGGTTTCGAATTGCCGAAAACCCCTTGCCGTTGAGCTTCGCTAGCCATGCGGCGGACAAGGTGTAGGTCGGCTCGAATTCATCCCGAAATGCGCGGCGCGAGTAAAGCACGCCCTTGCGCAGGGACAAGACAAGAGCCGTCCCTGATCCGACGAGTAGGCCCAAGACGGCTGCAAGGGCCACGACCAGTTTTCTGTTCGGTGCGCTGGGCGACAACGGTGGTGTCGCGCGTTCGAAAATTTTCGCGGTTTCGCTGGTGTAACCCGCGAGAAGGGATTGCGCCTTTACCTGTTCGATCAGCACGGTGTAGGACGCTTCTGCGATTTCTGCTTCGCGCTGGAGCGCTGCTTGCTCTTCTGCTGAGCTTGCATAGTTGATCGCTTCATCTTCGAGCCGGCTCTGCTCCCGTGCGATACGTTGGCGGCTGTCCTCCAAGGTCGCACTCACCGCAGCGAGGACTTCTCGGTCTGGCCAAGTGAATTCGGAAATGATCTCGCTAATTCCCAGAACGCGCCGGAACTCGACGTCATCAACAATCGGATGCTCCGTCCTGAGCTGGGCGTAGGTTTCATCGTTTGTGCGGCCACTTTCGACCGCTTCCAGAAGTGCATTGGCCGCGGCGCTCAGCTCTCGGGCCCGTTCAAGGCGGTTTCGGATCTCGTCAAGCGCTACAGAGCCTCGCGCTAACGACTCGATCGATAACGTCGAATTGCTGATGGCAAAATTCTTAAGCTTTGCTTGGGCCTTTTCCATCTCGGCCAGTGTGTCAGCAAGCGTTTCCGAAAGGTAGTCAAGCTGACTGTCTTGTGTGGTTTCCCGCTCGCGTTTTGTTTCTTCAATGACCTGGTCCATCACGGCATTGGCGATGGTGGCTGCACGATCAGGATCTGTATGGTCGATTTTGATCGACATTGCGCCGTTTCCGGTCTCAACGATTGTGAGACTTTCGCGAAAACTGCCGACAATGTTATTTTCTACAATGCGATCTGGATATTCGCTCGCGGATTCGTACCCGATTGCGCTCTTGATCAACGCCTTCCACAGAGGGTCTTCTGCGCTAGGGTCATAGGAATTGAAGTACGGATCGCCCCGCAAGTCGACGGTTTCGTCAAGTGCCGCGATGAAAACGCGTCCACGGACGCGGTCAAACAACACGTTGCCTTCGTCGGTAATGCCGCCGAGGCCTGCGAGAGCAGAAAGACCTGACATGTTGACAAGATTAAGCCCGGACTCGTCCTTGTCCTCAAGAGTGAAGACGGCTTCGCCTATGTAGGTCTTCTCCGCATTTAACGCATAAAAGCCACCGGCGACAATTGCGCCGACTGTGACAGCACCAATAAGGAGTTTGTAGGCCCAAAGAGACGCGAACAATTCACCTAGATCGATCTCATCGTCTTGAACTTCAGGGGCGTCCGCCATCATATCTCCAAATTCTGGCGCTTCGCGCAGTGGCCATCGAATAGACCGTTTGCCTACCTACTGCAAGCGCAAGGGGGCGTTTCTGGCGGGGCATTGCCCGGTGCTCTAAGCGCATTGTAGCTTTGTGTTCTCAATGCCGCTCCGGGTCCTCCATAGCGCGTTTTGAACCCTGCAATCTACCGAGCCGGTCGAGCCCGACGGAGAGAGTGAAGTGTCCGCAGAATCCGACGCCTCAACTGATCATGAAAAACCAGTTGAGAAATGGGGTCAGGGTGTGAGCGCAACCCTACGATGGGTCATGATCAGCGTGACGATCAACAGCTGGATTCTTATGAACGACATGTGAGAGCATGTAAGGACTCGTTGCGAACAGCATTTGGTGCGTACACATGAGTCGAGAATGTGTCCGGTGGCGGTGTCCGAATGGAGCGAAATTGCTTTGCGGAGACCGACTTGGTAGAACAGTGTGGTATGTTATGTGGTATGATAATCAAAATATTTTTCTGAATATTTAATAATTACAAACCACTAGGTCTATAGGATGGCGGACTTCGTCTCCGCCATCATACCTCCTACACCATCAGGTTGCGTGGGTCCGAGATCAGGTCCGTATAGAAGCTCAGGAAACGCGCTGCGTCGGCACCGTTGATGACGCGGTGGTCGTAGGAGAGGTCGAGCGGCACCATTGGCACCGGGTGCGGGGTGTCGCCGTTCCAGACCGTGACCGTTTCCGTGCGCGTGATCCCCAGGATCGCGACTTCGGGCGGGTTCACGATGGGCGAGAAGGCCGTGCCGCCGATCCCGCCGAGCATTTGGAACGTTTCGTCGAGCGGGCCGATGGTTTGACCGTTGGTGAGATACCAGGCCACGTTGCGCCAGACGAGGAAGCCGCCGAGCGTCACGATGAACGCGGGGATGGTGAGATAGCCAATAAGCCAGCCGTGAAAAGCGCCGATGAGACCGCCGGTCAGGATGCCAACCGCGATCGCGATGGGAGCGATCCATACGCTGCCGTACTCGATGCCGAGGCTGGGCAGGATCTGCGTCTGGGTCATCGCCATCACGGCCGAGCAGGTCGCGAGCAACGCGCCCACGCTCAGGTCGATGTGGCGGGTAACGATGACGAACACCATGCCGGTGGCCATGATCGCGACCGAGACGGTTTGAATCGTCAGGTTGAAGATGTTGCGCGGGGTAAGGAAACGGCCATCGGTCAGGATGTTGAACACCAGGCAGACCAGGATGAATGCGCCGACCATGCCCAGAAGGCGGGTGTCGAATTCGAGGGTCTTGATGATGTTCTTACGCCCTTGGGACGTGCCGGTCTGGCTGGCGTCTGCCATGGTGACCTCGAGTTTTAAGGGTAGGGGGCGATCCCCGCAGGCAGCGGAGATCGCGATTTGTTGGACCGTCGGATCAGTTACAGGGCGCGGGGCCGTCCGTGACGCCCTGACACAGAGCGTCCTGCTCGATCCAGCCGGCGTCCACGACAACCGAGAGGTTATCCGCGGTGACCGGGACCGGCTCCAGGAACTTGGCGGTCAGGGTGGTGCCGGAAGGCGACGTCCACTCAGCCGCACCGTCGATGTCGGCCGGGGCAGTGCCGCCGGCCAGCGACACGGCGACTTCACCGGCGGCCTTGCCGAGCTCGCGGGCGTCTTTCCAGACGGAGACGGTCTGGGTGCCCTTGGCGACGCGGTTCAAAGCGGCGTGGTCGCCGTCCTGACCGGAGACCGGGATACCGTCCATGCCCTGTGCGGTAAGCGCGGCCACGACGCCACCGGCGGTGCCGTCGTTGGAGGCCACGACCGCGTCGACGTTGTTGTCGTTGGCGGTCAGGATCTGCTCCATGTTGCGCTGGGCGTTCGCCGGGAGCCAGCCGTCGGTATAGGCTTCGTCCACGATGGTGATGTCACCCGCGTCGATGGCGTCTTGCAGCACTTCCTGCTGACCGCCGCGCAGGAAGTCTGCGTTCGGGTCGGTGGGCGAGCCCTTGATCATCACGTAGTTGCCGGTCGGCTGTGCTTCGAGCACGGCGCGGGCCTGCATCCGGCCCACTTCGATGTTGTCGAAGGTGAGGTAGAAGGCGCGCGGATCTTCGATCAGGCGGTCATAGGCGATGACCGGGATGCCTTCGTTGGCGGCAGCGTCCACGGCGGGGATGATCGCCTGTGTGTCCTGCGCGAGGATCACGAGCACGTCCGCGCCCTGGGCCACGAGGCTTTCCACGTCGGAAAGCTGCTTGGACGAGGACGACTGTGCGTCGGCGGAGATGTAGTCGGCCCCCGCCGCTTCCAGAGCGGCGACGATGGCGGCTTCGTCCGTCTTCCAGCGCTCTTCCTGAAAGTTGGACCAGCTTACGCCGACGGTTTGTGCAAATGCGCCGGTGCCCAGCACCATGGCGATTGCAGTGGTTGCGAAGAGTTTCATTGGTTTCCTCCCAAATGTTCGTTGTGCAAGCGCGATACTTTGTCGAATCGCTGCTGACATCCCCATCTTGCACATTTATTTCAGCGGGAAAATTAAATTTTCTTCAGCCGCCGAAAAAATGCTAGAAGCGGGCGGGGAGAAAGAGGAAAGCGATTCATGGATACCCAAACCGCCCAGTTTTTCGATCTGGACGCCCGGGATGCGACGCGGCTTCGGGTGCTTCAGTGCATCCGCGCGGCGGGGGAGATTTCGCGCACGGATATCGCCAAGGCGCTCGACAGCAGCCCGGCGACCGTCACCTCGGCCTGCGGGGCCCTGCTGGAAGCGGGGCTGATCCGGGAGGTGGATGCGACCCGGTCCGGGAGCGTGCAGCGCGGACGGCCCCGGGTGATGTTGCAGATCAACGGGACGGCGCATGTGATCGCGGGCGTCAAGGTGGCGCGGCGCGCGATCCTGGTGATGATGGTCGATTTCCGGGGGGACGAGATCGGCACCCATGTCTGGCCGCTGGCCGAAAGCTGCATGGCGCCGGACGTGCTGGTCAAGGAAGTGCGGCGGGCCGTGGAGGAGGCCTGCGATGCGCTCGACGTGGCGCGTGGGACGGTCGCAGGGGTCGCGCTTGGCCTGCCAGGGTTCATGCACGGTGAAACCGGGTTCATGCATTGGTCGTCTTCCGTGACCGAGCGCAACGTGGATTTCGGTCCGCTGTTTCGCGAGCACCTGCCGTGCCCCGCGTTTCTGGACAATGACGCCAACCTTGTCGCCAAGGCCGAGCACCTGTTCGGCGCGGGGCGGGGATTGTGCAACTTCCTGGTCGTCACCATCGAGCATGGCGTCGGGATGGGGATCGTTCTGGACGGCGAGCTTTACCGTGGCGAGCGGGGCTGTGGCGCGGAGTTCGGGCATGTGAAGGTGCAGTTCGAAGGGGCCGTGTGCCAATGCGGCCAGCGCGGCTGCCTGGAGGCTTATGTCGGGGAGTATGCGCTGATCCGGGATTCGAGCGTCGGGCGCCAAAGCGATGCGCACAAGAGCCTGCGGGATATTCTTGAGGCTGCCCGCGCGGGCGATGCCCTGTCTCATGAGGTGCTGGAGCGGGCGTCGGAAATCCTGGGTGTTGCGTTGGCGAGTTTGGTGAACCTGTTCGATCCCGAACACATCGTTCTGGCGCGCTCGCGCCCGCAATTCGACGACCAATACACCCAGGCCATGTTGAGCGCGCTTGAGCGCAACACCGTGCAAGTCGATGCCCCGTTGCCGGGGATCACGGTTCGCAACCTGGACGAAACCATGTGGGCGCAGGGGGCTGCGGCGCATGGGATCGAACGGGTGTCGATCCTGAAAATCCGAGAAATGGGAGTGTCCGATGTGGCGTAAGGTTTTGGTGTTATGCGCGTTGGCCGGACCCGCGTTAGGCGACCCCATCGCGCCGCGTTTCGCACCGGTCGAGGTCGACGCGCATGTTTATGACGGTGGCTGGGAGCATTTCGTCGGCGGCGGCGTCGCGGCCTTCGACTGTGACGGCGACGCTTTGCCGGAGCTTTATGCGGCGGGTGGAACCAACCCGGCGGCGCTGTATCGCAACCGCTCCGGTCAAGGCCTCGCCTTTGCAGAGGACACGCCGGAGGTGCTCGCAATCCGGGGTGTCACCGGGGCTTACCCCCTGGACATAGACGCGGATGGCGTGATGGACCTTGCCGTCTTGCGTGTCGGGCCGGATCGGTTGCTGCGCGGTTTGGGGGATTGTGCGTTCGAGCCGTTCGATGCGGCGCTGGGCTTTGCCTCGGGCGATCGCTGGACCACGGCGTTTTCCGCGACCTGGGAGGACGGGAAGGCGCTGCCGACGCTGGCATTTGGTCTCTATGTGGATCGCGCGGACCCGGATGGGCCGTTCGAGGCCTGTGATGCGACCTTGCTCTACCGGCCCGAAGACGGGGCCTATGGGGCGCCGCAGGAGTTGCGGCCCGGTTTTTGCGCCTTGTCCATGCTCTTCACCGACTGGAACCGCAGCGGGCGGGCGGACCTGAGGGTGTCCAACGACCGGCATTATTACGTGCGCGGTGGAGAGGAGCAGATGTGGGCGATGGAGGATGTGCCACGGCTTTACACCGAGGCCGAGGGGTGGGCGTCCTATGCGCTTTGGGGCATGGGGATCGCGTCGCGCGATGTGACGGGGGACGGGTATCCCGAGGTCTATCTCACCTCGATGGGGGACCAGAAGTTCCAGGTTTTCGACCCGGAGGTCGGTGGCCCGGCCTGGGAGGATGCGACTTATGAACGGGGCACGACGGCGCACCGGCCCCATGTGGGCGACGACGGGCGGCCTTCGACAGGGTGGCATTCGGCCTTTGGCGATGTGAACAACGACGGTCTGGACGATATTTTCGTGGCCAAGGGCAATGTCGAGATGATGCCGGGGCTTGCGATGGAAGACCCCAATACGCTTCTGGTGCAGCAGCCAGACGGGCGATTTGTCGAGGCCTCCGTGGAAGCTGGTATCGCGTCCATGGCGCGGGGGCGGGGCGCCGCGCTGGCGGATTTCAACGCGGACGGGTTGCTCGATCTGGCGGTGGTCAATCGGCGGGCGCCGATGGAGGTTTACCAGAACGTGAGCGACGGCGGGCACTGGCTGTCGGTCGAGGTGACGGGTGACGGGGCCAACCGGAACGCCGTTGGAGCCTTCATCGAGGTCGACACCGGGGACCGGCTGCATACCCGGGAGATCACCGTTGGCGGTGGTCATGCAAGCGGCCAGACGGGGGCGCAGCATTTCGGGTTGGGCGCGGCTGATGGCGCGCGTCTGCGGGTCATCTGGCCGGACGGCGAGGCCTCGGCCTGGCGCGATTTGCGCGCGGATCAGGCGATCACCGTCACGCGGTAGACCTTGAGCGCGGGCGGTTTCGTTAAGGCGTCCCGCCAAAAACCAGTGGTTCAGGTTCTTGGCGAAACGCTTTAGGCTCGCCTGACGTTCTGCGGGAGGGTCACGCGTGTTCAGTCGAGTTCGGATGCGGCATATTCGGTGCTTTCTGGCCGTGGCGCGGGTCGGGTCCGTGACCCATGCCGCACGGCAGTTGAACTCTTCGCAACCGGCGGTCTCGCGCACACTGGCGGAGATCGAAGAGATCATCGGGGTGCCGTTGTTCGAGCGCACCGGGCGCGGTGTGGCGCTGACCGAGGCGGGCGAAAAGCTGGCGGCCGAGCTTGGCGGTGTGTTTGCCAAGGTCGATGTGTCCGATCCGGAGAGCGTCGCGGCCGGGTTCGAAAAGATCCGGGCCAAGAACGGCCAGGAGCGGATCATGGTGAACTGTGCCGGGATCGGGACCATCGGCAAGACCGTGTCGCGCGGCGAAGTGCATGATGCAGGCAAATTCGCCAAGACGCTGATGGTCAACACGGCGGGCACCTTCAACTGCGCTTCGCAATCCGCGCTGGGTATGACGGAGGCTGAGCCGGTGACCGCAGACGGTGAGCGCGGCGTGATCATCAACACGGCCTCGGTCGCCGCTTTTGACGGCCAGATCGGGCAGGTTGCCTATGCCGCCTCCAAGGGCGCGGTCGTCGGCATGACGCTCCCCATGGCGCGGGACCTGTCGAAGAACGGTATTCGCGTGATGACCATTGCGCCGGGGCTGTTCTTCACCCCGATGATGGAAGGTCTGCCGGAAGAAGCGCAGCAGAGCCTTGGCGCCCAGGTGCCGTTCCCCTCGCGTCTGGGTCAGCCGTCGGAGTACGCGGCGATGGCCAAGCATATCGTCGAGAACTCGATGCTGAACGGTGAGGTCATCCGCCTCGATGGCGCGATCCGCATGGCGCCCAAGTAAGCTCTGGCGACGGCGAGACGGGTTGGAAAGGGAGCCTCCGGGCTCCCTTTTTCGTGGGTCAGCGGGTGAGGATCAACAGGTCGTCGCGTATTTCGATCCGGTCGAACTGGCGCAGGTAGGTCATGCCGAGGAGAGATATGCTCATCTCGCCCTCGTTCACGTAGACCTTCAGGTTCTCGGTCCGGATATCGCCGAGCCGGACCTGGTCCACGCGAGTGGGCGCCGTGCGCACGACACCGTTCGCGGTGCTGGCGGTGCCGATGAAATCCAGGGTGTCCGGGTCGATCCCGATCTTGCGTGCGTCCTGCCCGGTGAGCACCACTTCCGACGCGCCGGTATCCACCATGAACTGCACCGGTTCGTCATTCATTCGCAGCGTCAGGTAGAAATGCCCGTCGAGGCCGCGCGGCACCTCCACCACGCCTGACGACACCACCGATTGCCGGGGCAGCACGTCGCGCTGGATATCGGTCCAGAGGCCATAAGCCCCGATGGCGCCGATGAAGATCAGCACCCAGATTGCGAGGTGTTGCAGAGACTTACCCAGGTTCGCCTTATTCATCATGATGAACGACCCGGCGATGGCGGCACCGAGAAGGGACAAGTAGGCGAGGCGGGCGTAATCGAAGCTATCCATGGCTCATAAATAGGAACGCCGCGCGGGTTTTGCCATGCGACCGGTTAGCCAAACATGCCCGCGGCCCGCATCCCGTCGATCATGAACTGGATCGCGAGGGCAGCCAGCAACATACCCAGAAGCCGTGTCACCACGTTGATGCCGGTTTCCTTGAGGAACCGACCAAGCGCCGAGGCGGCGATGAACATGATGAGCACGGAGACGAGCACAGCGACCATGACGCCGAGGGTCGAGAGTTTGTCCACCACGGCGGAGCTGTCGCCCATCAGGAGGATCATCGTCGCCATCGCGCCGGGACCGGCGATGAGCGGCATTGCCATGGGAAAGACGCTGGGATCATCCGCCGGGTCCACGATATGCGGCTGGCTCTGGTCCTTGCGCCGTTCCTTGCGCCGCTCGAACAGCATGTCGAGCGCGGTGAGGAACAAAAGCGCGCCACCCGCGATTCGGAAGGCCGCCATGGAAATCCCGAAGAGGTCGAGCACGGCTTGTCCTGCGAGGCCAAAGACCGTCAGGATGATGCCCGCCACGATCACCGCGCGCACCGCGACCACGCGACGTTGACCGGTAGTCATGTCCTTGGTGAGCGCGAGAAACACCGGGGCCAGCCCGATCGGGTCGATGATGACGAAAAGCGTCACGAAGGCCGGTAGGAGCGTGTCGAAAGTCATGACCTAGTTTGCGTCCTGGTTCTGGGCCGCGTCCAGTTTTTCCTGCGCGGCGATCCAAAGCGCCTCGGCCCGGTTCAGCCCGTCCATGACTTCCGCGTATTTCTTCTGCCAGACCTCCATCTCGCCGATCTTGTCCTTCTCGTAGAGATCGGGGTTGGCGAGTTTCCGGGACAGCTTGTCGCGCATGTCTTCCAGCTTCTCGACCCGCGCCTCGCATTTGCGCAGCTCTGAGCGCAGGGCGAGCACCTCGTCGCGGCTGGCGCGTTTCGGGGCAGGGGCCGGTTTCGCCGATTTCGCAGGCGTGTCGGAGGCGAGGAGGAGTTTGCGGTAGGCTTCGAGGTCCTCTTCGAACGGCGTGACCCGGCCGTCCTTCACCAGCCACAGCCGGTCCGCGACGAGGCTGAGAAGGTGCATATCGTGGCTGACCAGAACCACGGCGCCCGAATATTCGGTCAGCGCTTCGACCAGCGCCTCTCGGCTTTCGATGTCGAGGTGGTTGGTCGGCTCGTCGAGGATCAGAAGGTGCGGCGCGTCGATGGTCGCGATCAGGAGCGTGAGGCGCGCCTTCTGCCCCCCCGAGAGCCGTGCGACCACTGTGTCGGCCTGCTCGGCCATCAGCCCGAAGCCCGACAGCCGCGCGCGCAACTGGCCCGGCGTTTCGCCGGGGCGTAGGCGGCGCAGGTGGTCGATGGGGGTCTCATCAGGGTAAAGCTCGTCCATCTGGTGCTGGGCGAAATAGCCGATCCTGAGCTTGTTGGCGGAATGGAGCCGCCCGCCCATGGGATCGAGCCGCCCGGCGATCAGCTTGGACAGCGTCGATTTGCCCTCGCCGTTCTTGCCCAGGAGCGCGATGCGGTCGTCCTGGTCGATGCGAAGCGTCAGTTTGGACAGCACCGGCGTGCCATCGTAACCGACCGACGCGCTTTCCATGTTCACGATGGGGGGCGACAGCTCCTCCGGCTCCGGGAAGGTGAACTTGCGCAGCGCGGCCTCTTTCGGGGTCACGGTAAAGCTCAGCTTCTCGATCATCTTGAGCCGGCTTTGCGCCTGCTTGGCCTTGGTCGCCTTGGCGCGGAACCGGTCGACGAAGCTTTGCAGGTGGTCGCGGCGGGCCTGGGCCTTGCGGTTTTCGGCCTCGGCCACGGCGAGCCGCGCGGCACGGGTCTGGGCAAAGGTGTCGTAGCCGCCCTTGTAGAGCGTGATCTTGCGATCTTCGAGGTGGAGGATCGACCCCACGGCACGATTGAGCAGCCCGCGGTCGTGCGAGATCACCAAGACGGTGTGCGGGTATTTCGCGAGGTAGCTTTCAAGCCAGAGCGCCCCTTCGAGGTCGAGGTAGTTGGTCGGCTCGTCGAGCAGCAGAAGGTCGGGCTGGGCAAAGAGCACGGCGGCAAGCGCCACGCGCATCCGCCAGCCGCCGGAGAAATCCGAGCAGGGGCGGTGATGGTCGGGGTCGTCGAACCCGAGACCCTTGAGGATCGAGGCCGCGCGCCCCTCGGCGCTCCAGGCGTCGATATCGGCAAGCCGCGTCTGGATGTCCGCGATCCTCCCTGCGTCCTCGGTCTCCTCGGCCAAAAGCGCCGCGCGTTCGGTGTCGGCGGCCAGCACCGTGTCTAGAAGCGTCGTCTCGGAGGAGGGAACCTCCTGTGCCACACCGCCGATCTTTGCCCCCCTGGGCACCGAGATCTTGCCGGTTTCCAAGGTCAACTCGCCCCGGATCAGGCGAAACAGCGTCGTCTTGCCGGTTCCGTTGCGTCCGACCACGCCAACCTTGTGCCCCTCGGGGATCAGGGCGGAGGCATGGTCGATCAGCGGGCGACCGTCAACGGAGTAGGAGATATCGTCAATTTTCAACATGCGCGGTGACTGCACCAATCGCGGCGAACAATCAATCACCCTTCATCGTGCCTGAAATATCCCGGAGGGGGTTCGGGGGAGGCAGCGCCTCCCCCGACCGGTCGTGGCGCGCCAGCGCCGCGAAACCTCTTCCCCCCACCGCATCCCCATGGTATGCGCCGCGCGACGATTGAAACCGGGCAGTGCCCGAAGACGAAAAGAGGGACCGACATGGCCATTCAACGCACGTTCAGCATCATCAAACCCGACGCCACCAAGCGCAACCTGACCGGCTCCATCAACGCCAAGCTGGAGGCCGCCGGCCTGCGGATCGTGGCGCAAAAGCGCATCAAGTTGTCGAAGGCGCAGGCCGGTGTGTTCTACGCCGTGCACGCCGAGCGTCCGTTCTACGACGAGCTGTGCGAATTCATGTCCTCCGAGCCGATCGTGGTTCAGGTTCTCGAAGGTGAAAACGCCATCGCGAAGAACCGTGAAGTCATGGGCGCGACCAACCCGGAAGAGGCCGACGAAGGCACCATCCGCAAGGAATTCGCGCTCTCCATCGGTGAAAACTCGGTGCACGGGTCGGACGGCGAAGACACCGCCGCCGAGGAAATCGCCTACTTCTTTTCGGGCCTCGAACTGGTCGGCTAATCGCCCCGGTCATTGCCGAAAGCGTTTCGAGTTGAACCTGAAACAGGTTTGGCTCGAAACGCCGCGCAGCATATGAGCGTTTCCCGCGTTTCGGGACAAGCTCTTGCTTCAAGTTTGTCCCGAAACGCTTCAGACAAGAAACGGGCCGCGCGATCTGCGCGGCCCGTTTTCGTTTCCGAATGCCGACCACCTGGCAAGACAACGGTCAGGAAAAGACCCGAAAATCAAGGGTGGCGGTCAGGTTGCCGCGCGAACGCCGATCTCGTCGAGGATCTGTTCGATGCCGCCTGCCTTGGGGGTGGTTTTCGCTTTCAAGGCGTGGAACCGTCGGCGTAGCGCCTCTTTCTCGGCGCCTTTGCAGTCGGTCCACGGTCGTCCCATCAGCCCCATCGCCAAGGCGTAGTAGCCGATGAAATGGGGCCGGGCGCCTGCGGCGAGAAGCCGGGCATATGCTTCATCGGCACCAAGCGCGCGGATGCTTTCGGCATCGGTGATCCCGGCGCGCTCGAATTCAGCGGCCATTGCGGGACCGATATTCGGAATGGAGATGATCGGCTCGGCCATGGGGGATCATTGCCCCCACGGCCTGTGCCGTCAACGGGCTGCGATCAGATCGCGGCCCAATCCTGAAACACCGGCTTCGGCGCGGGCTTGTCGCCCTCGTCCTTGCGCTCGGTGGGTTTCGATTTGGCCTGCTCGTCGTCGCGCGCGGATTTGCGCGGTTTTTCGAAGGATGCCATCTGCCTCGTCCTTTTTTTTATTGGACGCTGTGCGCCCGTGGGAATTCCCCCCTAAGGTGGTCCCTGAGCCCTCTTTTTCCGGGGCTTTGGGAAAAGCCTGCGCCGCAAACCTGGCGCAGGCGCGGCGGGAATAAGGCGAAACTATGGCCGCCGGCAAGATTGTAAATTCTGCCGTGAGCGGGGCCACGCCGATGAGCCGGGGCCAGTGCCGCGCCAGCCCTGATTTCGCCGTAACGTCACGGGCCTCGCCCGGCCTGACCCTGCGTCACACGCGTTGACCGGTGAGGCGTAGTCTCTAGCCTTCTCTCCAGGCCTGCGACGCGCGGGCAAGGGAGGACGAAATGACAGCAACTGCGACCGGGGCGCGGCCCTGGCACCGGTTCTATCCGGCGGCGATACCCCGCAATTTCACGCCGGAGCCGACCGATTGGAACAGCGAATTGACCAAGGCCTTCGCGCGGTTCGCGGACGACACCCTGTTGAACTACTACGGCCAGAGGTGGACGTTTGGCGACATGCGGCGCGATGTGGCCCGAGCCGCGGCGGCGCTTCGGGATTTCGGGATCGAAAAGGGGGACCGGGTCGCGCTGCATTTGCCGAATTGTCCCTGGCATCCAATCTTTTTCTACGGGGCGCTGGCGGCGGGGGCGGCGGTTACGCACATCAGCCCGCTGGACGCGGATCAGGAGATTGCGCATAAGCTCGACGACAGCGGCGCCAAGATCGTGGTCACGCTGACGACGCCCGAATTGTCGCATCATTTCAAAACGTTGCTCGCACATCGGGAGATGCCGACGGTCTTGCAATGTCCCGACCCGATTTCCGGCGCGGGGCGTGACTGTCCGGTGCTGTCCGGGGCGGTTGCGGTCGAGGACTTCTGGGCGGACCACGAGGGCGCGGCGTTCGATCCGGTCGCGGTCACGCCGGACGACGTGGCGCTGTTGCAATACACCGGCGGGACCACGGGGCTTCCGAAAGCGGCAGTTCTCACCCACGCGAACCTCTGCGCGGGTGTCCAGATTTATCATGCCATGTCGCTGGACGAACCGGCCGCCGAGCCGGGCAAATCGAGCCTCGTCTATTCTCCGCTGTTTCATATCATGGGGCTCGTGACGGCGTTGATGAAGCGGACCTACGAGGGCGGGCTGATCCATCTGCGGCTTCGTTTCGATGCAACGCAGGCGGTCGAGGAAATCGCCCGCCACGAGATCGCGTCCTTTGGCGGGGTGCCGACGACGTGGATCGGGATCTTGCAGGCCGAGGGGGTGAGCCCCGAGAAGCTCGCCTCGCTCAGCTATGCTTCGGCTGGTGGGGCACCGATGCCCGACGAAGTGCGCAAGCGGGTGCGCGAGCTGACCGGACTGGACGTGCGGGGCGGCTGGGGCATGACAGAGACGGCGGCGGCGGGCACGCTGATCCAAAGGGACACGCCAGAGGAGAAGGCCGGGTCCATTGGTGTGCCGGTCACCGGGATGGATGCGAAGATCGTGGACGTCGAGGACGCCGACCGGGTGCTGTGCCCCGGAGAGGTTGGCGAGATTGCCGTCTGCGGGCCGAACGTGACGCAGGCCTATTGGAACAAGCCGGAGGAGACGGCGGAGGCGCTGCGCGATGGCTGGCTGCTCACCGGCGACGTGGGCTACATGGATGAGGACGGGTTTTTCTATATCGTGGACCGGAAGAAAGACCTGATCCTCTCGGGGGGCTTCAACGTCTATCCGTTGGTCATCGAAAAGGCGGTGCATCAGCACCCGGACGTGGTCGAGGCGATGGCCATCGGCGTGCCCGATGACTACCGGGGTGAAAGCGCCAAGGTGTTTGTCACTTTGCGCGACGGGGCCGAACCGTTCACGCTTGAAGCACTTCAGGGTTTTCTCGCCGATAAACTCGGGCGTCACGAAATCCCCCGCCATCTGGAATTCCGCGACGAACTCCCGCATACCCCGGTGGGAAAGGCTGACCGAAAAGCACTGCGACGAGAGGTATAGCGCCCGTGAGCGACCAAAGACCCCCGATGGAACCCGTTCCCACCGACAGCGCCGGAATGGCGGAGCTTTTCGTCGAGCTTCTGGAAGTGGAAGAGATCGACCGCGACATTTACCGTGGCATGGCGACGCCGGGTGGGCAGGGGCGTGTCTTTGGCGGGCAGGTGATCGGACAGGCGTTGCGCGCCGCGATGCGTACCGTGGAGCCTGATCGGATCGCGCATTCGCTCCACGCCTATTTCATCCGTGCGGGCGATAGCGAGAAACCGATCCTCTACCTCGTGTCCCGCGACCGGGACGGGCGCAGCTTCAACACCCGTCGGGTGGTCGCCCAGCAGGACGGCGAGGTCATCCTCAACATGTCCTGTTCGTTCCAGGTTGAGGAGGGCGGCCTGTCGCATCAATCGGATATGCCGGATGTGCCGGCCCCCGATGCGCTCCCCACTGAAGCAGAAATGATCGAGGCACATCGCGATTCTTTGCCCGAGGGCTTTCTCCGGGTCGCTGAGAAACGTCCACTGGAGATCCGCATGTGCGACCCCCGCGCACCCTTCGACCGGTCGAATACCGAGCCGCAGTCAAATTTCTGGTTCCGCACCCGCGGTGGGCTTCCCGACGATGAAAGCCTGCATCGCGCCGCACTTGCCTTTGCCTCGGACATGGGGCTGCTCGCGGTGGCGATGATGCCGCATGGCAAGAGTTTCATGGACCCTGACATGCAGGTCGCCTCGCTCGATCACGCCATGTGGTTCCATGCGCCGGTGAAGGCCGACGACTGGCTGCTCTATGCCACGGACAGCCCCTGGGCCGGCGGCGCGCGCGGCTTCTCGCGCGGCCAGATCTTCAACCAGGACGGCGTGATGGTCGCGGAGGCCGTGCAAGAGGGGCTGATCCGGGATCGGAGTTGAGCGTTACAGGGGGTGGCGGGCCGCCATGATGGCGCCCGCGCGCCGGATCGGGAAGCCCCAGTTGTTCTCCAAAAGAGAAAGGGCTTAGAGGCTGCAATCTCTAGGGTCCGGACCCATTGATTTCCGGTGGACTGCGTGATTCACCGTTCAACAATCGAGCGGTGAACATGTCTGATCTCTTTTGGCTAACAGATGCGCAGATGGCGCGTTTGGAGCCCTACTTCCCGAAGTCCCATGGCAAGCTAAGGGTTAATGACCGACGGGTTTTGAGCGGGATTATCTTCATCAATCGCAATGGGTTGCGCTGGCGGGATGCGCCGAAGGAGTATGGCCCCCACAAGACGCTCTACAATCGCTGGAAGCGGTGGAGCGAAAGGGGTGTCTTCGCGAAGATGATGGCGGGATTGGCGGCCGAGCACGGCGAGAAGAAAACCGTGATGATCGACGCCACTTATCTGAAGGCTCACCGAACTGCGTCCAGTCTGGGCGTCAAAAAAATGGGGGCGCGGTCGCCTGATCGGACGGACCAAGGGCGGCATGAACACGAAATTGCACGCCATCTGCGACAGCCAGGGCGTCCACTCAACCTGTTCGTCACTGCCGGGCAGGTGAGCGACTCCATCGGTGCGCGGGCGCTTTGTGACAGTCTGCCGGATGTCGACTGGCTGCTCGGAGAGCGAGGCTACGAGGTTGACTGGTTCAGGGAAGCATTGAAAGACAAAGGGATACGCGCGTGTATCCCCGGTTGAAAACAGCGCAAGAAAACCGTGAAGTACGACAAGCGCCGATACAAACGGCGCAACCGGATCGAGATCATATTCGGCAGGCTCAAGGGCTGGCGGCGTGTGGCAACACGGTATGGCCGGTGCCCAAAGGTCTTCCTCTCAGCAATCCCACTCGCAGCAACCGTCATCTACTGGCTATGAGTCCTGACCCTAGCGATCAGAGCTTTGCAACAATGCCTATTCGATCACATCAAGAAACGTTGTATATTTGTCCATTTCGTCCGTGACGTTGGCAACGTCGAGCACACGAACTATATCTTGTGCGAATTCAGGGAAATGATCCATAAAACCGAACCCTCTTTCAATACTTCCTATAAAATGAAGCATTCCTGTAACATCCCCCTTTCGCACCCTGAGGAAGCAAGACATTGTATCGCCTTCATAAATGAAAGCAGCCCCAACGCACTCCACCCAGTGAGATGGAATAATGCTCTCTCCTTTGGCATCATATACCCATGTGATCAAGTTCGGTAGACCGGTCTTTTCAGCAGGAGGAGACTCATAGACCACATAATCAACCCCGCCCATTGTTACCGTTCCAGACTTCTCTTTCATGCGAAGTGAACTTGCCTGCCGATCCAAGCTTTCGATGTTTTCGGCAATGGTCAGACTCGTTGGAGGAAAGTCTGAAAACAGGTTCGGAACCAATGCCGGATCCATTTTTAAAAGGAAGCGGCGCCAAGGCAGGTCCGTACTCCGATTGCGGCAGGTTCGATAATACTCGGTTCCCATTCGGACAATGACGCCATCTGGCGCAAAAGGCTCTGTATGAAGACAGAACGGTCTGGCCTCCGCCTGAGCTTCCGAAGGTGACGGAAAGGCGGCAAAGAGAATAATGCTGACGCAACGCAGCGCGTTGACAAGGGATAACGAAAAACTATCTTCGGTCGCGTGTAAACTTGGAGGCTGTATTGTCATTTTTTCTTTCTCAACCACAATTCGACTCGCTTTATTTGAACTACTCTCCAAACCTTGGGCAGTTTCCAGCGTAATTTAAACTACTTTTTGCCCCTGCTGGTCGGGTTGAGTTTCTTCACCACAGAAACCACCGCTCACATGCATTCCGAGCTTGCAAATACCGCGTCGCGCTCACTCTGGCGGGGCGGTATCTCTCAGGTGTCAAAGCCTCCATCACCGACGCCATCCTCGGAAATGCCGGAACCGTCATTTCATTCCGCATTGGTGCGCAGGATGCCACCATCATCGCGAGAACGTTGGGGCTCGACGACGCATCCATTCTGGTTTCGCAACGCAACTATCGCATGTCGGTTACATTGATGATTGATGGAGAGCGGAGCAGGGCATTTTCAGCTCAATCGGCCTTACTTCAGAAAGCGGTTAGTCCGTTCAATGACGAGTGACCTGATCACATAGCCGAACATAGAAAATCACCTCAAAACAACATGATTTGAGAGACTAAAAAGAGACTAAAAACGATCAAAGCCTCAGCGATTTCTCGCTAAGGCTTTGTTTTTGTTGGCTCCGGCGGTAGGGATCGAACCTACGACCAATTGATTAACAGTTATAGAAATCCGGTTTCATGGGCTTTCATGCGGTTTCGCATTCTTTCAATAACACACTGGTTTCTATTGAATAATTGCATTTTTGGCCGCAATGCTTATCTTTTGATTTCAATGACCGGTGGCGACTCGGTGGCGATTCCGCTCTCAAGTCGCAACCGGGAGCCCGGAGGCCGAAATGCCAGTCATCAAGATCGCCCGCCGCACCATCGCGGCAATCGAGACCCCCGAGAAGCCGGTGGTCTACTATGACGACGCGCTCAAGGGCTTCGGGATCCTCGTGCGTCCCTCGGGTTCGCGCTCATGGATTCTCGAATATCGCCCGGGTGCCGGGGGGCGCGGCACGGCCAAGAAGCGCGTTGTGCTGGGCAACCCTGAGACCGTCACGCCGGAACAGGCCCGCGACATGGCGAAAGACCTTCTCGCCAAGGTGCGCCTCGGCGCCGATCCTGCGGCCGAACGCTCCGAGGCCCGGGCGGCCGACACGATTTCCGAGATTGCGGCTGAGTGGCTTTCTAGGCACGTTGTGCCCAAGCGTAAAGAAACGACCGCGAAGCTGTATCGCGCCGTGCTGGACACGCATATCCTGCCCGCCATTGGCTCCCGAAAGGCCGTGACACTCACGCGCAGCGACGTGGCTAAACTGCATTGTGCGATTGCCCGGAAAGCGACGGGCGCCAAGAAGGCGGGCGCGAAGCGGACGGCGGCCCAGAAGACGAGGGGCGGCCCGATCATTGCCAACAGGGCGCTGGCCGTTTTGAAGGCCATGTTTAGGTGGGCCATTGACCTCGGCTTGCTCCCCGAGGGTTCGCAGAATCCGGCGTCCGGGGTGGAGGCATTTAAGGAGCGCGGCCGCGAACGCTTCCTGTCCTTGGAAGAAATGCAGGCCCTCGGCGCTGTACTGACCCTCGCGGAAACCGAGGGGCTGCCGTGGCGAGTTGACGAAAGCAAGCCCGGCGCGAAGCACCTTCCTGCCCCTGAGAACCGCCGAGCTCACTTTGACGTTCATTCCGTTGCGGCGATCCGGCTCCTTTTGCTGACCGGTGCCCGGGTGCGGGAAATTCTTGACCTAGAATGGGCGCATGTCGATTTTCAGCGCGGGATGCTCCGGTTGCCAGACTCGAAGACCGGCGCCAAAGTGATCGTGCTGGGGGGCGCCGCGCTGGTGTTGCTCGACGGGTTGCCCCGGGTTGGGCGCTTCGTCATCGCAAGCACCTCGGCCGGGACAGCGAACGAGAAGCCCCGTGCCGATGTAAACCGCCTTTGGCGCGCGGTCTGCCGGGAGGCCGGAATTGAGGGAACGCGATTGCACGATCTGCGCCACTCCAATGCGGCCGTGGGGGCCGGGGTGGGGCTTAGCCTGCACCAGATCGGCGCCCTTCTTGGGCATTCTCAGGCCGCCACCACGAAACGCTACGCCCATCTCGCAGCGGACCCGCAACGCCGCGCGGCTGACCTTATCGGGAACGAGGTGGCCGCCG
Source organism: Maritimibacter sp. (assembly GCA_003520545.1). Lineage (GTDB taxonomy): Bacteria > Pseudomonadota > Alphaproteobacteria > Rhodobacterales > Rhodobacteraceae > Maritimibacter. The sequence goes on along the minus strand of DOUP01000135.1, from coordinate 20,077 downwards.
CGCTCGGGCTGGGGGCGAATGTTGTTCCGATTGATGCGAAAAAAAGGGGGCAGGCATGACCGAAGAAAAGCTTGAAGCCCGCCAGATGGCGGCACTATCGGAATGGCTGGAACAGGGCACCGTGACCGCGCATGAGGCTGCTTGTCTCCTTGCAGGGGTTCTCCCTCCCGAGCGAGCGGGGGACGACCGAGATTTCGGGGCGTGGCTCCCGGGATGCGAGGCATGGGCGCATGCCCGGGAGGCTTGGGCCTTTCGGGTTAAGGCGAAAATTGCGCACATTGAAACGATCTTGCGCGAAGACGAAAGCCGCCACGATCAATCTCCGGAAGCCTATCTCGCCCTTGGTGCGAAGCGTGGCTTCCAGCCGCCGTGGTTTGATCCCGCTCGGGCTGACCCAGCTTGCCATTCCCTTCTCCCTGGCGAGCTACAGACAGCGCCCCCTGCGGAGCGGCCGATTCAGGCCGCCAACCGAAAGAAGGCGGAAGTCAGATGGACCACCGATGACAAGACTGTCGTTATGAAAAACGCCGGGCGCGCGGAGTTTAACAAATTGCGGGCCGCAGGGTTCGCGGGCTGCACCCGCGAAGACGGGTCTCCTATCATCATTCAGGTGGCCTTGGCGGTGCTTGAAGCTATTCGGAAGATCGAACCGGATCCGGCGTTTCATCCGGTCCCTCGCACGGCGGAACGCTATGTGAAGAAATGGCTTGCAGAAGACCGGCCCGACAATGCCGGTGCACAGTCTGACAATGCCGGGGCATACGTGGCGAAATAAGGGTCGGAATAGGCCACCTTCGACATACTCGAAATGTTGGAGGTCGCCACGATGCACCCTGAAAAACCGCTTTATGTCGATACGCCTACGGCCGCTGGCCTGCTCGGGCTCTCGCGCTCGTCGCTTGAAAAATACCGTCATTACCGCGATCCCAAAGGGCCGCCGTTCGCGGTCTTCGGTCGTGGCTCCATCCGCTATCACGTTCCTAGCCTGCTTGCGTGGGCGCAAGAACGCACGGTTCACCACGGAGCCGAGTGATGACTGGTGAACGCTTTGAAAATGACCGTGACTGGTTCGTTGCACGTCCGGGGCGCAAGCTCCGTATTCGCCGGATGATCCCGGACGAGCTTTTTCCCGATCCGAACGATCCGCCTACTCCTAAAAAAGGGCAATCGATTGCCGAGGCGATAATGGAAACCGCCGCTTTTGTGGCTCAAGCCAAGTCAAATTTTCCGGTCGCACCACACGGAAAAGCGCATTTCACACTCGTCCAAAAACTTGGTGAGGGAGTGCGGGCCAGATCGCATCTCATTTTAGGGGAGCGGTTTGATCCGGAGGAACTTTCTGATGACATGGTGGAGGCCATAGCCAGATTACAGGGCGGCAGATTGGTGCGATGAAAGCAAGCCCTTTTGCGAAATTCTGACCTAGGTCGGACTAACTCAAAAACGAAAGACGCCCGGACGTTATCACGGCCCGAGCGCAAATATCTGGAACTCTCATGCAAAAGAATAGTACCGACAGCGCGGGGCCCGATCAAGATGCGCTGGCCCACCGGTCGGTGACATACACCCGGTTCCCGAATGTTGGGGCCAAGAAACAGAAGGCATTGAAGGCCACGCTGCCCGGACTCGCCGCCGAAATTATCGGGACCACGGCAGGCAGCAAGTCCGCGCTTCCGATGCTCTCGGGTCTGACGTGGGGGAACAGCCGCTCGGGGAGAGGCAGCTTACGGCACAGGCCGAATGCAGGCCTCGTTCATGCAGTCTTCATTGATTACGATGCTGGTGAGATCACGCCCGAGAGAGCCGTGGACTGGCTCAAGGCGCTAGGCCTCGTCTCGCTTGTCTACACCTCACCCTCTCACGGGATGCCAGGAAAGGACAACCGTTGGCGCCTCGTGCTGCCCCTGAACGAGGCCGCGAACCCGGACGCGTACGCGGACCTCGTGGCGCGGGTGAACGGGGTTTTCGGCGGTGCTTTGGCGGACGAGTCCTTCCGCTTTTGGCAGGCGTTTTATTTCGGCTCGGTGGTGGGGCAGTCCCCCGCGCAAACCTTCATTGTCCCGGGCTCGCGCTTTATTGATCAGGCTGACGAACTTGACCCGCAGGCGCTCGGCCCGAGTCGTCCGCCGAGCGACCTGCTTTCCGAAACGCCGCAGGCGGCCGTTGACCAAAGTGAAACCCCCGAGGCGCTATCCCGCGCGCTGAACGGCCTGAAGTATGCCAAGGCACGGGTGCTGGAAGCGGCCAAGAAAGGCCACTCGCGGACCGAGGAAATCGTTCGGCAGGCGGTTCACCTAGGCGGCTATGTCGCCTGCAACACGCTCACTGAAGGACAGGTTCGGCAAGCCCTGACCGAAGCGGCCGAGGCGGTGGGTTACGATTATCCCGAGGGTGAGCTTGACCGGCATATCTCCAACGCCCTGAAGCTGGGTATTGCCCGGCCGCTCCCGTGGCACGATCCGGTGGACGATCTTCCGGACTTCACAGCGGAGTCGGAGCCGGAATCGGGTGGAATCTCGGCAGAGGAGGAGGCTGAGATAGATGCGTTGATCGGGCTGCCTACGACCGCCATCGCGCTGGGCCGGGCGGAACCTGCGCCGGGGCTTTCCGAGGCTCGGGGGCTTGCGGACTCCAGTGCCGCTTTCGGTGACGTTTGGAATGGTGCGAGCCATGCCAACCGGCTGCGTGGCAAGCGCCTCTACGTCTCGGCAATAGGCAAATGGCTGATCTGGACCGGCCAGCGATGGGCCGAGATGACGGGAGAGCAGGTTTCGGCGGACTGCAAGGAAACTTCGGCAGAAATCCTCGCCGCGACGGCAGAGACGTTCCGCCGAGATAGCTCCGGGGAAAATCAGGCGATGATGGTGAAGGCCGCGAAGCTCCACGGGAACGCAGATGCGCTGGCGCGGATGGAAAAGATGGCGCGCAGCGAGCACGGAATGCACGTCGCCAGCCCCGCCGAATTTGACGCCGATCCCTTTTCGCTCACTTGCCTGAACGGGATCGTGGACCTTCGCACGGGCCACCTGCGCCCAGCACGGCCCGAGGACCGCGTCTCGAAACTCACTGGGTGCGAATTTGATCCCGATGCCGCGTGCCCGATGTTCCTTTCGTTTCTTGAGACGATCATGCCGGACCCTGATATCAGGTCCTTCGTGCAACGTGCTGTGGGCTATACGCTGACTGGGCTTGTGCGTGAGGAGAAGTTCTTCCTTGCATATGGAACGGGCCAGAACGGCAAGTCCGTTTTCGCCAATGTCATCGCTGCGATGCTGAGCGAGTATGTGGTCACTCTCGGGGCGCCGCTCATTACCCTACGCAAGCACGAGAACGAGGCTGAGAGAATGATGGCGCGCCTCCCGGGCAGCCGCCTTGCGCTTGTGAACGAGACGGCGCAGGGCGAGGTTTTTGATAGCGCCCGGGTGAAGGCTATTTCGTCCCGGGAAAAGCTGTCTGCCCGGATGCTTCGGCAGGAGGGCTTCGATTTCATGCCCACGCATAAACTTTGGATTCGGACGAACCACCTTCTCGGCTCGCTCGACTCAGGGGACGGCTTTTGGCGCCGCTGCACCCCGATTCCGTTCACCGTTCGCGTCCCGGATGAAAAGAGAATCGACGATTTGGACGACAAGATTATTGCAACCGAGCTTCGGGGGGTGCTGGCGTGGGCGGTTCGAGGCGGCGCGGAGTGGTTTCGTGGTGGCCTCCGGGTGCCGCTGGCGATCAAGGAGGTTGTCGCGCAATATCGAGAGGAGACCGACCTTCTCGGCGAATGGTTGGCGGAGAACACCGAACGCGACCCCGAGGGCATGGTGACGGTGATGCAGGCTTATGCCGACTACGCCGAGCATTGCCGGGAGTCGGGCATGAAGCCGGGCTCGAAGAACAGCTTCTCGCGGATAATGACCGATAGAGGTTTCAAACGCAGCGCCGACACGAAGACCCGGCGCTTTGTCGGTTTCCGACTTCGGCGCCGTCATGACGAGGATTTCCCCGAAACAGGCGCCCCCGAAACCGGGGCGCTTATTTGAGGGACACCGTGATTGCGTTTTCTCGGCGTTTCGGGCGGCTGGGAAGCGCAAGAAGCGCATTTTGGCCTTTTGTCCAAAAAACTCTTTAGGAGGCTGCCTAGAAAACTATTGGAGATTCCCTCGAAATGCGCTTCTTGCGCTTCCTCTAACCCAAAACAGGGTGAAATGCGGCACCATATGACCACGGTTGGTCATGTGCCGGTAGGGAAGCCCCAAATCGCTCAGTTTGGGCTGTCCTTTCCCTGTAGTAGCACGCTGCCCGGCAGGGAGCCACGACCCCGCGCACGGCGCGGCTTGTCTCTGCATTACGGCTGACTGATGACCACAGCAGCAAGTTGAGCGCGCTACGATGCTTTCCAGGGGGGGATAGCACGAAGCTCAGGCATTCCATTCTTCGCAGGAAATTTCTAATCGTAAACAACGTCCGCCACGGAAACAGGATGCCCATAGTGGAGTTACCTCTGAGACGGCAAAAAATCAGTCAGATTTCGGAGAACGCGGGGGACATTCTTGCACCGGGGCTCGGCGCACCCCCTGAAAGGCTACCCTCCCCACTTAGGACCCAAGCGGAATCGCTCACCGTACCCGGTTTGCACCTGATTGCAGGCGACTGTCTGCTGTTGGACAACTGGCATATTCATGTGATGTTCGAAATGCGGAAGATCATGATTGACTTTGCCAAATGCCGGCGCCTAGCACATGCGAAGTGCCCTGAGACTTGTAGACGCTTCTCCAACTTGCCTTGAATCGAGGAGGCTATCATTAGGACAAGCAAGGTCTTGAAGACTGCGACGTTTAGCTTCAGGAATCTATTTGCGCTCATTGTGAATGTCGGACGAGAAATACGCCCCAAGGACAGGATTCAAGTATTGGTTGATATGCAGAAAATTTTTTGTCTGAATAGACCGAGGTGTCACGGGTGCTGGTTTTGTCGATGCGTGTAGGACGACGGAACTAGTACGATGTACTAGGAAATAATGGTGATAAAATTAAATGTCCGATAGAGCACCTTCAATTGTGGAGCTTGCTTCGCGTGAAGCAAATTTAAAGCGTAGGCTACGCAGGCATCTCCGTAGAGTCGGTTTCAAGAAATCCGAGAGCGGGGAACTCGCTATCGAAGGTGAAGGTAAGGAAATAGTTCGCGCGCTTCATCGCGTGCAGCGTGAGGATCGTTTGAGTGCAAATAGCGACTTCATTGAGAATAAGGCAGAAGGGCTGCTCCAATATTTTGCTTCGGGTCGGGATGTAGACCCGGACCGTATTTCGCCTGTCTTGGAAAGGGTTTCCTCTGGCACGAATTACGGTGACCTCTTTCGACTTGCATCTCTCACTTGGTCGGTACCTGTGTCGAACGGATTTGGACGACGACTTCGATATGTTGTGTGGGACGAAAGTAACGGCAAGCTTATGGGGCTTATTGCAATTGGTGATCCCGTGTTCAATCTTGCTGCAAGGGACAATCTGATCGGCTGGACGGCCAAGGATCGTAGTGAGCGCCTCGTCAACATCATGGATGCTTACGTTCTCGGTGCCATCCCACCCTACAATGCTCTGTTGGGCGGTAAAATGATCGCTTGTCTCCTAAGGAGTCGCGACCTGTTTGATGACTTCGCGGCAGCTTATGGCGAAAGTAAGGGAATCATCTCAGGGAAGGAAAAAAAAGCTCGCCTACTCGCTGTGACGACGTCATCTTCAATGGGCCGTTCTTCTGTTTATAATCGCTTAAGGCTGGATGGTACACAGTATTTGGAGTCGATTGGTTACACCGGGGGATGGGGGCATTTTCACATCCCTGATGGTCTTTTTGTCGAACTTCGGGATTATCTTCGCGACAACGACCATACCTATGCTGACCAGCATCGTTACGGAGAAGGCCCAAATTGGCGCTTGCGAACAACACGCGCAGCCTTGTCAGCCCTTGGGTTCAAAGAAGACATGCTGCGACACGGTGTGAAGCGAGAACTATTTATTGCGCGACTGGCGGAGAACGCTACATCGATCTTGCGCACCGGACAGGGTGAGCCTGACACCAGTGGGCTGCTGTCGGCCAAAGAGATCGCCGAGCTTAGCATCGAACGCTGGATGAAACCCCGAGCAAAAAGGCGACCAGATTTCGGCGCGTGGACAACCGACGATCTGGTTTCTCTTTTTGGCAGTCAAAGCCGAAGGCTGCGTTCCCGAGCCACGGCTGCCTCGATATCGGGGAAAGCGGCAACGAGAGTGTAGCTATCGATGGCCGTTACTCTCGACCAGTGGCAGGAGCGAATGGAGCGTCATTTCGAGGCTCTCGCAGCACGTCGTGCTGCTTCCGGGCTGCCGCTTTTCGCACTTGAGCATGGCTTGGGTGATGACGAAATCGAGGATGTGTCTCAGCAGTTGCGCGCACGGCTAGGCAGCGGCGCTCGCCTGGCGCCACACTGGCTCCTCTGGACGATATATGCGGCCGAACGAGGCTACACATACGAAGGCGGCGAATACTGGCAGTCCTTCGAACAGATTACTCCGGGGTGGTACAGCAGTGACCGGTATCGAGTGTCCGCTTGGTTTTTACGCTTCCACAAAGACTACAATGGCTTCAAACCGTCTGGGCCATGGGCTTCGCATTTTAGTATCATCGCCTGGCCGATCACACATGCCGTGCTGCCCCGATACCTTCAACGCCGGTTCGTGCAGACGCTATATACGCTTCGATTCCAGCTTTCACGTCTTGATGATATTGAGCCTGCCGCGATCGGCCGAATGATCGCTGTCAACGCCTATGATGCGTCCGCTCGTTTCGAGCGGTTTCTTCAACAGGAAGAACTTGTCGGGCGAATGGTTTTGGCTCTTCTCCAGAAGAAAGACGATGCTCCGGCTGAAGAGCCACTACTGCCAGCTACGCTTAAACGGATCGTTCATGACCTTGAAACCATCCGCAACGCAAAGGGCAGGCTGAATGAAACCAGCCGCGTAGTATCTGACCGCTTTTCCGGGCTTGGTAAGGGCTCAGGACCGCGTTCTGCCAGGGATGCAGCAGATGCTGCTCGGACAACCGAAGAGCAGCAGCGCCCCGATATCCGCCCTGACCTGCGTCTATGCTATAAGGGGGAAAATCACTGGGATTTGCAGGTCGACGTTCCGAGTTTCAAGGATATCGCTGCCTTAAGCCAGGATGTGAGGCAGTTCCTCAGAAGCTCGCGATGCACCCTAAATGGCGCGTCTGCCAAGAAGCCTCCGGGCTGGCTTCTGTCAGGCCGCAGACAGGCCCAACTCAAGCAATGGCCAGACCCGGACAAGCCCCTTGTCGATTTCGAAAAGCAAAACGGCACGCTAACTCATCTTCTTGAGAGCGAATGCCGCATGAGCGACGGGCCGAATTGGCTATTCCGGATCGGTCGTGACGGTATCGCCCGGGAAATCGGGGGACGCATCGTGCGCCCCGGCTACGAGTACATTGTCGCAACTAAGGGGCCGCTTGGGGACCTGCTTGAGGGGATGGAGCCGTGCCAGATTAACTGTCCCGGCGTTAATGCCATACGGATGGCCGTACCGACTGCACTCACCGAATCCTGCGCGCAGTGGCTAGCAGCGAGGGGGCTCGAACTCGCGCGCACCATTCGTGTCTGGCCTGCGGGATTCCCAGGTCGTCAATGGGACGGAGAGGGTCGAAGCGAGTGGTTGACGACCGAGAAGCCGTGTTTCGGGATCATGCCGGACCACGAAGTCGGAACGTATGAAATTGCGCTCAACGGCAAGGAGTCTATGACAATCGAAGCCGGCAGCCCAGGCTCGCCAACCTTCGTAGAATTGTCAGAATTGCCACCAGGCCGACACGTTCTCACAGTCCGTGCGCAACGTACGAGCCCGAGTGCAGATCGTCAGCAACCTCATGAAGGCTTCCTGGAAATGCGCGTGCGCGCGCCAGAGCCCTGGATGCCTGGGACTGCCTCACATGCTGGACTTATTGCGTCCGGCGACCCCCATGACGCCACATTGAACGCGCTGTGGGAGAACGAATTTGATTTGTCGGTCTACGGTCCGCCAAGTCGGCAAGTTACACCGCGAGTTATTCTTCAGGACGCCAAAGAAGAAACGATCTTCGATAGGCAGATCAGTGGCCCCCTCGAACTTCCGGTTACGCCTGATACTTGGAAGAAACGGTTTTCTGATTTTCTGAAGCGTGAAAAATGCGAATGGCGATATCTTGAAGCAGCAACGGGACTTCTCGAACTTGATGGAGGCGATCTCGGGCGCTTTGTCATGCGTTTCGAGCATAATGTTCGACCGCTTAGATGGGTCCTGCGGCAAAGTGGCGAGGGCGTATCAGTCCGGCTCATTGACGAAACCAGCGACGAAGGTGCCGAGAGGCAGTGTTACTTCAGCGAGATGGAGCGCCCGCGTTCTTTCCGGAAATTGGACGTGGCAAAAGTCCTCGACGGCGTCCCTGTTGAATCACCCGGCGGCCTGTTCATTGCCAGTGCCGGAAAATACAGGGACGCGGTCGTCGTCAGCACCGGCCTGACCGGACAGGGATTGGAAGGACTGGGTGTACAGCCAAACCACGGCCATATTAGCGGGTCTCCGCAAGCCATTGTCAAACTGCTGCGCGTTCTGAGGCATTGGCACAAGGCAAGAGTTGGGGGAAATCTGGCCGGTGCGCGGCGCCGACAGGTGACTGATACCCTAATGCATGGTCTCGTCGGTATCATGGCGGGTTGGGACTGGGCGCGTATCGAGGCAAAGCTTTCCTATGCTCCCGACGCCACAGTACATCTCGACCGGCTCCAATCGCTCGTGACCCCGATGAGCAGTTTCTCTAGTGCCATCCGTCTGAACGCTCGATCCGTTTCCGGTCACGGCGCATTTTCATCCTGGTATTCGGAAACAGCAGCACGCTACCGGATTTCATCTGACCAGCAGCTATGCCGTTTCGCAATTGATCTGGCCGTCCGTCCCTATGCTTTAAATCAAAGGTACTTGGAGGACCTGCCAGAACTGATCCGCCGCGCCCGCGCCCATCAAGTCCTCGTCAGGGGCGCGCGACTGGCCGTTCTTAGTAAGATGGAAGATGGAGAGGGCTCACTGTCTCTCATCCCGGAGGTTAGCACATGATCGCAGAAATTTCTCGCGAGAAAGTTGTCACGCAATGCCGGTCCGCCCTCGGAATCGAACCACATGCTGCGACGGTCGATGATCCCTTTCTCGCTGCACTACTCAGACGAACGGCAGGCATGCTATGTCCTTGCTCACGAACGGCGCTTCGTGCTGCCATCGTTGAATCACTATCCTATCTTCACGATCTTGACGACCTTGCTTCGCGGATCGAGGAGCTAACAGACGAACTGATTGTCGCCGGTGATCTTCTGGAGCTATCGGACGTCACGACAGCAGACACTGATGCTAAAGGGACATGGGTTTTTGCCGCGCCACCTGCGTTTGTCGAACGAAAGAGCGGCAGCGTGTTTCTGACCGGCATTGTTCCGGACCACGATTCCGTCTTGCCTGAGTCCCTCAGTAGTCGCGTCGTGTATAGCCGGAACACCCGTCATATCGAGCCGCAATCCGGAGAGGACCTTGCCGAACTCCTGGAATCCGAGGGCCTTGCGCGTCTGCCGGAAAGTGCATGGCTAAAAGCACCGAAGACGCAAACCGCAAGCGCGCTCTTGGAAAAAGCGAAGCAGCGATTGGTATCAGAGCCGACATGTGCACCGATCAAAGGCCTCGAAATCATCGATTTAGAAACCCGACCGACATACTATCGAGGGCGCTGGACGACACCAAATAGCCAAAGCGGCATTTACGTTTCGCGGCGACCACAGGAATTTGGTGCGCCGATCTGGTGCTTTGCCGAATTCCAGGCGGGTCTACTCGTCCGTATTATTGATCTTCCCCTAGAAACCTATCGCTGGCGGGCATGCGATGCGGCATGGCACCTACAGATGGCAATTGATCAGGAAAACAACCGACCGCAGCGATACCGTGCTACCAATCTCGGGAGCATTTGCAGACTCGACTTTTTCTCTCCGCTGCCGCTCTGGGCCGAGAGGCGTCTCATGGTTCTCGGCGAGAAACGTCCAGGCGAAAAATGCCTGTTTGCCTACGAAATACCTGCGGCCGAAGTACGCGAGGAAGAAGATTTTCTACAAACTAATTTGTGGCTCGTGCGCGAAGACGACACGGGTGAGGGGAGGAGCGCCTGATGCAAACGATCAAGCAAACAATTGAAAATCTGCATGATTCACTGACGGACTACATCGAAGCAACTTACCACATTAGCGCGCCTTCGCTCATTGCCCAGCGGCAACGCCTTCTCGACCGCGATGGTGTGATACATGGCGTTCCTTATCTTGAATCCACGCCAAAGTATGTGTCCGGCGATGCCTTCGGCTCCATGGTTGGTGTTCCGGAGGCGGCGTTGAATCTCTTCAATAGGCTGAGTGCGCAGGAAGGTGAGTTACCCAAGCTTATCTACGACCCGCCTTATAGCCATCAAGGAGATTCGCTGAGGGGGAGCCTCGTCGACGGAAAAAACCTCGTCATTATGACCGGAACGGGTTCCGGCAAGACGGAGTCCTTCTTGTTGCCGATCCTTGGAAAGTTCGCAAGGGAAGCCAAAGAAAGACCGACAGCTTTCGCGGAAGAGCCCGCAATGCGGGCTTTGATCATGTATCCGATGAACGCGCTCGTGAACGACCAATTGGGTCGGCTTCGTGCCCTGCTTGGTGATCCGCGCCTCGTGGATACATTCAAGTCCTGGTGCGGGCGACCGCCCCGGTTTGCCCGATACACAAGCCGGACGCCCTATGCCGGTGTTCGTACGTCCCAAAAAGACTCGCAAAGGCTTCAGTCATTCGACGATTTTTATGTCGACGTGCTCCGGCGGACGGAAAGTGAAGATTCTGAAGAGAAGACAGAAGCCAAGACCCTTCTCAAGGCCTTGAAGGAAAGAGGCAAGTGGCCGGCAAAACCTGATCTGGCTGCGTGGTTCGGACAAAAAGGTTCGGACTGGCAGGACAGGCGCACAGGGGAATTTGTGCGCGCCGTGACGCTTCCGGACGACTCAGAACTCCTGACACGTCACGAAGTGCAGATTGCCCCTCCTGACCTTTTGGTCACCAACTACTCGATGCTGGAATACATGCTGATGCGGCCCATCGAGCGACCGATCTTCGATAAAACGCGCGAGTGGCTGGAAAAGAACCCTGAGGAGACATTCCTCGTCGTCCTTGACGAAGCACACCTGTATCGCGGCGCAGCCGGTGCCGAGGTAGGTCTTCTGCTTCGCAGGCTTCGGGACCGTCTCGGTATTTCGCACGAGCGACTTCAGGTCATTTGCGCCACGGCCAGCTTCAGCGACCATGATTACGCACCGGAGTTTGGTGCGCAACTTACGGGTGTTCCCGCTGAGACGTTCGTGCCGGTGAAAGGGTCTCTTGACCTCAAGCCCAACGCTGAGTCCGGTTCACAGAAGGATGCCGAGATGCTTGCCGCGGTGCAATTGCAAGCATTCTATGACGCAGACTCAGAGGAAGGCAGGATCGAGGCGGTGCGGACGCTTCTCGACTATCGCGGTACGTCGGCGTCAGGTTCCGTAGAGCCTGCACTTTATGAGGCTCTGAAGGATTTCGGACCGATGGGTCGTCTTGTCAACGCAACGATGGAAGAGGCGAAACCTATCGCCGAACTCGGCCCTTTCCTGTTCAGTGGTGGCGTGTCGGAGCGACTGGCTGATGAGGCCGTGACCGTCTTGATGGCACTCGGAAGCGTTGCCCGTCCTACACCCGGATTGCCGGGGCTCCTGCCATGCCGCGTCCATAACTTTTTTCGCGGACTACCGGGACTGTGGGTCTGCATGGACCCGGAATGCACCGAAATCTCTGGCGATGAACGTGGGGGCATCTGCGGAAAGATGTACTCGCAACCGATGGACCAATGTGGTTGCGGCGCCCGCGTACTCGAACTGTTCACATGCCGGAACTGCGGTACAGCTTATGCCCGCGCCTACACGGACGACGTCGACGAGCCGCGCGACCTTTGGGCGGAGCCCGGAGAAGCACTCAAGATGGCCGGCGGCGAGTCCGTTCCTCTCGAACCGCTTGATCTTCTTTTGGAAGACCCGGCGTACGAGGATGCAGCAGAGCCTGCAGGCTATGACCTGGAAACCGGTCAACTCAATCCCCACACACTCGGTCCGCGCATGCGGACCGTTTTTCTGCGCCAGGACCGCCTCGCGGACGGTCATGATGATGATGATGACCAACGCGGCGGAAACCCGGAGCCTCCCGGCAAATTTGTGCCATGTGCTGTATGCGGCAAGACGGCGCGCTTCGGCCGCAGCTATGTTCAAGATCACCAAACGAAAGGTGACCAGCCTTTTCAGGCCTTGCTGACCCGTCAAATCCAGATTCAGCCGCCGGGACCGCAGGAAGCGACGGCTTTCGCGCCGTTAAGGGGAAGAAAGGTTCTCGCGTTTTCGGACTCGCGGCAAGTCGCGGCGCGCCTGGCACCAAACGTACAAATGTTCTCCGAACGCGATTCCCTTCGGCCCCTGATTATCGCCGGCTTCAAATGGCTTCAGGATCAAGCCGCACTCGGCCCGTTTCTAAATCTGGACGATCTGTTCCTAGGAGTGTTGATCGCTTCGCACGAGCTCAATGTACGGCTTCGCCCAGAACTTCATTTCAACGAGAACTTCATCGAAGCCGAGGAAATGGTTGAGAAAGCAATCGACACTAACGACCATGAAGATCCGACGAAACTCCTACAACTCTTAATGGGTTTGCGTGCCAAGAGGCCGCCCGAGGCGCTCCTTAGCAGCATGCTGACGACGCTCTCCGACAGGTTCTACGGCATGGAAGCATTGGCGCTTGCCTCGCTGCGAGAGCGCGACGGCAATCGTGACGACGTCACAGGCCTGCCTTCAATTGCCGGGATTGCCGAAGACGATGAGTCAAAGCTCGCTCTGGCGCGCTTCTGGATGCGTTGCTGGACGGGATTCGGTCTGACGCACTCGCCGGGAACTTGGATCGATGGGAGTGCCTCCGAAGGCTACAGAATTCGTTCACGAAAGCCTAAGTCGCAGATCAAGGCCATCAACAAGGTCATCACCGACACAAATGCGAGAAAGACCTTCTGGGATCACTGGCATCCCGTGCTGTTGTCGAAGTTTACAAGTTCGAATGCGGGGGGCAATCGCTATCTCAACGGCAGCGAGCTATCGCTCCAGTTCGACGGTGAATGGGTCCACTGCGACAGTTGCAAGTCCGTCCACCGGCCAATTCCCGGCTATGCGTCCTGTCTCGACTGCGGTAGCGCAAGTGTAAACGCATTTGATCCGGATACCGATGCAGTTTTCCAGGCGCGTAAGGGCTTCTACCGGAAGCCTGTGACCGAGGCGCTCGCTGACCCGCCCCGTCAACCGATGGCACTCATTGCTGCCGAACACACGGCGCAACTAAACGCGCCCCAGAATGAGGACGTCTTTTCGAAAGCGGAAGAAAACGAACTCCTCTTTCAGGACATCGCTATCGCCGGCACCGGATCAGGTTCGCGGTCCGCCGCAGTCGACATACTTTCAAGTACAACGACGATGGAGGTCGGTATCGATCTCGGCGCACTATCCGGCGTCGCGCTTCGAAACATGCCGCCCGGCCGCGCCAACTATCAGCAGCGCGCCGGCCGAGCCGGTCGCCGAGGCAATGCCGTCGCAACCGTCTTGGCGTTTGGAAGCGCGGACAGTCACGACGAACACTATTTTTCCAGACCGGACGAGATGATCCGCGGCAGAGTCATCGATCCGAGACTAACACTCGATAATCCGGAGATTGCCCGCCGTCATATCCGTGCGTTCCTGCTTCAAAATTACCACCAGGAACGCCTTCCCGTCGTTGACGCCACCCAGCCTCACGACCTGTTCTCGGTGCTTGGGAGCGTATCGGCTTTCCGCCGCCCTGATTCCGTATTGAATCGTGACGACTTCGCATCGTGGCTCTCTGGGAATGAAGGCCGATTGAGAGACCGCATCGCCTCCTGGCTGCCCGTCGATCTGTCTGATGACGACAAGGCCGGGTTGCTGAAGGACTTCGTTGATGATTGCTTGAAAGCCGTTGATGAAGCGATCACGTCGGACGCTTCAGATGATAGCGACGAAGATGACGATGAAAATGACGGTGGAGATGAAGAAGCAGCTGAGGAAGGTGAGGAGCGGCCACAGCAGGGTTCGCAACCGAACAAGCTACTTGACCGTCTTCTCTACTGCGGGAAACTGCCACGCTACGCCTTCCCGACGGATGTAGCGACATTCCATGTTTTCGATAGAGATCGCTCGTCTCCCTATCGCCACATCATGAAGTTCGCGCCGTCCCAAGGCCTTCCCGTGGCCCTCTCACAATACGCCCCTGGTAAACAGGTCTGGATTTCCGGGAAGTGTTATACTTCCGGGGCGATCTACTCGGTCATGAAAGATGATCGCTATGAAGCCTGGCAATCCCGGCGTCTTTACATGGAGTGCTCGGAATGTGGCTATGCGAGAACCTATGAGCAGGGCGAGGTGATCCGAAGGGATACAGCCGACTGCGAAGCGTGCGGCGAAAGCGGGACCTTTGGCCCTGCACGTTACTGGTTACGTCCGCCTGGTTTTGCCCATCCCGTTTTTGAAGATGAAGTAACATCGCCGGACGAAATCCCGGAGACGAGTTATGCCACCCGCGCCAAACTTACAATGGGTACACCTGGTGACAGTGCAGGCTGGCTTCCCGCGAACGACCGCATCCGAAGTCTAAGCACGCGCGAGCATCTCCTCGTATCCAACACCGGACCCCAAGACGATGGATATACATACTGCGTGAAGTGCGGCCGCATAGAGGCGAGTTCGACGCCCACGCCAAGCCTCGCAGGGCCCCATCGAAAACCCTATCCCGATGCCGATGACAAGCAAATGTGTGACGGGATGAACCCCTCCCGCCACCTTGTCCTGGGCACCGACTTCATCACCGATATTGCCCTTTTTTCGATGCGCGTGGAAAAACCCATCGAACTGCGGCCTGTCCACTATTCAACTCAGGTAGCACTGCGGACTGCCAGTGAGGCACTTGCTAAGGCCGCATGCCAACTCCTTGAGGTTGAGCCCGGAGAATTGATGGCCGAGTTTCGTCCGGCCCTGACAATTGGCGGGAAGTCAGGCAAGGAGGTTGAGGTTTTTCTCTACGATACGCTACCAGGGGGGGCGGGGTTCGCAACACAGATTGCAGGGCGTGGCCTCGAACTATTTCAGCGTGGGCTTAACCTCCTGAAGCATTGCCCGGAGGGGTGCGACGGCTCCTGCTACCGCTGCTTGAGAAGCTTCAAGAACAAACTTGAGCATCGGCTACTAGACCGGCATGTCGGCGTCGAACTCTTTGAGTATCTTTTGTCCGGCCAGCGTCCGGGCTTTGACGAGCAAAGGCTACGAAACTCTACCGAACTACTCCTGAATGATCTCCGTCGACGTTGTGAAGCTGACGTAAGTTTTTCGGCCTGGACTACAGTCTCATATAGCTCCGGCGAAACTTTGGAAGCACCCATCCTCGTCGAGACGGGTGGCAAAAAGTCTGTTATTGCCCTCTCGGGACCTTTAACGACCGGCCATCCGGCGGATTCACGTGTCGCGGATTTGAGAGATAGCAGCACGGAGTATCGGGTCATCGTAGAGAACGAACTTGAAGTCCGCGGGAATCTTCCGGCTGTCAGCCGGAGGGTTCTGCAGCAGTTAGAATTGTGAGCAAGAATTGATCGAACTGGTAGGCGCAAATGAAGGACAGGAATACGAAGCGGCGCGGCATCTCCGCGAGAAAATCCTGG
This sequence comes from Maritimibacter sp., assembly GCA_003520545.1. GTDB lineage: Bacteria > Pseudomonadota > Alphaproteobacteria > Rhodobacterales > Rhodobacteraceae > Maritimibacter. The sequence goes on along the minus strand of DOUP01000135.1, from coordinate 4,229 downwards.
CTGTTTGGCCCGATCTCAGCCAGCATCAGGATGACCATGTAAAGATCTTCGTTAGTCTCAAACTCTATGGTCAGCAGTATGAAGATATCGATGTCTTTGTAGTCGGACATTTTGCTGAGCCACGCTCATTCGATGTCGAGAACCGGTTCTATCCCAAGAACGGCGATCCCTTTGTTCCACGCGCCGCTTCGGTACGGAGTTTTGCGCTCGCTATTGAGGTTAAGTCCCATGATGCGACCGGCGTCAAATTCAATGACAAGGTTGCTTCCGTGAAATACCCGAGAGGGTGGGAATGCGTTACGGAGAAAGCGTTCAAACAGGTTTTTGAACTCAAGACCTATCTTCAGCGCGCCGGTTTTTCGCCCCCGTACATTCAGGATATGATCTTCTTCTCAGGTTTGCGCGAAGTCGACCTTCCAGATCGTCCGCACAATTCATTCGGTATCGACGCGAGTTTCGAGAAGATACTAAACATCGTTGGTCAGATTTCACAGCCCCTCGCAAGAGACCGCTATGTGACGATCAGCTTCGGGCCAGATGAGAAGTTCGATGCTATCCTTGCCCCAGAGGCACATGTCCTGAAAACACTTGAGCCAACGCCCATTGACCGCCGTCGAATGGACCGCATCGTGAAATCGGCGCTACCTGACGAGTGGCTTGATGACCTTGGAGAACGACAGATCGTCATCCGCGGCAGGGGCGGTGTCGGCAAGACCGTGATTTTGCTACAGATGGCATACCGCGCCTATGACATTTGCGGCATGCGTTCACTCGTCCTTACCTATAACAAGGCACTAGTAGCGGACATGCGGCGCACAATGGCGCTTCTCGGTGTGCCACGTCAGCTTGAAAAAGGCGGTATCAGCATCGATACCGTGCATGCCTTCATCGGGCGCCTTATGCGTGAACTGGGGATCATCGAGAGCGATGACGCCTTTCTCGAAAAGTACGAAGAGCATAAAGAGGCGCTTCTCGACTATCTCCGGAACGGCGCAGTTTCACCTGAAGACCTCGCCGAAATCGTCGAAGAACAAGCCGACGCGTTCGCATGGGGTATCGTGTTTGTCGATGAAGGGCAGGACTGGCCGTCCAACGAGATCGAAATTTTGCGCGCCGTTTACCCTCCCGAGCGAATTGTCGTTGCGGACGGCGTGGATCAGTATGTGCGCGCCTCGATTGCTGATTGGGACGCAGGCCTTACCAGCGACAAATTGCGCCCCCGCCGGCTGCGGCGCTGCCTTCGCATGAAGGCCAATCTTGCACACTTTGTTGCTGATACTGCGCAGGGGCTCAATCTTCAGAACTGGGACCTTGAGCCCAATCCGGACGCAAACGGTGGCCGCGTTCTGGTTGTCGAAGGCGACATGGCACATGACACCGCAATTTACGAGCGCCTGAGAGCCGAGGCCGCTGAACTCGGCAACTATCCCGTCGACCTGCTTGCCTGCGTACCACCGTCACTTGTCATTCACGACGAGGACAGTACCTATTCAGTGCCCGGACGCACCATAAATGCTGAAGGAGGTCTGGTCTGGGACGCTACGGCAGTAGACGTTCGCGCGCAGTATCCGACTGATCGCGATGCGCTGCGGATCGTGCAGTACGACTCTTGCCGCGGACTCGAAGGCTGGACTGTCATTAACTACGCCTTCGATGATTTCTATGACTACAAATACCGGCAATGGATGAACGCTCCGCAAGACCTCGGTGGGCTGTTTGACACGCAGGAAGACCTGGCCGATGCATTCGCCGCGCAATGGACGATGATCCCATTAACCCGTGCGATGGACACACTGGTCGTCAATCTTTCTAAGCGCACGTCGCCAATAAAGGATGCTTTTCGAGCCGTTTTTGAGCAGCGGCAGGACTTTATCGAGTGGGTGAGTCTCGACGAATGAAGAGGGTTCGCAAGCGCACCGCGGGACCGTCGGTAATAGGATTTGTGCGGGAAGTGCGCGGCATATGGCTGGAGGTCCCCGAAAGATGTCCCTAAGCAGTGTTAAGGTGCCGGCCGGGAAGCCGATCAGCGACGCCGAGACTTATCTTGGCCGCAAGCATAATGAACTCAGCGAGTTCAACACGCTCGAGCACCTTATTCTCGAAGGAGAGGACACTCTCGAATCAGGTACCTACGGCGGCCTTGCACATCATCTCATGGCTATCAGGTCCGCGTTAGCGCGTGCACTTTGGAAAGCCGAAGTCTATGTAGGCGTCTCGATCATCGACGAACTTGTTTTTCAGGCCGCAAAGAACAACCCCGGGAATATCGTTCATGAGGTGCTCTCCTTCCTGACCACATCGCGCGCGGGCAGTCCGGGTTTTGTGCTCTATCCGTTGCACGGGTTCGGTATAGGGACAGACGCTCCGTTTCAGTCGAGGCGCGTTTCACAAACGTTTCTTCATTTTCGAAGCATGACGATGTGTCTCGCGGCACAAACCAACGATTTTGATTCTACACGCCGGCTTGTAGCAAGCATGGCCTCGCGACTAGGTGTGGCAGGCAAAGTCGACGCCTCCGATCTTTTTCATCATACCAGTGCCGGAAACATGGAATGGATGACCAGTAATCCGCTGATGATGGTGCGCCTCGCTTCCCATACCGGCGCGTATTTCGAGAACCAGTTTATCTATACACTGAAGATCAGGGTGTCTTCGGTGCTCGCCGCCATGCTGTATGCGCTTGCCGCGGACCGTGGGAAGAAGGTCGGCACCTTTCACACCACGGCAAGGGTCAACAACTGGGAGACCCTCGATATCCATCACTATCTGGTCGGCGAGGCGCGCGAGAAAAAATCTGATGCCGTGGAGTTGCGACGCGTACCGATGAATGTTGCCGCGCTAGAACTGGCGCGCCTCTCGGACCTCACGCTTTCGCTGAGTGCCGAGACACTGCGGCTATCTTACGTGCGCAATGCACAGCGGCGCCTGACGCAAGCCCTCAAGCTTGTCGAGGCCGGACATCTTGAGTACGTCAACACCGCTAGCAATGATCGCGTCAGGCGTAAGGTATTTGCCCGTGTCGTGACTGCGCTCGATTGGTACCGACAGTCTTTCAGCGCCCGCACAACGGACGACGAGGCTGTTGTCGCACTTGCTGTCGCCTTTGAAACACTCCTGACCGACTCGTATGCCAGCGGCGTGGCAGCGCGCGTCAAACGGCGGCTCCGCATCTGTTTGAAAGGCAGACGCGGGATCGACGAGTATACCGATGCCGTGAATTCAGTCATGGAGGCGCGAGGGGAGATCGTTCACAATGGCTCGACCGTCAAGGAGGCCGAGATCATCAAGGCGCAGGCCGCATTCGCGCTTTGCTTCGAGGATGTCGCGGGGCGTCTGCCCAATCTCGGCAACAACCTTGACCGGCCTATCGGTCGGCTGCTGGGCGACGTTTGAATCTTTCCGGTCACCCTGCGTTTTGCCGACGATTTCGCGGAATTCTTGATCGACACTCCGTAAGTCATGTGCTTGTCACTTCGCTCGAATTAGGAGGCGCCGAACTATCCGGCGAGAACGTGGAGCACCGAGGGGCGCGCAGCGCACAGAATTACTGCCATCGGTGGCGACTCCGTGGCGATTCAAGAGCACATCTGTGCTACGCTCGAACACAAAAAAGCCCTCAAGCCACTGGGACTTAAGGGCTTATTATGGCTCCGGCGGTAGGGATCGAACCTACGACCAATTGATTAACAGTCAACTGCTCTACCGCTGAGCTACGCCGGAACNNTGATCGCGAAGCGGGCGTCGGGGGCGAGGGCTGGTTCGGCGGTGACTAATCCCCTTGTTTTCAAGTCGATGAGGTGTGCAAACACGTTGCGCTCGGCGGCCGGGAGGAGCGTGGCGGGCGTTTCGGTGTAGATCGTGCGGGTCAGGGTTGCGACGGTCGCAGGCCCGTTTGCCAGATGCGCCAGGATTTCTGCTTCGCGTCCCTTGCGGTGGCCGATCAGCCAGTCGAGACGCGCTGCCGGATCTTCGATGGCCGGGCCGTGGGCCGGGTAGAAGATGCGGTCGTTGCGGGCGTGCAGTCTCTCGCAGGAGGCCATGAAGGCCGTCAGGTCGCCATCGGGCGGGGACACCAGGGACGACGCCCAGGCCATCACGTGGTCACCGACGAGCACGGCGTCGCCCACCGCGAAACTCAGGTGGTTGGCGAAGTGACCGGGGGTCCAGATCGCTTCGACCGTCAGGCCGCCGATCTCGGTTCGGTCGCCATCCGCCATAACCTCATCGGG
>DOUP01000172.1 GCA_003520545.1 Maritimibacter sp. | reverse complement strand
CCCGCCGGCGCCGCAACCGCCGCTCGCCCGCGCTGCGCAACCTCGTGCGCGAGACGGAGTTGACGGTGAATGACCTGATCTGGCCGGTGCTCCTGATGGAGGGTGAAAACGAAGCCTACGACGTGCCCTCCATGCCGGGCGTGCAGCGGCTGACCGTGGACCGGGTGGTGACGGCGGCGAAAGAAGCAGCCAGCCTCGGCATCCCCGCGATCTGCCTGTTTCCCTACATCGAGCAGGACGTGAAAACCGAGGATTGCGCGGGCGCATGGGACCCCGACAACCTGTCCAATCGCGCCACGAAAGCGATCAAGGACGCGGTGCCAGAGATCGCCGTGATGACCGACATCGCGCTCGATCCCTACAACATCAACGGACATGACGGTTTCGTCGTCGACGGCGAGATCGTGAACGACCGCACTGTAGACGCCCTCGTCAAGATGGCACTGGCGCAGGCCGACGCGGGCGCGGACATTCTCGGCCCCTCCGACATGATGGATGGCCGGATCGGCGCGATGCGCGACGCGCTGGAGCACGCCGGGCACACCCATGTGTCGATCATGTCCTATTCCGCGAAATACGCCTCGGCCTTCTACGGCCCGTTCCGCGACGCTGTCGGGGCCTCCGGCGCGCTGAAGGGCGACAAGAAGACCTACCAGATGGACTATGGCAACACGGACGAAGCGATGCGACTGGTGGAGCGCGACCTGATGGAAGGCGCGGACATGGTCATGGTGAAACCGGGGATGCCCTATCTCGATGTCTGCCAGCGGGTGAAGGAAACCTTCGGCGTGCCCACCTATGCCTACCAGGTGTCCGGCGAATACGCGATGTTGAACGCGGCGGCGCAGAACGGCTGGCTCGACGGGGAAAAGGTGATGCTGGAAAGCCTGCACGGGTTCAAACGCGCGGGGTGTGACGGCATTCTCACCTATTTCGCACCGGCGGCGGCGAAATTGCTCAACGATTGATTGCGCCGCGGCTGCGCCTGCGTCGCCGGGGGGAAGGCCGCTTGCGCGGCCTCTGGAGGACCAGTCCTCCAGACCTCCTGAGGTATTTTTAAACCAGAGAAGGGATCAGGTTTCGGCCTTTTCCGCCAGCGTGAGCCATTCTTCTTCCGCGGCGGCAAGTTTGTCCTGGCGTTCGACCAGCGCCTCGGTTGCCTTGTTGAACTTCACCGGCTCGCGGGTGAAGAGGTCGGCGTCTGACAGAAGCACTTCCAGCTTGCCGATCTCCGCTTCCAGGCGCTCCATCTCGGAGGGCAGCTTCTCCAACCGGTGCTTTTCCGTGAAGGAGAGCTTGTCGGGCGCTTTGTCTGCCGCCGGTTTCGGCGTGGCGTCAGATTTCGGTTTGGCCTTGGCCTTGGCGGTTTCCGCTGCGCGGGCGCCACGTTGGTCGAGGTAGTCGGACCAGCCGCCCGCATAGACCGTCGCACGCCCGTCGCCTTCCATCGCCACCGTTGTGGTCGCCACGCGATCAAGGAAATCGCGGTCGTGGCTGACGAGGATCACGGTGCCAACGTAGTCGCCGATGATTTCCTGCAAGAGATCGAGCGTTTCCACGTCGAGGTCGTTGGTCGGCTCGTCCAGCACCAGCAGGTTCGAGCTTTTCGCCATGATCTTGGACAGGATCAGCCGCGCCTTTTCACCACCCGACAGCGAGCGGACAGGCGCGCGGGCCTGGCGTTCGTCGAAGAGGAACTCCTTCAGATAGCCCACGACATGCTTCGGGCTGCCCCGCACCAGCACCTGGTCGGCCTTGCCCGACACCCGCATCTCGGGATCGCCCGCGAGGTTTTCCCACAGGCTCGCGTCCTCATCCAGTGCTGTGCGGTTCTGGTCAAAGACAGCCATCTCCAGCCCGGTGCCCAGCTTCACACTCCCGGTGTCCGGCTCGATCTCGCCGATCAACATCTTCAAGAGCGTGGTCTTGCCCGCGCCGTTGGGGCCGACCAGCGCGATCCGGTCGCCCCGGTTTATCAGCATCGAGAAATCGCGCAGGATCACCTTGTCGTCGAAGCGTTTGGAGATGTCCTCGGCCACGATCACCTTGCGCCCGGACTTCGGTCCGGACTCCAGCGCCATCGCGGCGGAGCCTTGGCGTTTGATCTGCGAGGCACGCTCGGAACGCAGGTCACCGAGCGCCCTGACCCGACCCTGGTTACGCTTGCGCCGCGCCGAAATGCCTTCGACCGCCCACCGCGCCTCGGCCTTGATCTTGCGGTCAAGTTTGTGGCGCTGCATGTCTTCTTCTTCCCAGACCTTGTCGCGCCAGGCTTCGAACTTGGCAAAGCCCTCTTCCTGACGCCGGACCTGGCCCCGGTCGATCCAAAGGGTCGCGCGGGTCAGGCGGTTGAGAAACGCCCGGTCGTGCGAAATCAGGACAAAGCCCGCGCGGGTCGAGGACAGCTCGTCCTCCAGCCATTGGATCGCCTCGATGTCGAGGTGGTTGGTCGGCTCGTCCAGCAACATGAGCTCCGGCGCTTCGGCCAGGAGCTTGGCCAGCGCCGCCCGTCTGCGTTCCCCGCCCGAGGCGGTCGCGGTCGGCGTCTCCAGTTTGAACTTAAGTCCTTCGGCCACCTGCTCGACCCGGTAGTCCTCGCCCGGCTCCAACCCGCTCGACGCGAAATCGCCAAGCGTCTGATAGGCCGACAGGTCCGGGTGTTGCTCCATGTAGCCGACGCTCACACCGGGCGGGATCACCCGGTCACCCGTGTCAGGTTCCACCAGCCCCGCCATGACTTTCATCAACGTCGATTTCCCGGAACCGTTGCGCCCGACGAGCGCGACGCGGTCACCCGGCTGGACCACCAGACCGAGGTCGGAAAACACGGGATCGCCGCCGAAGGTGAGCGAGATGTCGGAGAGCTGGAGAAGAGGTGCGCGTGCCATGGGGCGAGACCTATGCGCGGCGCGGCGTGGCGTCAATCGGTGCCGTGTGACCCATTGGCCAAGACACGCAGCGCCCGCGCCCGGGCGGGTGGCACCCGGTCGATCTCGACCCCGGTAAAGACATGGAGCGTGCCCATCTGGCGGTCGACCACGGCGTGATCGCTGACCCAGCCCCCCATGCCCAGATAGGTTCGCAAAAGCGGGGGGAGCGCGGCGCGCGCCACCTGCGGGTCCGGCGTAGCATCCGGAAAGGTCACGATCTCGCGCGACTTGCGGCCTACCCGCATCCCCGGTGCGGACTGATAATCGCGAGCGAGGAGTGCGAAGGCATCGTGATAGGGGTTCGGATCGACGCCTGGAAAAGAGGAACACCCAAAGAGCAGCTTCACATCGGCACGATCCACCAACGCCGCCATTGCGCCCCAGGCGACGCGCAACACATCGGCGTCATGCACTTCGGGTGCGAGGCAGAACCGGCCCATTTCCATGGCCTTGCCTTCGGTGCGCGCCAAAGGGGCGAGATCGTAGTGCTGCGAAGAATAGCCCTTGGACACCAGGGCCATGTTATCGAACACCGCGTAGCGGTAGGTGCCGACCACCTCGCCGGCGCGTTCGATCAGGACATGGTCGAAAAGCCCATCAAACCCATCCCGCTCACGCCCCTGCCCCTTCGGGTCGACAAAGGCGCGGTAGCGCAATGCGAAAGCCCGGTCACGATCCGCGTCGCTTGCGGCCCGCCGCGCCTCGTATCCACCATGGGTCAGAAGCGCCTGGGCCATGGCGACCCGTTAGCCGCCGATAATGTTGTCGAGGTTGATCTTGCCGAGGTTGCCCAGAAGCTGCCGCAGGAAGCCGATTCCCTGGGTATTCGACGTGGTCACACGACGCGAGAGCACCACCACTTCGCCTTCCTCAAGGCCAAAGCGTTCGATGTTCTCGACCAGACCGTCCTCGGTAAAGCTGATGCGCAGCACCTCGCGGTCGATTTCGACAGATTCCTTGTAGGCGAAATGCTCGAACTGGCTCTGGACGTAGTACCAGGCCTCTTCGGTCAGAAGCCCGGCTGCCGCCGGTTTGCCGACAATAGCCGCCACGGTTTCACGGGTATCGACGCCGACCATGATCTCTTCCACATCCTCATCGGTGGGAACGAATCCATGATTGGTGTAGGTGGGCGTGCACGCGGCGAGCGCGAGCAGACCGAGAATCCCAGCGAGGATACGAATGACTTTGCTCGGTCCCATACCAACCCAGTTGCCTGTCGCCGACATACTGCCCCCCTTGCGGTGTCGTGCTTTCATTAGATATCGGCTTACAGGAGCATTGCCCGGCGTTCAAGAAACGAAGTGATATGACAGACAGCACATCCAACGAAAAGTTTGGTCCCCGCCTCAAAGTGTCGGAGTTGGACCACTCCCGACCCCACGATATAGCGGTGACGCTGGACGAGGCCGCGGCCACGTCCCTTGCCGCCCGCTTGGGAATCGATGGGGCGCGCAAGGTGCGCCTGACCGGCAAACTTTCACCCGTCGGGCGGGCCGACTGGCGCTTTGACGGCGAGGTTGGCGCGACCGTGATCCAGCCATGCGTCGTGAGCCTTGCACCCGTCACTACCCGTGTCGACGCCCCGGTCGAGCGGACTTGGGTGCGCGACATGCCTGAAATCACGGCGGACGAGGCCGAAAGCCCCGACGATGTGACACAAGAGCCGCTGGGGCGCGAGATCGACATCGGCGAGGTGCTTGCGGAAGCCGTCGCGCTCAACCTGCCCGACTATCCCCGTTCGGACGACGCCGAGCTCGAACAGACAGACTTCACCGAACCGGGAAAAGACCCGATGACGGACGCGGACGCGAAGCCGTTCGCGGGCCTTGCGGGTCTGCGCGATCAGCTTGCGGCGAAGGAAGAAAACGGGTCCGACGACGATAGTTGAACGAACCCCAAGAAAATCCTTGCGAAATAGAAGAATCGCAGTATTTTCGCCGCTCTTTCACAAGATGGGTTGGAACCGTGCGCCTAACCGCGTATGAGGCCGTCAGACTCACGAAGCTAACACCGGGTTCTGCCAAATGACTTGGCGCCGACCCCCGCAAACATCGAGGTTGAGACATGGCTGTCCCTCAGAATAAGATCACCAAGTCGCGCCGCAACATGCGTCGGTCCCACGACTCGCTTACTGCCGACAATCCTAACGAGTGCCCGTCCTGCGGCGAACTCAAGCGTCCGCATCACGTGTGCCCCTCCTGCGGTCACTATGCAGACCGCGAAGTGGTTGCGATGACCGCCGAGGCCGACTTCGACGACGAAGACGCGGCGTAAGCCACGCGCGATCGCACTCCATGACGAACACGACGGATACCGACGCTCGGACATCCACCTCTAGTCAGGGGCTGCATCGCACAATTATTTCGGTCGACGCCATGGGCGGCGACAGGGGACCGGCGGCGGTTGTCGCCGGTCTCGGCATGTCCGCGCGCAAGAACAAGCACATCGGCTTCATCCTGCACGGCAACAAGGCCGAGTTGGAGCCGCTGGTCGCGAAGCGCCCGGAACTCGCCGGCATCTGCGAAATACGCCATACCGAAGACGTCGTGACGATGGAGGACAAGCCCTCCCACATCATCCGGCACGGCAAGAACACCTCCATGTGGTCCGCGATCGAAAGCGTGAAAGCGCGCGAGGCCGAAGTCTGCGTCTCCTGCGGCAACACGGGTGCGCTCATGGCCCTGTCGATGCTGCGCCTTCGCAAGCTGCCCGGCGTATCGCGCCCCGCCA
>DOUP01000161.1 GCA_003520545.1 Maritimibacter sp. | reverse complement strand
AGCGCCGCCGGTGAAGGGGGTTCTAAGGTTATGAGCCTGACCCCGCAAGTGGTTTTTTACATGAAAACGCGATTTTCCGACAAAAAGTCGTAAGTTATTGTTTTTGTTATGTTAATTCGAAGAACGTCCAACGATCAACCGTCAGTTCCCCTTCGATCTAGGGCGCTAACACGGTGAACGGCACGCCAAATCGCCGCCTATCCCCGGACTCGGGCGCAAATCTGCCCCGGCGTCACCCTGAATCACCCCTGAATCCCGCGACTCGCGAGCCGTGATCTGGGCGACTCGGGACCGAAACGCGGGACAGGCGTCTCGACACGCGCGATTTCAGGGCAGGTCCGCTCGGAAAGCGCCCAATCCAGGGGCGTTCGGACAACCGAAGTCGGGGTTTCCGGCAAGCCGCCACCATACGGAGGCAGGTCACACGATTCCGAAGAACCGCTCCGGCAAAGCCATCAATTCGTCGCCGATGTTTTTCTCGAAGGCATGCAAGCCTTCCTCGCCACGTGGACCCCAGGTCTTTTCCATCTTCCGGATTTCGCGGGAGAGGTCGAACTCCTCCCGGATCGGCATGGATTGCAACCCGGCCATCGGGTCGTCTTTCTGAAATTCGCGCCGCCATTCGCGACTGATGAGCCGCTTGTCGTCACCGGGATCCTTTTCGATCGAATCTACCCGTTCGGTGCGGCGCGCCAGCGTGTCGAGGTAGAGGTCCTTGTCCACGAACCGCATGTGAAACAGGTAGAGGTTCTTGAAGAGCTTCAGCTCGGGGTCATTCGCGTAGTGACCGCCGCGCGACAAGTGCGTTGCTTTCGTAAGAACACAGGGTTTGGAATAGGCCGAGGTGTAGCGCACGTATCTGCGCACGCCGAGCATGGGGCTATCGGCAATCGGCTGCGTTTCGCGATCCGACAAATGCACCACTTCCAGCCCGATGGGGGTGAGCGTCACATTGCGGCGCCGTTTTGCAAGAAACCCGGGCAGGTCCAGACCGAGCTTCGGGTCCGGCACCACGTATTCATCCACGTCGCCCACGATGATGAATTCGTAATACGAGCGCAGCCCGTTCGCGAAATTTGTCAGCATCCGCCAACGCATCGCATCGAACATTTCCGAAAACATGTCGGGGATGTTGATGACCGAGCAGCCTTCGGCGATCTCGGCGACCTTCGGATTGGCCCCATGGTTGACGATATAGAGCGCGTCTTTCCCGAACAGATTGCCGTAATAGCGGATCCAGCGTTCCAGGAAGAAATAATCGTCACGCACCATGGTCAGCGCGCAGGCGAAAGATTTGTCGTTTTGCATCGTGCCCCGGCGTCCTGCTCTTTGACCGAACCCTAGGCCGGGGTCACGCAACGATCAAGCGCGGGCGGGACTGCGCACTTTGGAGATCGGTGGCAGGCGCAGAAGCAGGAGCAGGACGATCACGCCTAGATAAATGAGCGGCTCCAATTGAATGCCTTTGCGCAACATGATGAAGTGGATGCCGCCCAGAAGCACGGCCGGATAGACCAGCTTGTGCAGCTTGCCCCAGTTCTTGCGCAGCCTGCGCATCGACCAATTGTTCGAGGTCACGGCGAGCGGGATCATCAGGACAAAAGCGCCCATGCCGATGGTGATGTAGGGCCGTTTCACGATGTCCGCCCAAATCTGCGACCAGATCTGAACGTCGAGAAACAGCCAGACCGCGAGGTGACAACTGATATAGAAGAAGGCGATCAGGCCCAGCGCCCTGCGAAACTTCAACAGGTTGATCCGCGCGAACCGGCGCAGCGGCGTGACGCTGAGCGTCGCGATGAGCGCCCAGAGGCCATAAAGACCGATCTGATGCTCCATCTTCTTCACCGGGTCGATCCCGAGGTTCCCGACGACCCCGTTGTAAAACAGGAGCGCGGGCGGGATCACGGCCAGCACATAGAGAAGCCAGGTGGGAACCTTGCGGACCCCCTCGTTGATACGTTGGGAAACCGGGTTCATCAGAAGTTTTCCGAGAGGTCCATGCCGTCGTAAAGGCTGGCCACCTGCTCTTCATAGCCGTTGAACATCTGGGTCTCTTTACGGGCCGCGAATATTCCACCGCCGATCACGCGTTCGGTGGCCTGCGACCAGCGCGGGTGATCGACGTTCGGATTGACGTTGCTGTAAAAGCCGTATTCGCGCGGGTTCGCCTTGTTCCAGGTGGTTGGTGGTTCCTGATCGGTCAGCGTGATCTTCACGATGGATTTGATCGACTTGAAGCCATACTTCCACGGCACCACCAGCCGGATCGGTGCCCCGTTCTGGTTCGGGATCGTTTCGCCGTAGATCCCGGTGGCCATGATCGTGAGCGGATGCATCGCCTCGTCAAGACGCAGACCCTCAACGTAGGGCCATTCCACGACCGGGAATCTAACGCCCGGCATTTCATCCGGCCGATAGGCGGTCTCAAAAGCCACGTATTTCGCCCTCGATTGCACCCCGACCTGATCGAGCAGTTGGTTCAGCTCGAAGCCGTTCCACGGGATGACCATCGACCAGGCCTCCACGCAGCGGAAACGATAGATGCGCTCTTCGATGTCCACGCCGGACAGGATGTCATCAAGGGAATAATTGCCCGGCTTGTCGACCATCCCGCCCACTTCGATGGACCACGGGCTGGTCGTGAGCATATGGGCGTATTTGGCCGGATCTTCTTTGCCGGTGCCGAATTCGTAGAAATTGTTATAGCCCGCGATCTCTTCCATCGAGTTGGGCTCCAGAGCGTCCTGTGCCCGTGCTTGCCTCCCGATCAGGCCGGTCAACGACAGTCCCGCCGCCCCCGCCATGATCTGGCGTCGGTTCAGAAACATTGCTTTCGGCGTCACGTCGCGCCGGGTCAGGTCGGGTTTGAAGCCCATCGGTCTATCCTCCGCAGTGGTTGCGTTCACTTAACTCAAAGAACGGGAGGCAGCCCAATGAAGTTTCCTCACGAAAGCGCGTGAGTGCTGTAACTTGGATAAATCTCGTTCATCGGAATCGACCGTCCGTCCGCCTGGACGATCCGGACGTGACGCCGGCGCATCTGGCGCGGCTCGGCCACGCCGACCGAATGCGCGATGGTTTCCACTTCCCGCGACATGTTACGGGCAAAGGCCGCGACTTTCGTGGCCTTGTCTGTCGGCACCAGCCCGCGCTGCAACCCTTTGTCATGAGTCGTCACACCAGTCGGGCAGGTATTCTTGTTACACTTGAGCGCCTGGATGCAGCCGAGCGAGAACATGAAGCCACGCCCGGTGACCACGAAATCCGCACCGGCGCAGATCGCCCAGGCGACATCGGACGGGTTCACCAGCTTGCCCGAGGCTATGATCCGGATGCGATCATGCAACCCGCGCTGGTCGCGCAGGTCCACGATCCGCGGAAGCGCTTCGCGGATCGGCATCCCGACGAGGTCCATGAGCGGCATCGGCGCGGCCCCCGTGCCGCCTTCGCCGCCATCAATGGTGATGAAGTCCGGCGCGCTTTCGGCCCCGCGCCGCATGATGGCATCGAACAGGTCCGAGAACGGATCGACCGCACCGACCACGGTTTTGAACCCGACCGGTTTGCCCGTGACCTCGCGGATATGGGCGATCACGTCGAGCAGGTCGCCCCAATCGTCGATTTCCGCGTGGCGGTTCGGGCTTTCCGACGGTTTGCCGACTGGGATTCCGCGAATGCGTGCGATCTCTTCGTCGACCTTCGCCCCCGGAAGGATACCGCCCTTGCCGGGCTTGGCCCCCTGCGCGAGCTTCAGTTCGAACATTTTCACCTCGGGATGCGCCGCGACCTCGCGCAGCTTTTCGTCCGACAGGTTGCCTTCCGCGTCGCGCACCCCGTATTTCGCCGTGCCGATTTGGAAAACGATGTCGCAGCCGCCTTCGAGGTGATAGGGCGACAGCCCCCCTTCCCCCGTGTTCATCCAGATCCCGGCCTGCCGCGCCCCGCGCGCCAACGCCTGCACCGCGGGTTTGGACAAGGCCCCATAGGACATGCCGGAGATGTTCACGATCGACGGGGCCTCGAAGGGATGCTTCGCGTGATGACCGATCACCAAAGGCGCGGTCTTGGCATATTGAAACCCCAGCGGCGGGAAGGCCGCGTTGACGAAAATCGTCGTGCCGGGGACCGAGATGTTGCGCGTGGACCCAAAAGCGATGGTGTTGTCCTTGCCATCCGCAGCGCGATAGACCCAATCGCGCTGCGCCCGGTTGAACGGCATTTCCTCCCGGTCCATCGCGAAGAAATATTGCCGAAAGAACTCACCCAAGTTGGTAAACAGCTTTCGGAACCGACCGATCACCGGATAGTTGCGCCGCACCGCGTCCGCCGTCTGGAACTTGTCGATGAACCACATGAAGACGACCGTCGCCACGGCCAGCCCGATCAGGACCACGAAGGCGAGCGCCAGAAGCTCAAGATACCAAACGGTCGTTCCCATCGCATCGCCCTCCTGCCGGTCGCTGTCGGCCTGACCATGCCTGACGCCCTGTGGCCGAACAAGCCGTTTCCATCGCGAAGCGCATTTGCGTCCGAACGATCAACTGGGCGCCGCTCTGCCGAAAAGAGGGCCGGGGATGGGTGTGCTTTCGCCACATGGCGAAGTCCTGCCTTTGACGGGCCGTTCCCCGCCGGTTTTTTCCTGCGATTTTCGCAGCGAGCCGCCCAAAAACCGCGATGTGTCGAAATGCGCTCCCGCTGTTTCCATTCGCATGGCTCCCTGCGTTCACCCAAGGACGGGTATCCAACACAGGAGACAGATATGAAACTCACGAACCTCACAATCGCAGTCGTGCTCGCCGCGTCTTCCTTCGCGATCGCGCAGGACGCGATGCCGGTGGACACCAACGCGGATGGCATGATCTCGGCCGAAGAGCTGATGGCCGCCTTCCCGGAAGTGAACGAAGAAATGTTTACCGCCGCCGACACGGACGAGGACGGTATGCTGTCGATGGAGGAATACGCTTCGGCTCAGGAAGACGGGCTCATTCCGACCGACGATATGTAACTCCCGCAATCGGACGTCACCCCAGCGGCCCTCGCCTCCCCCTCGGCGAGGGTCGCTTCAGTAGGAAATCCCGACTCTCTTGTAGAGAAACGACATGAGCCACGCAGGCCCGATCAGCAGGAATTGCACGTCTTTGAAGAAAGAAGGCTTCTTGCCCTCGACCTTGTGTCCCCAGAACTGCCCGATCCAGGCCAGCACAAAGAGGATCAGCGCGGTCGCCCAGATAGGAAGCGGCACCACCGTCTCCAACGCCTGGATCAAGACATATCCAATCCCCAACACCACGACAAAGCCCAGCGCGAGCGGTAGCGACAGGAACGCGTAGTAGACGAGCGCCGCAATCGCGACCGGCCAAAGCAGGTTCACGCCCGCGACCGGCGGGATCGCGTAGATCAGCGCCATCACGCACAGGAAGATGATCGGCACACAGACCCAGTGCACCTTCTTGTTGGTCGGGTCCTGATGGCTCTCGCCATACTCGGACAGAAGCGCGTCGACTTTTCTCATGGTCTCTCCTCCCTGCCCGGGAGTGTGCCAAGCACCGCGCCGCCTGTCATCATTGATCTTGTGCAACGCAAACGGGCGGGGTTGCCCCCGCCCGCATCTGGGCACCGCCTGTGCCCGGTCAGTCGTCGCTGACCCTATCAGTGAACGACAACGTCATCCGGCTTCGGGTTGTTCGTGTTTCCCACGCGCTCCCCGATGATCAGCCCTTCGGGCCCGGCGCTGACCGGCACCGTGTCGCCATCCGTCACGTCACCTGCGAGGATCAACTCGGCCATCGGGTCCTGAAGCGCCTTCTGGATCACCCGTTTCAGTGGGCGCGCACCATAGACCGGATCGTAACCCTGATCGGCAAGCCATATCTTCGCGGCCTCATCCAGCGTCAGGGTAAGACCCCGTTTGGCAAGCCGCTTGGCAAGCGAGGCAAGCTGGATGTCGACAATCCCGTCCATGTTCTCGCGACTGAGCCGGTCGAACACGATGATCTCGTCGAGACGGTTGAGGAACTCAGGGCGGAAATGCGCCCGCACCGCGTCCATCACGTCCTGCTTGGCTTTGGCCACGTCAGACCCGTCCGGAAGCTGGCTCAACGCCTGCGCCCCAAGGTTCGAGGTCAGGATGATGATGGTCTGCTTGAAGCTGACCGTCCGGCCGTGGCCATCCGTCAGCACACCGTCGTCCAGCACCTGCAAGAGCACGTTGAACACGTCTGGATGCGCCTTTTCCACCTCGTCGAATAGCACGACCTGATAGGGTTTGCGCCGCACCGCTTCGGTCAGCACGCCACCCTCGTCGTAGCCGACATAGCCCGGAGGGGCACCGATCAGCCGCGCCACGGAGTGCTTCTCCATGAACTCCGACATGTCGATACGCACCATGGCGCTGTCGTCGTCGAACAGGAACTCGGCCACCGCTTTGGTCAGCTCGGTCTTACCCACGCCAGTCGGCCCGAGGAACAGGAAACTGCCCAGGGGGCGGGCCTCGTCGTTCAAACCAGCCCGCGCCCGGCGCACCGAATTGGCGACGGCGCGTACCGCTTGGTCCTGACCGATGACACGGTTGTGCAACCCATCTTCCATCCGGAGGAGTTTATCGCGTTCGCCTTCAAGCATCTTCGAGGTCGGGATACCCGTCCACCGCTCGACAACCTGCGCGATCTGCTCGGGACGCACGGCCTCTTCGACCATGATATCGCCCTCTTCCTCGGCCGCTTCCGCGTCCGCGAGCTTCTTCTCCAAATCCGGGATGATGCCGTAGGACAGCTCCCCCGCGCGGGTAAGATTGCCCTCACGCTTTGCGCCGTCCAACTCGGCCCGGGCCCGGTCCAACTGTTCCTTGAGGTCACGCGCCCCTTCAAGCTTGTCGCGCTCGGCCTGCCACTTGGCAGTCATGCTCGACGACTTTTCCTGAAGGTCCGACAGTTCGGCTTCCAGCTTCTCCAGCCGATCCTTGGACGCCTTGTCGTCCTCTTTCTTCAACGCCTCCGCTTCGATCTGAAGCTGAAGGATGTTGCGGTCGAGCTGGTCGAGCTCTTCGGGTTTCGAGTCGACTTCCATCCGCAACCGGCTGGCGGCCTCGTCCACGAGGTCGATCGCCTTGTCCGGCAGGAACCGGTCGGTGATGTAGCGGTTCGACAGCATCGCGGCGGACACGAGTGCCGAGTCCGAGATGCGCACACCGTGGTGAAGTTCGTACTTCTCCTTGATACCCCGCAGGATCGAAATCGTGTCTTCGACCGTGGGCTCATCCACCATCACGGGCTGGAACCGGCGGGCAAGGGCCGCGTCTTTCTCAACGTACTTGCGGTATTCATCGAGCGTCGTGGCGCCAACACAGTGAAGCTCCCCGCGCGCAAGCGCCGGTTTGATGAGGTTCGCGGCATCCATCGCGCCATCGGTCTTGCCCGCGCCAACCAGCGTGTGCATCTCGTCGATGAACAGGATGATCTCGCCGGCAGCGTCGGTGATCTCGTTCAAGACGGCCTTCAACCGCTCCTCGAATTCACCACGATACTTCGCGCCCGCAATCAATGCGCCCATATCGAGCGCCATGAGCTTCTTGTTGCGCAAGCTCTCCGGCACGTCGCCATTCACGATCCGCAAGGCAAGCCCTTCGGCAATCGCAGTCTTACCCACACCGGGGTCACCGATGAGAACCGGGTTGTTCTTGGTCCGACGGCTGAGCACCTGCATCGCACGGCGAATTTCTTCGTCCCGACCGATGATCGGGTCGATCTTGCCGTCTTCCGCAGCCTCGGTCAGGTCACGCGCGTATTTCGATAGCGCTTCATAGCTGTCCTCGGCAGAGGCGCTATCCGCCGTGCGGCCCTTGCGCACGTCGTTGATGGCTGCATTGAGGTTCTGCGCCGATACGGCCCCGGCCTCCAACGCGTCCTTGGCTTTCGATTTCACGAGCGCAAGCGCCGTCAAGATGCGCTCCACGGGGACGAAACTGTCACCCGCTTTCTTTGCAACCTTCTCGGCCTCGTCGAGCACCTTGCCCGTCACCGAGTCGAGATAAAGCTGACCTGCATCCCCCGTCACCTGCGGGATCTTGGCGAGATAGGCATCGTTGGCCTCGGCCACACGTTTCGGCTCGCCGCCGGCCCGGCGGATGAGGTTGGCGGCCATGCCTTCTTCATCGTCAAGCAGCGCCTTGAGCAAATGCTCCGGCGCGATTTTCTGGTGGTTTTCACGCATTGCGATGGTCTGAGCGGCCTGAATAAAACCGCGCGACCGTTCCGTGAACTTCTCTAAATTCATCGTCTTTCCCTTTCTACAAGCACCCCGTTGTGTGGTGCCCGCCAAGCGGCACACCCTGATTGGGCCTCGCGCTATAGATGGGGAGCGGGCCGCGACCTCGCAAGCCTGTGATCACAAAAAGTCGCAGGGTTTTCTTTATCTTTCGGCAAGCAAAAACGAACCGAACGTTCACCCTTTTCGACCATGGTCGGCACCGGTGCGTGGCAGCACCTTGTGGAAAGGACCGATTATGAAAGTGACCGACATCGACATCCGCGATTTGAAATGGGACGAGACCCCGGGATGTTTTCGCGCCTCCGTCTCGATGATGATGGAACCATCGGACGGCCAACCGCCGCGACGCGTGAATTTCATCTGCCAAAGCCACCGCGCCCACGACTGCCCGTCCTCGCTCATCACCTACGACATGGTCACCCATGCGCTCGACCAGGCGCGGCAGATGCCAGGCTTCCGTCGTGGCGAAGAACAGATCAGCGTCGACATTTCGACCGCCCTCACCCCGCTCCCCTATTTCACCCGAGCCGCATCGTAATCTCTTTCGTTCGCTTCCCCCAGCCTGCTAGTTTGTCGGAATGGGTCGGCTGGACGACATACGCAAAGACAGCACCTGGGGCCAAATCCTTGAAGGGCAGCCGCAGCACTTGCTTATTGGCGCGCTCTTGGTGGTGGGCGCGGCAAGCCTCCTGATCGGCGACGCGCATCCACCCAGGACTTTGGGGCTGACCGCTGTCGGCTGGGCCATGGTGTCGATCTGGCTGGCCATTCTGCATCAGGTCTTGGTGGCCATCGTCTTCCGCCTGCAACTCCACAAGGCTCTTCTGTCCCGCATCTTCGGAGCCCACGACATGACCGTCTGGACGGCCATCTTCGTGCCGCTCCTTGTCGCGCGACCGCTGACGATCCTCATGACGGCGATCACCGACACTGCACCCTTGCCCGAACCCCGCTGGGCGCAGGTTCTGATCGGGGTGCTCCTTCTGGCGCCGGCCATCTGGGGCATGCATTCCACGCTGAAACACTTCACCCTGCGCCGCGCCGTGGGTGGCGATCATTTCCGCGAAGACATCCGCGCCCTGCCGAGGGTCACGGGCGGGCTTTTCAACTACACCGACAATGGCATGTATGGCGTGGTCTTCTTCGGCCTCTGGGGCATCGCGCTTGTCTTCGGCTCCTGGAACGCGCTCATCGTCGCTCTGTTTCAGCACGCCTATATCTGGGTCCACATGTATTGCACCGAAGCCCCCGACATGCGCCGCCTCTACGGCTGACCCTTGACGCAGGCGAGTACCCTGCCCAAAAGACCCGAAACAAGAGGTGCCCCATGTCCCAAGACCTGACCAAATCCGACGACCGCCTGATCGTCGCGCTCGATGTGCCCAACGCGCTGGCCGGGTTGGAACTGACGCAGAAAATCGGCGACCCGGTCGGGTTCTACAAGATCGGTCTCGGGATGCTGACCGGCGGCGGTCTCGCGCTCGCCCGCGAACTCATCGACGAGATGGACAAACGCATATTCCTCGACCTCAAGCTGTTCGATATCGGCA
>DOUP01000124.1 GCA_003520545.1 Maritimibacter sp. | reverse complement strand
ATGCGCGGGGAAGATACTCGCAAAGGTCGCGATGACCTTTTCGTCGTAATAGCCGCCGCGCGGTTTCGGTTTGTCCGCCGTGCCGGTCTTGCCGCCCACCGCGTAGCCTTCCACCTCGCCGAAGGACGCCGTGCCGCGCGCCACCACCTGCCGCAGCATGTCGCGCGCCACGGCAGAGG
Source organism: Maritimibacter sp. (assembly GCA_003520545.1). Classification (GTDB taxonomy): domain Bacteria; phylum Pseudomonadota; class Alphaproteobacteria; order Rhodobacterales; family Rhodobacteraceae; genus Maritimibacter. Next base: position 7,758 of record DOUP01000124.1, on the reverse strand, counting down.
TCCGCTCGGACACCACGCGCGGGCCCGGCGGCACCGGCCCCTTGTGGATCAGCGTCGGCGTCACCTTGGTCCCGCCGTTCAGAAGCGAGGCATAGGCGGTTGCCAGGTGCAGCGGCGAGGCCGACAGCCCGTGACCATAGGAAATCGTCATGGTCGACAGTTCCGACCATTTCGGCGGCAACAAGGGCTGCGACCCCGTCGCTTCGATCATCTCGATCTCGGTCGGCTTGGTCATCCCGAGACTGTCCAGAAACGCCCGCTGCTGCTCGGCCCCGATCATTTGCGCGATCCGCGCGGTGCCAATGTTAGAGGATTTGACGATCACGTCCGTCACCGACAACTCGCGGCCATAATCATGGAAATCCCGGATGCGGAACTTGCCCCAGCGGATCGGGCCGGTCGTATCAATCATCGTTTCCGGGTTCACCAACCCAAGCTCTAACGACTGCGCGGCGGCGAAAATCTTGAACGTCGAGCCAAGCTCATAGACCCCCTGCACCGCCCGGTTGAACAAAGGACTATCGGAGGGCTGGCCTTCGGTCAGCGGGTTGGGGCGGTCGTTGGGGTCGAAATCCGGCAGGCTGGCAATCGACACGATCTCGCCGGTTCTGGCCTCCATCAGGATCGCGGCAGCCCCCTTGGCGTCCATGATCTCCATGCCGCCGGCGAGGATGCGCTCCACGGCGGATTGCACGGTCAGGTCCAGCGTCAGCATCAGCGGTTCACCCGCTTGCGCCGGATCGCGAAGCCGCTCGTCGAATGTCCGCTCGACCCCCGCAACCCCGATGATCTCCGCCGCGTTCACGCCCTGCTGCCCGAACCGCGCCCCGCCGAGCACATGGCTCGCCACCGCGCCGTTCGGATAAAGCCGCATCTCGCGCGGACCGAACATCAGGCCGGGATCGCCGATGTCATGCACCGCCTGCTTTTGCTCCGGGCTGATCTTCTTTCTGATCCACAGGAACTTACGCGTCCCCGTGAAATCACGCACCAACCGATCCTCGTCAAGATCCGGGAAAATTTCTGCCAGCTCCTTGGCCGCCCGTCGCGGGTCCACCATCTGCGGCGGCTGCGCATAGAGCGCGTGCGTCATCAGGTTCGTCGCCAAAAGCCGCCCGTTGCGGTCGATGATATCACCCCGTGTCGTCACGATCTGCGCCCCGGTCGCCTGCGCGCGCGGTTCACTGGCCTCCGAGGCCGACAAGGTGCCCATCCGCGCGCCGACCGCGCCGAAGGCCACGAAAAACAGGACCGCCAGCACCAGAAGCCGCCCCTCGGCCCGCGACCGCGCCCGGTCGCGCTGCGCCTCGTTGCGAAGCTGCTTGTTCTCGCGCTCGATGGCATCCGGATCACCGCCCGACGCGCGGGCATCCAGGATACGGGCAAGCGGGCGAAGCGGGGTGCGGGTCATCGGGCAACCTCCACGTCTTCGATATCGGTCAGGTCTCCGGTGATCGGCATCCCGCTGTCGTCCAACTGCCCTTGGACGTCCACCGCATCGTCAGTGGGGACAAACGGAAGTGCTGCGGGCTCTTCGGGAAAAGCGATCTGGTCCACACGGCCGAACTGGACCGGATCCAACGCCATCAGCCCGAGCCGGTCGAAATTCATCTTGGTCAATTCATAGAGCCGGTCCGGGCGGTTGAGATAGGCCCATTCCGCCCGAAGCACCGTGATCTGCTCGCGCATCCGGCCGATGTCGCGCTGCAAGGTCTCAACCTCGTCGAGCGCGGCCTGCGTTTTGTAGTTCTCGTGATAGGCCCAGTATCCCAGCCCCATGACTGCCAAGGTCGACATCACGAAGAGAACCATGCGCATCATCGGTTCACCTTTGAAAAGCAGGGGCCGGAAGCCCCAGCTTGCTACGATCCACCGGCTCGAACGGCGCGTCGGTCCGCGTGGCAACCCGCAGGCGCGACGACCGCGCGCGCGGGTTCACCGCCAGCTCGTCCTCGTCGGGCGCAATCGCGCGGCGCGGGGTCAGATCGAAACGCGGCACTTGCTTTTCTTCCTGGGGCGCGTAGCGATTCCCGCCGCCCCCGCTGCTCGCCGCCAGTTGCAGATAGCGCTTCACAACCCGGTCTTCGAGCGAGTGAAACGTCACCACGGCCAGCTTGCCGCCGGGTTTCAACGCCCGTTCGGCGGCCTCCAGCCCTTCGGCCAACTGTCCGAATTCGTCGTTCACCGCGATACGAATGGCTTGGAAGCTCCGGGTCGCCGGATGGCTCTGCCCCGGCTTGGGACGCGGCAAACAGCCTTCGACCACGCTCGCAAGCTGCGCCGTCGTCTCGAACGGCACGGTCTGGCGCGCCTTCACGATGGCGCGCGCAATCCGCCGCGCGGCGCGCTCTTCCCCGTAGTGATACAGGATGTCGGCCAGGTCCTCTTCCGAGGCCTCGTTCACCAGGTCAGCCGCCGACGGCCCCTCCTGGCTCATCCGCATGTCGAGCGGCCCGTCACGCATGAAGGAAAACCCGCGTTCGGCCAGATCGAGCTGCATGGAAGAAACGCCGAGGTCCAGCACGACCCCGTCCACCAGGTCACCGGCGATCTCGTCCATTTCGGAAAACGTGCCAAGCTTCAGGTCGATCTGTGGCACATCCGACACCCAGCCAGCCGCCATCTCATGCGCCAGCGGGTCCCGGTCGATCCCGATCACCCGGTCCGCGCCCGCCTCGACCAATCCACGCGCATAGCCGCCCGCGCCGAAGGTGCCGTCGATCCAGACCCCGGAAACAGGCGCGACCGCCTTGAGAAGCGGTCGCAGCAAAACGGGAATATGGGGGTCTGATTGGGTCGCGGCAGCCACCATCATTCCGCTGGCTCCTCGTCCAGAAGCGCGGCGACATCGTAATCGTCCGGCAATTCATCGAGGTATTCCGCGTTCTTCGCGGCTTCGACCTTGTCATAAGTCTCAGGGTTCCAGATCTGGAACGTGTCGCCCGCGGCGACGAAATAAGCTTCCTTGTCGAGCCCGATCTTCTCGCGCAGACGCGCGGGCAAAACGATCCGGCCCGTATCGTCCACCGAGGTGGGCAAGGATTGACCGTAGTACATGTTTTCAAGCAGCTTGCGGCCCTTGGAGCCACGCGGCTTGGACGCGATGATGTCATCGACCTCCGAGATCGCTTCCATCGAATAACATTCAAGGTATTGGCGGCGGTGATCGCCGAAAACGATCACGAAGTTGGCGGCGAGCCCTTCGGTCCAGTCGGGGTCGGTCGCCTCCAGAACACGGCGAAACAGGGCGGGGATAGACACCCTGCCCTTCGCATCCACCTTGTGGAGCCCGCTGCCTCTGAACACTTGTGCCACTGAATGCGGCTCCCGTTCTGTCCTTCGTTTCCGTGCCGCCTGGCCGGTCGTCTTTTTTGCCCCCTGGAAACGAAAACGACGGTTTGAACTGCTGCCACTGTCCAAACCGCCGCCCTCGTCCCATTTCTGGGTTCGTCCGATCGCGGTCGCCACCTGGGGGGATGTCTGCTCGCGAGCACGTCGGATCTCTTTTTTCGATGAAGCGGGGTGCCTGTATGAAACCTGACTTGGGAGTTTGTTTCGGGGTTCTTGTTCGCCCCTTTGTTCCCGTCCTCATCGTGGTTAAATGATTGCCATGGGATTTCATGGGAAGCAATGGTTTTTTTGGGGAAATGTCCGCTAAATGTGGTTTCGAAGGGGGTCGCAACACAAGGTGTTGTAGGTCTAAAAAGAGAACAAAACCACCGATCTCGCGTAAGCGGGCGTCCGCCAATACCATATATAGTGTATTCAAAAGATCTGAAAAAAGTTCCCCTGAAATCCCATGGAAATGACTATTACAGGCAAAACCGCGGCCTGAGAACCCGGTGTCCGCCGGCCAGCCTTATGAATCCTTGCCGGATTCGCCTCCAGAACGCAGGAGGTCGAGTCGGGTTCCATGATTTCCCATACCACAGGCCGACTCACAGTGCCGGTGCCATGAAATCCCGTAATCGAACGGTTATGACCCTCGGAAAACGAAAACCGGCGCGAAGCATCGCGCCGGCTCATCAGTCCGTCGGCTCTATCAGACGATCAGGCCCAGCCGTTCGCCACCACCTGCGCCGCCAGATCGCGATACGCCTGCCCGGTCGCACTATCCGTCAGCGCCACGGGTGTGCCCGCGTCGCCTGCCAGCCGCACGTCAAGCGACAAGGGCAATTGCGCCAGGAGCGGCGCGCCGATCTTCTCGGCCTCCGCCGCAACCCCGCCTTCGCCGAAGAGATGCGCCTCGTGCCCGCACTTGGGGCAAATATAGGAGGACATGTTTTCGATCATGCCCAGCACCGGCACGCTGACCTTGGCGAACATGTCGATGGCCTTGTGCGCATCGAGCAGCGCCACGTCCTGCGGCGTCGACACGACCAATGCCCCGGTCATCGCGACCTTCTGCGCCAGCGTCAGCTGCACGTCCCCCGTGCCCGGCGGCAGATCGACGATCAAAACGTCCAATTCGCCCCAGTTCACCTGGAAGGCAAACTGTTGGAGCGTGCCCATCAGCATCGGCCCGCGCCAGACCACCGCCTGGTCCTGGTCCACGATGGACCCGACCGAGATCACCTTGACCCCATGCGCCTCGTTCGGGTCGAGGATCTTGCCGTCCGACGAAGTGGGTTTCTCCGTGATCCCCATCATCAACGCCTGGCTCGGCCCCAGGATGTCGGCATCCAGAAGCCCGACCTTGCGGCCCGCCGCCGCCAGCGCCACGGCGAGGTTCGAGGAGACCGTGGATTTGCCCACGCCCCCTTTGCCGGACGCGATCGCGATCACGCTTTTCACACCGGGGATTGGCTGCACGCCCTGTTGCTTGGTGGGATGCCCCCCAACCCGCAGGCTTGGCGCGGGTTTCTCGGCGGGCGCGGCGCTCGGGGTCCCGGCGCCATGCGCGGTAAGAATGACCGTGACCTTTTCGACCCCGTCCAGCGCGGCCACGGCCGACTCGGCTGCCCGCCGCTGCGGCTCCAGCTTGGCGGCGACGTCCGGGCTCGGCGCTTCGATGAGAAAGCTCACATGCCCCCCGTCAATGGTCAAAGCACGGATCATATCGCGCGAAGCTAGGTCGCCATTGTCCGGCATCGCGATGGTGGACAGGACCGAAATGATACGGTCGCGGTTCAGGCTCATGGTGTGTCTCCCTCGGGCTGCGGCCCCTTGGTTCGCGCTTTTTGCCCAGAATAACAAGGGGGTTCGCGCCAGCGCCCCGGTCACATCTGCGCGTCTCTGCGCGTCCGGCCCCCCGCGCCCAGCTTTCCGCCCGTCAAGCTTACCTTACGTAAATGATTAGGTCAGTCTCACGTATGCAATTTCTGCATAGCGGCATTGAACATTCTCAGTATTGTGCAAGCGCAGCATTACCCCCATTTTCATCTCAAGCGAACGGGACATGATGTCCTGATGACGAAAGCGCCGCGCCCGAGCAGAACGACAGGGCAAAGCGCACAGACGAAAAGAGACGACGACATGGCATACGCAACTGACATCCGCACCGCCGACCACGGCCTTACCGACCGCGTGTCTGCCTTCTTCAAAGCTTTCGGTGAAGCCCGCGCCAAGCGCAAGGCCTACCGCACCACGCTGAACGAACTTCGTGCCCTCGACGGCCGCGATCTCGCCGACCTCGGCATTTCCCGCGCGGAAATCCCGTTCCTGGCCCGCGAAGCCGCCTACGGCACCAAAGGCTAAGGTCAAACAGTTTCGGACGCATCCACCTCCTCCCGGATGCGAACGATGACCCGGGATGCTTCTCCTCCTCCCTGAAGTTACCGGGTCCTAGATACGGACCGATCTTCCTCCTCCCTGATCGGTTCGGACCTGAAGGCGGCGCTCCTCCTCCTCCCTGGAGCGCCGCCATCAGACAACCAGATCGGACGTTCCCACCTCCTCCCGGGAACCGACGACGTCCGAACCCCTCTCCTCCTCCCTGGGGTGTAGGACACAAATACCGGGATTTTCCCGGACCGATGCAAAAGACCTCTTCCTCCTCCCTGAGGTCGATTGCTTGAAGAACGGCGGCGCTCACCTCCTCCCGGGCGTCGTCGTTTTTCGTTTAGGGTGGGGGTTTTCATCGCAGGATCTTTGCGCGCACCAGATGCGGTGGCGCACACGGGCACGTGGCCCGGTTCACATGGTCGAAGGTCTGGCGTCGCGCCCTGCTACGGACGACGCGGTCCGGTCAGAACGGCACGTCATCCCCGGCGCGATCCGCCGGCACGACGAATTTCGCCACCACCTTTTTCGACCCGGCACGTTCGAACTCGATATCGAGCTTGTCGCCCTCGGTTCCCATGACGTAGCCATAGCCGAACTTCTGGTGAAACACCCGGTCGCCCTGGGTAAACGACGACACGGCAGTGGCATCTATCGTCAGCCCCCGCGCCTCGTTGGGCGAGGTCATGGCGCGCTTTGGCTCACGGCTCTGCATCCGCTTCCACCCCGGCGAATTATAGGCATCCGCCCGCGCGGCCCGATCCTGCAACGGCGAGGCGCCGAAGTCCGAGCCTCCCATGCCGCCCGCACCATAGCCTCCACCGTAAAGCCCCGGCGGCGTCAGCACATCCACATGTTCCTCGGGCAATTCGTCGATGAATCGCGAGGGGAGCTGGCTTTGCCATTGGCCATAAATCCGGCGGTTCCCCGCAAAGGAAATCGTGCACAGCTCTTCGGCCCGCGTAATCCCGACATAGGCCAGACGCCGCTCTTCTTCCAAACCCTTCAGCCCGCTTTCATCCATCGACCGTTGCGACGGGAAAAGCCCATCCTCCCAGCCCGGCAGGAACACCACGGGAAACTCCAGCCCCTTGGCCGCGTGGAGCGTCATGATGGTGACCTTCGGTTCATCCTCGTCGGACTCGTTGTCCATGATCAGCGCGATGTGCTCCAGGAACCCTTGCAGGTTCTCGAATTCTTCCAGCGCCTTCACAAGCTCCTTGAGGTTCTCCAGCCGCCCCGGTGCTTCTGGCGTCTTGTCGTTCTGCCACATCTCCGTGTAGCCCGACTCGTCGAGGATCATCTCGGCCAGAGATATGTGATCTCCTTGAAGAATCTTGATGTGCGTGTTCAGTACGTCGATACGCCCACGAACATTCGATATTTCGTCAGAAAGAAATTCTGCTCGGCCAAGTATTTCGCGTTCCTTCTCTTCATCAAAAACCTCGTCCAAATCAATCTTCGAAAGTTCCGCCATCTCGGTTTCAAACGATTGAAGTTCTTGAGAAAGTTGTTCCTTGGCGAGCATCCGAGGTTCAATTTCTCTCGTATTGTCGACGTTCAAAACTAAGAAGCGCCACAGAGAAATTCCATCAACGAGTGTGTTGAGACCCTTGGCGCCTTTACCGGTCAGTTCCTTTGTTTCAAGACAGCGCTGAGAAGCTTGAAATAAAGGCGCCTCAATCTCCCGAGCCACACGCTGAATGGTCTGCACCGCCTTGTCACCCAGACCCCGGCGCGGCGTGTTCACGATCCGCTCGAACGCAAGGTCGTCGTCGGGCGACACCGCGAGCCGGAAATAGGCCATGGCATCGCGAATTTCCAACCGCTCGTAAAAGCGCGGGCCACCGATTACCCGGTAGGGCAACCCGATGGTCAGGAACCTGTCTTCAAAAGCCCGCATCTGGTGCGATGCACGCACCAGGATCGCCATGTCATCCAGCGAAAACGGGCGAATACCACGGGTGCCGCCCTGCATCGCCTCCACCTCTTCACCGATCCAGCGGGCCTCTTCCTCGCCATCCCAATGGCCGATCA
>DOUP01000128.1 GCA_003520545.1 Maritimibacter sp. | reverse complement strand
GCGGACGGCGCCGCATGGTTCTCCCGTCACGCATGGGAGGACAGGATGTCGAAGGTGAAACTTCTCTGGGGATTGACCAAGGTCTTGTTGCCGGACGGCATGACCCGGTTTCTGTATGGAACCCGGTTGCCGGTGGTTGATGGGCGTCGGATCGATGCCAAGGCCCAGGCTGCGAGCGAATTGGTGGACCTTCTCCGCGACAGTAGCGAAATGCCGTCGCTGGAAGAAAGCCGCGCGCAGCTCGACAAGCTCGCGGAGAAGCTCGACCGGCCCTGTCCGGCAGAGGTCGTCAAGACCGATGTCATGCTACCCGGTGCCTTCGGTGAGCGCAGGGCGCGGATCTATACGTTGCCCGGTTCCGACCCGAAGGCCGCGCAGCCGACGGTGCTCTTTCTGCACGGCGGCGGTTGGGTCCAAGGCAGCATCGCGTCACATGCCGGTCTTTGCGGTTGGATCGCCAAAGGCGCCGGGGTGCGCGTGATCTCCTACGACTACGTGCTCGCGCCCGAGCATAAATGGCCCGCGGCACCGGACGATGTGCTCGCGGTCTACACTGCGTTGCTGGAGGGTGCGGCCGGACTAGGCGTGACGGCGGATCAGTTGGTCGTGGCGGGTGACAGTGCCGGGGCCAACCTGACCGCTGTCTTGATGCACGATCTGGCCGAGGCGGGGCGTTCGATGCCTGCCGGGCAGGTTCTGATCTACCCGTCGGTGGATGGTCGCCTGGAAAGCGCGTCGATGAGGTCTTTGGCGGAGCAGCCGCTCTTGCCGCGCGTGCGGATCGGCTGGTTTCTGGACCATTACCTGCCGGAAGGGCAGGATCGGACCGTGCCGCGCATTTCGCCGTTGTTTTCGCCGAACCTCGCCGGTCAGCCCCCGGCTTTTGTCATCGCGGGTGGCCATGATCCGCTCTGGGATGATGGGTGTGCCTATGTCAAAGCCCTGACCGGTGCCGGGGTGCCGGTGCAGTTCAATCCCTATGAGGGCCAGGTTCATGCCTTCCTCTCCTTGACCCGCATCATGGGGCAGGGCAGGCAGGCGATGGATGAGATCAACGATTGGCTTAGGCTGCGTTTCAGCCAGTGAGCGAGGGGCTATGCCAGATTACGACGATTTGACGAACCGCTTACGCGCGGTGGCCGAGGGGGAGCGGGACGCGATCGCCCTGATGGCGACCGTGGCCTGCGAGGTGCATCATTGCGACGCGCGGTTCGATTGGACGGGGTTTTACCGCGTGGTAGGGTCCGAGATGCTCAAGATCGGACCCTACCAGGGCGGGCATGGATGCCTCGACATTCCGTTTTCGCGCGGTGTCTGCGGGGCGGCGGCACGGACGCGGGAGGCGCAACTGGTCCCGGACGTCGAGGCCTTTCCCGGCCATATCGCCTGTGCGTCCTCCACACGCTCGGAATTGGTTCTGCCCGTTGTCAACGGAACGGGTGACTTGCTTGGCGTGTTCGACATCGACAGCGATCAGCCGGACGCCTTCACGCAGGCGGACGCGGAAGCGCTGGGCGCGATCCTCGACGAGGTGTTTCGGGAGGTGACGGCGTGAGCGCGCATCACGGGTCCTGCCTTTGCGGCGCCGTGCGCTACGTGGCGCAGGGAGATTTGCGCCCGTCGATTGGCTGCCATTGCGTGAAATGCCGGAAAACCTCGGGGCACTACTGGTCCGCGACTCAGGTGGCGACCGAAGATCTGACCATCCTTGGCGAGGAGAGCCTGACGTGGTTCCGGTCCTCGCCCGACATTCGGCGCGGGTTCTGCCGCGTCTGTGGGTCCTCGCTTTTCTGGCAAGTCGACGGCACTGGCCGCACCTCTATCGGGAGCGGCACGTTGGACACGCCGACCGGGATCACCACGACGCACCATATCTGTACCGACGAGAAGGGCGACTATTACGTGATCCCCGAGAGCGAGGCGTGATGATGCTCGGCCTCGATCCGGCGAGTGTCGCGGCGTTTCTCGGGGCTGGCGTGCTTTTGAACCTGACGCCGGGTGCGGATGTGATGTTCGCCACCGCGTCGGGTCTGTCCGGAGGAAAGCGGAACGGGGCGGCGGCGGCGCTTGGTGTGAGCTTCGGGGCCTTGGTTCACACGGTGCTCGCGGCGCTGGGTTTGTCCGCGCTCCTGATGGCCAGTCCCCTGGCCTATGACGCGGTGCGCTGGGCGGGGGCGGCCTATCTCCTGTTTCTCGCTGTGAAAGCCTGGCGCGCTGGTCCGCCCGAGGCGCGACGGGGCGCAGCGCAGTTGCGGCGGGCCGTCGGGCGCGGGTTCTTGACCAATGTCCTGAACCCCAAGACCGCGTTATTCATCGTCGCGCTTCTGCCCCAGTTCACTGCGCCGGAAGCCGGGGCGGTCTGGGCGCAGATCCTTTTCCTGGGCGGTCTCTTCGCGGTCACCGGGTTTTTCATCACCGCCGGGTATGGCGTGGCGGCGGGGGCACTGGGCGGACGCTTGATCCGCCATGCAAAGCTGATGAACCGGATCAGCGCGGGGGTTTACCTGCTGCTCGCTCTGCGTCTGGTCACACATAGCGCACGCGCCTGACGCTTGCGCCTTTGGCGCGGCTCTGGCATCGGGGCGCCATGTCCACGCTTGGCTCTGCTGAATACAACCCGCCTGACACGCCGCTCGACGTGATCCACGAGGATCACGAGGTGCTGCTGGTGAACAAGCCCGCGGGGCTTCTGTCCGTGCCGGGCAAGGGGTCGCATCTGGCCGACTGCCTGATCGCGCGGGTGCAGGCGGCGTTTCCGCAGGCGTTGCTCGTGCATCGGTTGGACCGGGATACCTCGGGCGTCATGGTCTTTGCCCTGACACCGCACGCCCAACGCCACCTCGGGCTTCAGTTCGAGAAGCGGCAGACCAAGAAGGCCTACATCGCCCGCGTCTGGGGCGAGGTGGCCGAGCGGGAGGGCACCGTCGACCTGCCACTGATCGTCGACTGGCCGAACCGCCCCCGGCAACACGTGGATTTCGAGAACGGGAAGCCCGCGTTGACCGATTGGAAAATGCTGAAACATGAGCGCGGCACCACGCGGATGCGCCTGTTTCCCAAGACCGGGCGGTCGCATCAGCTGCGGGTGCATATGCTGGAGATCGGTCATCCCATTCTGGGAGACCCTTTCTATGCCACCGGCCCCGCGCTCGACTACCCGCGCCTGATGCTTCACGCGGAAAGCCTGAGGTTTCGTCACCCGGACGGGGGCAAAGGGCTGACCTTCAAGGCGAAAGTGCCGTTCTAGCCGTCAAGCGAGACGTCCGGCAGGGGCTCCAGCGTTGTCTTCAGCTTGTCGCGTAGGTGCTTGTGCTGATCGGGCAGGCAGAGCCGTTCTCCCAGATGGTCGAGCGGTTCGTCAGCGTCGAACCCGATGTCCATCGTTGCAACCTCGAAAAGCACGCCGCCCGGTTCGCGGAAGTAGATCGAGTGGAAATAGTCCCGGTCCTTCATTTCGGTCGGCTTGAGTCCGAAGTCGATCACCGCTTCGCGAACCTTGGCCTGGGTGTTGTCGTCGGGGGTGGCGAAAGCGATGTGGTGAACGGACCCCGCACCCTCGACCGCTTCGGGCGCGTCCGGCGCGTGGACCAAGTCGATGATACCAGCCGGGCCATCCATCGCCATGCGTGTGGTCTTGCCCTCCTGGCCCGTTTCCGAGAACCCCATCGCTTGCAAAAGCTCCTTGGTTGCGCCGATGTCAGCCAGTTTCAGCGCGACGGAGTGGAAGCCCCGGATCGCCATTTCCCCAGGAAGCGCATCATAAGGCGCGCGGGGGTCGTCGATGGCGGCGAGGGCGAGGGTTTCCTCGTCAGGACCTTTGAACAACATCTGCCATTCGCCGAAACGTTCGACGATCTCACCACCGCCGATCCGATCGCCCCAGGCCTCCAAGGCGTCGGTGGGAACAGCGAAGGTGACCTTGGAAACCTCGCCCGTGCCACGCTCACCCTGTATCATGCCCGCCACCGGAAAATGGGTCATCACGGTGCCGGGGGTTCCGGGGCGGTCGCCGTAATAGAGGTGATAGATTTCCGGATTGTCGAAGTTCACGGTGACTTTCACCCGTCGCAATCCAAGCCGCTCGGTGAAGAACGCATTGTTGGTGGTGGCCGGTCCTGCGAAAGCGGTGACGTGGTGCAGCCCTTTGATGTGCGGAATCATATATGTCTCCTTTCACCGAGTTACGCCCGACTTTGGGCTGTAGGTGTCACATGTCAAAGGGTAAGTCTGAAGAATGACAGAGACACTGGCCTTTCACGGGACCAAGATCGTCCTTCTCATGGGGCGGTCGATGGTGACACTCCTGCGCGACGATGACCCGTCGATTGACTGGCCCGGGCATTGGGATTTGCCCGGTGGCGGACGCGAGCGCGACGAGGACGCGGAGAGCTGTATCCTGCGCGAAACCCGGGAGGAGACCGGGATAGAATTGACCCGCGCCGACCTGATCTGGCGGCATTGTTTTCCGGACGGAGCGGTGTGGTTCGCGGCGCAACTGCCGGCTGCACGCGCGTGCGAGCTTCGAATGGGGAGCGAAGGGCAACGCATCGAGCTTGTCGATCCGGCAGAGTGGATCATGCGCAGCCCGGTCATCCCGCATTTCCCGGTGCGCGTCGCCTTTGCCATGGAAGCGCTCCTTGGCGCCTGAACCTGCCCTTAGTTCTTGCGCATTCGCGCCCTAAACCGCCACTATGGCGGGGACAGATATTTCATGGGCGGAGATACCATAGATGAATTCCGAGGACCTCTTGGCCGAATTTGTCGGCTCGAACATCGTGCTGCTGCTGATCGCGGCCTTTATCATCATCTCCATCTTTCTCGGCGTGCGGATCGTGCCGCAGTCCGAAAAATACGTGGTCGAGCGTTTCGGGCGGTTGCAGGCGGTGCTGGGGCCGGGGATTAACTTCATCATCCCGTTCCTGGACCGGGTGCGCCACAAGGTGTCGATCCTCGAACGCCAACTTCCCAATGCCGAACAGGATGCGATCACCCGCGACAACGTGTTGGTGCAGATCGACACAAGCGTGTTCTACCGTATTCTGGAGCCGGAAAAGACAGTCTACCGAATCCGTGACGTGGACGCGGCGATTGCCACCACCGTGGCGGGGATCGTGCGGGCCGAGATCGGCAAGATGGATCTTGATGACGTGCAATCGAACCGCTCGCAATTGATCGGTCAGATCAAGCTGAGCGTCGAAGAGGCCGTGGATGCCTGGGGGATCGAGGTCACGCGGGCAGAAATCCTCGACGTAAATCTCGACCAGGCCACGCGCGACGCGATGTTGCAGCAGTTGAACGCCGAACGTGCCCGGCGCGCGCAGGTGACCGAGGCCGAAGGGCACAAACGGGCGGTCGAGCTGAACGCGGATGCGGAGCTTTATGCCGCTGAGCAGACCGCCAAGGCGCGGCGTATTCAGGCGGATGCGGAGGCTTACGCGACCGAGGTTGTGGCAGAAGCGATTGCCAAGAACGGGCTTGAGGCCGCGCAATACCAGGTAGCCCTGAAACAGGTTGAAGCGTTGACCAAGGTGGGAGAAGGACCGGGCAAGCAAACGATCCTTCTGCCCGCCAATGCGCTTGATGCCTTCACGGATGCGTTTTCGATGCTGAAGGGCAAGCCATGATGCAGTTGTGGGAGATCTGGTGGGTCTGGATGGCGGCGGCTTTGGTGCTCGCCATTCTGGAGCTGTTCGCGCCGTCCTTTATTTTCGTGGGCTTTGCTTTCGGCGCGGCGGTTGTGTCGATTCTCTTGCTCGTTGGGCTCAGCTTTACCTTGCCGTGGGGCTTAGTCGTCTTCGCCGCGGTGTCCGTCATCGCATGGGTGGTGGCGCGGATGGTGTTCGGCGTGCGCAAGGGGCAGCGAAAGACCTTCGACCGGGATATCAACGAAGAACATTAAGGCGGGCGAT
>DOUP01000177.1 GCA_003520545.1 Maritimibacter sp. | reverse complement strand
GATGGGCGGCATCGCCCAGGATCACCGACCGTCCCTTGTGCCATTGATCGGCCACGGGATGGCGGAAGAGACCCCAGATATTGACCCTCTCGACCCGCTCCAAAAGCGCACGCGGGGTGGCGGCGAACCCGGCAAAGGCTCGGCGCAGGTTGGCAGGATCGTCCTCGTGGTTCCACCCTTCGTCCACCCAGCCCGCGCGTTCTTCGACGGCGACGATGTTGACCTCCCGCCCGTCGCGCAGCGGGTAGCTCACCATGTGGCGACCCGGCCCCATGAACACCCGCGCCTCCTGCGGCTCGTCACCCTTTGCACGAACAACGGCCCGCCACGCGACCTGGCCTGTGAAGAAGGGCTTTCGCGGTCCATTGAGAACCCTGCGCATGACCGAATGAAGCCCCCCGGCCCCAACCACGAACTCTGCCGGGCGTGCGCCCTGCCCCTCGATCTCAAGCGTAACCTGGTCCGGGCCAATCTCCGCCCCGGTGATCCGGGTCGTCGTCTCGATCTTGACGCCAAGCGCGCGCGCCCGGTCATGTAAGATCGCGACGATGTCGGCGCGGTGGACCAGCAGGAACGTCTGTTGCGGTCGTTGGGCCAGAAGGTCCATGCGGATCACCTGCCGCCCGGACACGCCGTCGATCAACGTCACCGCGCCTGACCGCAGGCACCGGGCGCGCATTTCCTCGCCGACACCGAGCGCATCGAGCACGGCCAAGCCGTTGGGGCTGATCTGGATGCCCGCACCGACCTCGCGCACCGTGTCGGCCTGCTCCAGAACCGTTACCTGCGCGCCGCGTATGGCCAAAGCGATGGCTGCGGCGAGACCGCCAATGCCTGCACCCAGGATGGTGACGGGCTGTCCGATCAACATGAAATGGCCTGTCCTTACCAAAAACGACACCGCACCCTGCCGGGCCGCGATGCCGTTCAAATTCCGTCACGCATCCTGAAGATCAGGTGTCGCGGTGTACTTTTTCGCGGCGCTCGTGGCGCTCCTGGGCTTCGAGGCTCAAGGTCGCAATCGGCCGCGCGTCCAGACGCTTGAGCGAGATCGGCTCGCCGGTCTCTTCGCAGTAGCCGTATTCGCCTTCTTCGATCCGGCGCAGGGCCGAGTCGATCTTGGCGACAAGCTTGCGCTGACGATCCCGCGTGCGCAGCTCCAATGCCCGGTCGGTTTCTTCCGAGGCACGGTCGGCGATGTCGGGAATGTTGCGCGTGGAGTCCTGCAAGCCTTCGATGGTGTTGCGGCTTTCGTCCAGAAGATCGGCTTTCCAGTTCAAAAGCTTGCGCCGAAAATATTCGGTCTGACGGTCGTTCATAAAGGGTTCGTCTTCGGCCGGGCGATAGTCATCCGGCAGGAAGGTTTCAGCCTTCATCCCACTCTCCTCTAAAGCACCGGAGCTCGTCTCAGAAATCTGAATTTTAGCCATTCGGTTTGCTCCTCGGCGGTCATGTATCGCAGCGTCAATAAGATGTCACTATACAAAGCGCGGGTTGTGGGCCCTGTTCGGCGTCCTTATGCTTTTTCCCGATACGCAGCCAGCTCATAGCGGTTGGGGACTAAAAAAAACAGGGTTCGATGCATGAAATTTACCTCAACGGATGAATATGTCGCCACGGACGACCTCAAGATCGCGGTCAATGCGGCAGTCACCCTCGAACGCCCTCTTCTGGTGAAGGGGGAGCCGGGCACGGGCAAGACGGAACTGGCCAAACAGGTCTCCACGTCGCTGGGCCTGCCGATGATCGAATGGAACATCAAGTCCACGACCCGCGCCCAACAAGGGCTGTACGAATATGACGCCGTCTCGCGCCTGCGCGACAGCCAGTTGGGCGACGAGCGCGTCCACGATGTGGCCAACTACATCAAGAAGGGCAAACTCTGGCAGGCGTTCGAAGCGGGCGAAAAGGTCGTGCTCCTGATCGACGAGATCGACAAGGCCGACATCGAGTTTCCGAACGACCTCCTGCAAGAGCTCGACAAGATGGAGTTTCACGTCTACGAGACCGGCGAAACCATCCGCGCGAAACAACGCCCGGTGGTCATCATCACCTCGAACAATGAAAAAGAGCTTCCGGACGCCTTCCTGCGCCGCTGTTTTTTCCATTATATCAAGTTCCCGGACATGGAGACGATGAAACAGATCGTCGAAGTTCACCATCCGGGCATCAAGGAACAACTCCTGACCACCGCGCTCACGCAGTTTTACGAAATCCGCGAACAATCGGGGCTGAAGAAAAAGCCGTCCACCTCGGAAGTGCTCGACTGGCTCAAGCTGCTCTTGGCCGAGGACCTTTCGCCCGAGGACCTGCAACGCGACGGGGCCACGGCGCTTCCGAAACTCCACGGGGCGCTGTTGAAAAACGAGCAAGACGTGCACCTGTTCGAACGCCTGGCTTTCCTGGCCCGCCGCGAACGCGGCTAAATCCAGCGCATTGATGCAAGAAAACGGCTCGCCCCTCGGCGGGCCGTTTCGTTTTGCCTTGCCCTCTCCCCCGAATGGCCCCCGCCGCGCCCAACAAACACCCGAAACAATAGCGATCCTGAACACATAATGGTTTCGATTCGGGCAAAATACCTCGGCGACCTGCCGCACTCGCCACAATTCCGCCGCATTCTAAAGCGGCGCATTGTGGCAAAAAGGCGTGGCGACACAAGATGTTGCGCGGCGATTGTTTCCCGCCACGCGACAAACCATTTTCTGCCCCATTTGCGCCATTTTTCGCTTGGGGATTCACTGGAACACCCCTTACCCCTGATAGGGCCTGAGTGCCTGGGGGGGCATCTGAACGGTGAAGGACGTATTGTTTTGGGAGACGATACGAAAATCTCCGTCCGTTCGCTGACGCGAGCTGACGAGCCCCAGTGGCGACGCCTCTGGTCATCCTATCTCCGGTTCTACGAGACAGACCTGCCCGAGGAGGTGTACCTGACCACCTTCGACCGGCTCCTGTCCGATACGGAACCGCAGTATGGGCTGATCGCTGAGAGCGGCGGCGCCCCTGTTGGTCTCGTCCACTACCTCTTCCACCGCCACAACTGGAAAGTGGAAGACGTATGCTACCTGCAAGATCTCTATGCCGATCCGGACGCCCGGAACATGGGTGTGGGACGCGCGTTGATCGAGGCGGTCTACCGGGCCGCCGATGACAATGGGACGCCCTCCGTCTATTGGATGACGCAAGAATTCAACGCAGAGGCGCGCAAGCTCTACGACCGGATTGGGACTCTGACGCCGTTCATCAAGTACCAACGGGGGTAGACGATGACGACGCACACACGGCTTACAGCAGGGGTACTGGCGGCGGCTTTCGCGCTCAGCTCCTGTGCGCCGGCGGGGCACACCCCGTCCAACGAGGTCTCGACATCGCGCGACGTGACGGCACGCCAGGTGAACCTGCCCACCGAGCTGCCTCCGATGAAGGCTTTCGCCTCGGGCCCGATCAACACGCCGGCCCGGCCGAACAGCCAGATCGCGCGGGATTTCCTCGAACTGTCGTTCGAATTGGAGAGCGGTCGCACGCTTCCGGTCCTGTCGCGTTTCGAAGGCCCCGTGACCGTGCGCGCCACCGGACGCGCGCCCGCCGTGCTCAGCGCGGATCTCGATGCCCTCGTCTGGCGCCTGCGCCGGGAAGCGGGCATCGACATCAGCCGCGTTCCGGCCTCGTCCCCTGCGTCGATCACGTTGGAAGTCATCTCGAAGAACGCGCTGCAACGTCTCGTCCCCGGAGCGGCCTGTTTCGTGGCGCCGAACGTGTCGAGCTGGAGCGAATACCGCCAGACGCGCAACACGCCCGAAACCGACTGGACGCGCCTGACTGAACGCACACGGATGGCCGTCTTCATGCCCGGCGACGTGTCACCACAGGAAATGCGCGACTGCCTGCACGAGGAAATCGCCCAGGCGCTCGGCCCGGTGAACGACCTCTACCGCCTGTCTGACAGCGTCTTCAACGACGACAATTTCCACACCGTCCTGACCGGCTTCGACATGCTGGTCCTGCACGCCTATTACGCGCCGGAACTGCGCTCAGGCATGACCAAGACCGAGGTGGCCGCGAGACTTCCGCAAGTGCTCGCCCGCCTCAACCCGGCGGGAGGCAGCGGTGCACCTGCCCCCGCCATGGCTACACCCGTCGCTTGGAAACAGTCGATCGAAACCGCACTCGGGGGGCGGATGTCGACCACCCAGCGCCGCGCCGCCGCGCGCCGTGCCGTCGATATCGCGCGGTCGCAAAACTGGCGCGACACGCGGCTCGCCTTTTCGCTCTTTGCGCTCGGACGCCTGAGCCTTGGCGTGAACTCCGACGTGGCGCTGGCCTCTTTCCGCGAAGCCGAAATAATCTACAGCACCCTGCCCGGCACCAACCTGCAAGCGGCCCATATGGGCGTGCAACTGGCCGCGCACGCGCTTTCGCTCGGCAACGCCAATACCGCGCTCGGCATCGTCGAGAAACACCTGCCCCATGTCCACAGCGCGCAAAACGCCGCCCTTTTGTCCACGCTCCTTATGATCAAGGCCGAAGCCATGGAGCTTCAGGGGCGCGACGCTGAAGCGCAGCTTGTCCGTCTCGACAGTCTGGGTTGGGCGCGATATGGGTTTGGCTCAGAAGCCGAGGTCGGCGCGCGGTTGCAGGAAATCGCCGCGATCTCACCGCAACGTCGCGGCTAACCGGGTGACCCGGAGTCGCAAAGCTCCGGAGAGGTCCCATGATCATCATCGCATTTGGCCTTGTCGGGGCCGTAATCGGTGGGTTCAACGCGAAACGACGCGGCGGAACCAAGCTTGACGTAGCGCAATATGCCGCCGCCTACGCCATGGCCTTCGCCATCGTCGGATTGTTTGTTACGGTGTTCTTCAGTCGATCCGTCTGAAGAGGCCCAAAGCCATGTTCATCCCGTTCTTCGAAACGCTTCGCGCCAACAAGGTGCCGGTGTCGCTGCGCGAATACCTGACCTTTCTCGAAGGGATGAAAGAAGGACTGGCCACCTACGACATCGAAGCCTTCTACATGCTCGCCCGCACCATCATGGTGAAGGACGAGCGTAACCTCGACAAGTTCGACCGCGCCTTCGCCCAGACCTTTCAAGGGCTTGAGGCAATCAGTTTCGACGAGGTGTTGGAGGCCGTCGATATCCCCGGCGACTGGCTTGAAAAGATGGCCGAAAAGCACCTGAGCGAAGAAGAGCGCGCTGAGATCGAAGCTTTAGGTGGCTTCGACAAGCTTATGGAAACGCTCAAGAAACGTCTGGAAGAGCAAGGCGAACGGCATGAGGGTGGCTCCAAGTGGATCGGCACCGCCGGAACCTCGCCTTTCGGGGCCTACGGCTACAACCCCGAGGGCGTGCGCATCGGCCAGAAGGAAAGCCGCCACCAGCGCGCGGTCAAAGTCTGGGACAAGCGCGAATTCAGGAACCTGGACGGCGACGTTGAACTGGGCACCCGCAACATCAAGGTGGCCCTGAAACGCCTGCGCAACTGGGCTCGTGACGGCGCGCATGAAGAGCTGGATATCGACGGGACCATCCGCTCCACCGCGGAACAAGGCTATCTCGACGTGAAAACCCGGCCCGAGCGGCGCAATGCCGTGAAGGTTCTCCTGTTTCTCGACGTCGGCGGCTCAATGGACCCGCATATCAAGGTCGTGGAGGAACTCTTCTCCGCTGCCCGCGCCGAATTCAAACACCTCGAATACTACTACTTCCACAACTGCCTTTACGAAGGCGTCTGGCGCGACAACCGGCGCCGGTGGGCCGAGCAGACGCCCACCTGGGACGTGCTCCACACCTACGGTTCCGACTACAAGTGCATCTTCGTGGGTGACGCCTCCATGTCGCCCTACGAAATCGCCATGCCGGGCGGGGCGAATGAACACTGGAACCCGGAGGCGGGCGTGACCTGGCTTGAACGCGCGCGGGAGCAATGGCCGGATCATCTCTGGATCAATCCCCTACCCGAAACCCACTGGCGCTATACCCAATCCGTGCAGATGATCTCGGAGATTTTCGAGGGCCGCATGGTGCCCATGACGCTCGAAGGCATCGACCGCGGGATGCGCGAATTGGGGCGGTAGGCGACGGAGAACGCGCGCCTTTGCGTTCAACCTCAAAGGAGACGCCGTGAGAGCCTTGTTTCGCAAATACTGGACCGCCGCGCCGCTTGCGACCGCGCTTCTTGTTCTCGCCCTCGTCGTGGCCGGGGTGTTCGGCATACGCACGGCCCTCTTCTATTCCCGCTGGAACGATCCCGCCCTGCGCGATCAGCCCGTTGCGGCCTGGATGACACCGGGCTTCATCGGTCACGCCTACCACATTCCCCGCGCCGATATGATCGAGGCGTTGCAGCTTCCCGTCCCGCCCCCGGAAACGCGCATGACGCTCAAGGACATCGCGGACCATCGCGGCGTTCCGGTGGACACCGTGTTGGACGAGGCCCGCGCCTTGGTGGCCGAGGCCCGCGCACGGCAGGATGAGGGCAGGCAATGACCGATACGGTTTTCGAGCTGGTCGCGGACTGGGGCGCCTGGGTGATCTTTGCCTCTGCCTTCCTGTCCTGCCTCCTGGTGCCGATCCCAACGTCCTTGATGATGCTCACCGGCGGCGCCTTCGCGGCCTCCGGCGACATCGCGCTTTGGCAGGTCGCTCTTGCGGCATGGATCGGTGCGGTGCTTGGCGACCAGACCGGGTTCTTCATCGGACGCAGGGGCGGCAAGGTCGCGCTTGCTTGGATCGCCGACAGCCCCTCACGTCGCGCGGTCCTGGCCCGCGCCCAGTCCCTCGTCGACCGGCGCGGCAGCCTTGGCGTGTTTCTCTCCACCTGGGCGGTCGCCCCGCTTGGCCCCTGGGTCAATGTCGCGGCAGGCGCCATGGGGTTCTCGTGGCGCAAATACACCTTGGCCGATGTCACCGGCGAAGTGATCTGGGTCACGCTTTACACGGGTCTCGGCGTGGTTTTCGCGGCCAGCATCGCGACCGTCGCCGAAGTCATGAGCGACTTGGTGGGCCTGACCGTCGCCCTCGTCGTCGCCCTCGTCATGGCGCTTTGGATACGCGGCGTTCTGCGTCATCAAAAAGCTGCCAGCGCGTCGCAATAACCCTTTCCGCGCCGGGTCTTTCCCCCCATATCTACCCTATGTTGAAGTTCACGCCCCTCCTCCTCGCGCTCCTTTATGGTTTTGTCATGTGGTGGTTCTCGGCCCTGCGCCTGCGCCAGGAGCTGGATGGAAAGTCCACCGAACTGGCCGACGCCAAGCTGAAAAAGCTGACCGACCAGATGGCCGGTGCGCTCGACCTGGAGCGAATCAAGGTCCATATCTACGAGGTCGACCCGGTGAACGGACTCGCCGCCCCGGACGGGCGCATCTTCATCACGCGCGGGTTTTATGACGCCTACCGCAGCGGACGGGTAACCGCCGAGGAAATGGCCAGCGTCATCGCGCATGAATTGGGCCATGTCGCCCTGGGTCATGCCCGCCGCCGCATGATCGACTTTTCCGGCCAGAACGCGCTGCGCACAGCGCTCATTCTGGTGCTGAACCGCTTCATCCCCGGCTTGGGCCAGATGCTTGCGGGACTTCTGACCTCCATGCTCGCCGCGCGCCTGTCACGTTCAGACGAATACGAAGCCGACGCCTATGCCACCGCGCTCCTGATCAAGGCCGGGATCGGCGCGGGACCGCAGAAATCGCTGTTCGGGAAACTGGAAGAACTGACCAAATCGCGCGGTTCCGGGCAGCTCGCCTGGCTCATGTCGCACCCGAAAACCGAGGAAAGGATCAAGGCGATCGAAGCCAACGAGGCGAAGTGGGTGCGATAAAGTGGTTTCCGAAGAAACCTCAACAACACATTGATAATCGGGGCATATTCCCCTGCGGCTGAAACTGCCTGCACCTCAGACGCCCGCCACCTCCAACGCTTTGCCCAAGCGCGGCAGCCGCGCCTTTTTCATCAGCTTGCGAATAGGCCATGTTTCACCCGACAGCCGCTCTGCCTCGGCCCGCACACGCGCGGCCACTGCCCGCATGGCCCCGTCGTTTTCATGGAAAAGAGACAGCAAGAACAGGTCAGGCACCACCAATGCCAGCCCTTCCTCTCCCACCACATGGCGCGGAAAATCTTTCACGTTCAAGGTCATAAGCGCATCTGCTGATCCAGAGATCGCAGCAGCCAGCACATGGATGTCGTTCTCATCCGGCAGGTGCAGCCGCGACAAATCCCCGGCGCGCGGCTCGACGCTCGCCCTGGGCCAGGCTGCCTCAAGCGCCGCGATTTCGCCCCGCGCGATGTCCTCTTGCCCCGGTCCCAGCTTGCGCGCTGCGCGTGCCCACTCTTCCAGTATGCGCGGCGACCAGAGCGGCGTCAGCAACTCTTCGCCTGCCGCGCCGATCACCATTTCGCGCATGACCGTCGGATAAAGCACGCAGGCGTCGATCAGAACTTTCACGCGGTGAGCCTGTAGAACAGCGCCTTGAGATAGCCGCTTTCCGCCAAGGCGGGATGCTGCGGATGATCCGGGCCCGCGAACCCGGTATGGATCAACTGCCCCGACCGCCCGGCCCGACCGATCCCGCGCGTGGAGGCCCGGCGGAACGCGTCCAGGTCGGCCGCATGGGAACAGGAACACAAGCCCAGGTAACCGCCCTCCGCCACCAAGGGCGCGGCCAGTCGCGCGATCCGCTCGTAAGCGCGCAGCCCGGCTTCAAGCGCCTTCTTGTTCGGCGCGAAGGCAGGTGGGTCGCAGATCACCACATCGAACTTCGCACCCTCCTCACCGAGAGCGGTCAGCACGTCAAAGGCATCGCCCTGCCGTGTCTCGAACCGATCCGGAACGCCCGAGGCCACGGCGCCTTGCGTCGCAAGCTCCAGCGCCGGCGCCGACCCATCGACCGACAGGGCCGAGGCCGCCCCACCGGCGAGCGCCGCCAAAGCAAAGCCGCCGACATGGGAGAAGACATCGAGGACCCGTGCGTCCCTGGCCAAGCCAGCCGCAAACGCATGGTTCGGGCGCTGGTCGAAAAACAGGCCGGTTTTCTGGCCACCAAGAAGATCGGCCATGTAGGTCGCACCGTTCATCGGCACCGGGATCGGGCCGTCGACCTGCCCCGCCAGCACTTCGACACCTTCGTCCAACCCCTCCAGAGCCCGGGCCCGCCCGGAGGCGTTCTTGACCACCGTGGTCACGCCCGCGACATCGACCAAGGCCGCGACGATTTCATCGAGCATCACCTCGGACCATGCCGCATTGGGCTGAATGACAACCGTATCGCCGAACCGATCCATGATGACCCCGGGAAACCCATCCGCTTCGGCGTGCACCAATCGGTAAAACGGCGCGTCGAACAGGCGGTCCCGATGAGCCAGCGCCATGGCCAGCTTCGCCCGCAGCCATGCCCCATCGACGGGCACGGAAACGTCCCGCTCCAGCATCCGCGCGAAAATGCGCGAGTTCGGGTTCACCGCGACCTGTCCAAGCGGATTTCGCTCCGCATCCTCGAGAACGCAGACCGTGCCGGGCGCGATTCTTTTCGTGCGCCGGTCGGTGACGATTTCATTGTCAAAAACCCAGGGCGCCCCATGCCGGATGGCACGCGCATTGGCTTTGGGTTTCAGGCGGATAACGGGTGGGATCGCGTCGGTCATGAGGCTTCCTACCGCGCGGGTCGCACGGCGAAAAGCCCTTTTGGCCCGGCGTCAGGCGCCGCCGAATTGCTCTTTCGCCCATTGGGCCAGATGCGCGCGAATGCGCACCTCCTGCGTCCGGCCCTCTGCCATCGCCTGCCTTGCCCGGCTGCCGCCATATGCCCGGAACGTCGCATCGACATGGGCAGGGTCTTGCACAATGCGACCGTCCTGCGTGCGCAGCGTATAATTGAACTCGAGCTCGTGCTCGCCGCCCAGCACCCTGCGGACGCGTTCCGTCTGCGCGTGAAACCGCGTGACCGTGACGTCCATGATCACTGGTTGAGATCCCTCGGTCCCGGCAACACCTTGGGTGAGCGCCTCGGTCATGATCTTGTCCACCTGCGCATAACGGTCGCCAAATGGCTCTTCGTGCCACAGCAGGTCAGCCCGCGGTTTGATCGTGTTCTCTTCACTGGTGGTCAGGCTGCGCGGCACGTCGACGTTCACCGCGACCACCTTGTAGGGTTTCTCACCCGTCGCGCTGAACTGCGCCACCGAAGACGTTGTTCCGATCCCGCGCGTTACCGGAGCCGATCCCATTTGACCGTTTTCGGACACCGAGCCGCAAGCCGACAGGCTGAGCGCGCTCATCGCAAGGGCCGCAAGCGCGAATTTCGAGTCGTATTTCACAGTGGATACCCCTTATATGCACCAAACTAACCAATCGGATAAAATTCAAATCGGGCCTAATTTTGTCGAAAAGCGCCTATTGTTTAGGTTTTGCACACACTCTTCGAAAGGAATGTCCGGCGCATGAACCGATAAACCCGGTGCGCTAACTCTGCTTTGACAGCGCCGCCGAACCGGCGGCACTATCATCAGGAAAATGACAGTTCGCGGGGCGATCCGCGCTTGGCGCCCCAACTCGCGCGCCGTGTTCCAGCAGATGTTGAATTTCAGCGGCTCATGCGTGCGAACGGGTTGTTAGCGGTAACGGGACGTGTTAATTCGCCCGTGGAGCCGCGCAAAACAGGAGTCCCCATGTCCCTGCATCCGGAAATCGCCCGCGTCACACAACGTATCGTCGAGAGAAGTACCGAGCGTCGCAGCACATATATGGAGCGCATTCAGGCCCAGATCGACAAGGGTCCGAACCGCGCGCACCTGTCGTGTTCGGGACAAGCCCACGCCTATGCCGGGGCTGGCCCGGACCAAGCCGCGCTGGCGAGCGAAGATGCGCCGAACATCGGGATCGTCACGGCCTACAATGACATGCTGTCGGCCCACCAGCCGTTTGAACGGTTCCCCGAGGTGATCAAGGACGCAGCCCGGACAGCGGGGGCCACGGCACAGGTCGCAGGCGGCGTGCCTGCCATGTGTGATGGCGTGACCCAGGGCGAAACCGGCATGGAGCTGAGCCTGTTCTCCCGTGACGTGATCGCCCTCGCCTCCGGCGTGGCGCTCAGTCACAATACCTTCGACGCCGCGCTCTACCTTGGCGTCTGTGACAAGATCGTCCCCGGCCTCGTCATCGCCGCTGCCACCTTCGGCCATATCCCCGGTATCTTTCTGCCCGCGGGTCCAATGACCTCCGGGCTTCCGAACGACGAGAAAGCCAAGGTCCGCCAGAAATTCGCAGCGGGCGAAGTCGGCCGCAAGGAATTGATGGAGGCTGAAATGGCCGCCTACCACGGCCCCGGCACCTGCACCTTTTACGGGACAGCCAACTCCAACCAGATGCTGATGGAGTTCATGGGGCTCCACCTTCCCGGCTCCTCCTTCGTGAACCCGAACACGCCAATGCGCGACGCGCTGACGCGAGAAGGCACCAAGCGCGCGACGCAGATCACGCATCTGGGCAACGAGTTCACCCCGGTCGCGGACGTGCTGGACGAAAAAGCCTTCGTCAACGGCATGGTCGGCCTGATGGCCACGGGCGGGTCGACCAACCTGCTGCTTCACCTGCCCGCCATGGCGCGCGCCGCCGGGATCGAGCTGACCTTGGAGGATTTCGCGGACATCTCGGCCGTGACGCCGCTGATGGCACGGGTCTATCCGAACGGCCTGGCGGACGTGAACCATTTCCACGCGGCGGGCGGGCTCGCCTACATGATCGGCAACCTGCTGGACGAGGGCCTTCTGCACGACGACGTGCGCACGGTCGCGGGTCACGGTCTCAAACGCTACGCGCACGAACCGAAACTGGACGGCGACACGATCACCTATGCCGACTCCCCGCGCCAGAGCGAGAACGACAAGATCCTGCGCCCCGTGTCGGACCCGTTCCAGAAGTCCGGCGGTCTTGCCCAGATGGTCGGCAACCTCGGCCAATCCGTCATGAAGATCTCCGCCGTAGATCCGTCCCGGCATGTGATCGAAGCCAAGGCGCGGGTGTTTCACGACCAGGACAGCGTGAAGGCCGCGTTCAAAGCCGGCGAATTCACCGAGGACACCATTGTCGTGGTCCGCTTCCAGGGCCCGAAGGCCAACGGAATGCCCGAACTTCATGGCCTGACCCCGACCCTCGCCGTTCTGCAAGATCGCGGGTTGAAGGTGGCGCTGGTCACCGATGGCCGCATGTCAGGCGCATCTGGCAAAGTGCCCTCCGCGATCCACGTCTCGCCCGAAGCGGTGGACGCAGGTCCGATTGCCCGCGTGCAGGACGGCGATGTGATCCGTCTGGACGCGACGAACGGCACGTTCGACGTGCTCACCGAAGGCTTCGACGCGCGCACGCCCGTCACCGCCGACCTCTCGGCCAATTCCCACGGGCTGGGTCGTGAAATGTTTGAAATCTTCCGCCAGAACGTGGGGCTCGCGTCCCACGGCGCTGGCGTCGTCGTTTAAGGAGCCGCCATGGACCCCGCCACCCAGAGCCAGAAAGCCGAACACATCTGCAAACTGGCGCCCATCGTGCCGGTCCTGATCGTGGAACGCGTGGAGCACGCCCGACCGCTGGCCGAAGCGCTGGTCGCCGGTGGCCTGCCCGCGCTGGAAGTCACGCTGCGCACCGAAGCCGCGCTCGACGTGATTGCCGAGATGGCCAAGGTCGAGGGCGGCTTCGTTGGCGCGGGCACGCTTCTCACCCCTGACGACGTGAAACGCGCGGTCGATGCAGGCGCCGAATTCGGCGTGTCCCCCGGCTCCTCCGACACGCTGCTTCAGGCCTGCGAAGACGAAGGTCTCGCGCTCCTGCCCGGTGCCGCCTCTGCAACGGAAGCCATGCATCTCCTGGAGCGCGGCTATTTCGTTCAGAAGTTCTTCCCGGCGGAAGCCGCGGGCGGCGCGCCCTTCCTGAAATCCCTGGCCTCGCCCCTGCCCCAGATCAGCTTCTGCCCGACCGGCGGCGTGTCGACGAAAAACGCAACCGACTACCTGTCCCTGCCCAACGTCATCTGTGCAGGCGGCTCATGGGTGGCGCCGAAGGACATGGTGCAAAGCGGCGATTGGGCCGGCATCGAGAAGCTCGCCAAGGATGCCGCCAGCCTGCCCCGCTAGGCGTTCATCACGCCGGGCCCGGCGCCCGAAATCATCGCGATGATTTCGACCCGGACTTATCGCGATAAGTCCGCGCACCACCCGACCCGCACCCTAGTTGCGCCGCCCCATGGCACCGCCGCGCCGTCCGCGCGGCGGGGTCGCACCGGATTTCGCCTCTTCGAGCACCTTGGTCATCGGATGATCCGGCGCGTCCGCCGCATAGGTGGCAAGCAGCAGGTCGATGTCCTCGGTCGCCTCGGTCATGTCCCGGTGCCCGACGGCCCAGCTGAAGAAGATGGTGCGACACACCTCGGGTGTCGCGTCATCCATCCGGTAGACTTCGCGAAACAGCCCGGTTGGGTCGATGCGGTCCACGTCACTCATGCGGCAATACTCCCCGGTTCACGCGCCAATACAGCCTCCACAGCCTGTTGAGACCGCGCAACGCGAGCCTCGACAAGCGCAAGCAAGTCCTCGGCATCCGACACCTCCAGCATCCGGCACAGGAACTGCCGCCCGACCGGGCCGATGGCGTCGAGATCGAGCGCGCCGTCGGTCAGGAGCTTGGTTCCGGACTGCAACCGCCGCAAGGTGCCGTAGGCGGTGATCAGCGCCTCCGCCTCGTCTTCTGCAATCCAACCGATACTCACCCCTTCGCGCAGCTGCGCAATGGTATCATGCGGCGTTTTTGGGGCCAACACGGCCGCGGCCTGGGCCACCAACTCGATGTCCAGCAACCGTCCCGGTCCGATCTTGGCCTCAAGCGGACCCGGCACCTCTT
The DNA here is from genome assembly GCA_003520545.1 of Maritimibacter sp. GTDB lineage: Bacteria > Pseudomonadota > Alphaproteobacteria > Rhodobacterales > Rhodobacteraceae > Maritimibacter. The sequence continues at coordinate 2,194 of DOUP01000177.1, read as the reverse complement.
TCGCCTCGGCGATCCGCGCGCGCATCTCAAGGACGTCGGCCACAACCTGGTCCGCATCCCGACAGGACCCGAGCACCTCGGCGCGCACGGCTTCGACGGCGGCGCGGATGCCTGTGTCCCCGGCAACACCCCGCGCCCGGGTCAGGGCCAAATGCTCCCAGGTCCAGGCCTCGGTGCGCTGGTAGTTCTCAAAGGACGCAAGCGAGGTCGCCACCGGCCCTTGCCGCCCCGAAGGACGCAAGCGCATGTCGACCTCGTAGAGCCGCCCTTCCGGCATCTGTGCGGACAACGCTGTCACCATCGCCTGTGTGAGTTTCGCGTAATAGGCCCGCGCTCCAAGGGGCCTGCGTCCATCGCTTTCCGCATCGCCCGGGGCGTCGTAAATCACGATCAGGTCGAGATCCGAGGTCGCCGTCGTGGTCCGCGCGCCCAGAGACCCCATGCCAATCAGAGCGGCACCATTGCCCGGCGGGTTGCCGTGTTTGCCTGCGAACTCGTCCACGACGATCGGCCAAAGCGCTCGCACGACCGTATCGGCCAAGTCGGCGTATTCGGTCCCGGCCTCTTCCGCCGTGATCAACCCGCGCAGGAGATGCACGCCAATCCTGAAGTGCCATTCCTTCGCCCAGCGGCGCGAGGCATCGAGTTTCGTCTCGTAGTCGGCAAGTGGGGTCAGATAGGCGACCAGTTCTTCTTCCAACACCTCTTGTCCCGGCCAGGGCGAAAAGAAATCACCACCGATCACGGCGTCCAGAACCTGCGCGTTGCGTCCCAGGTAGACCGACAGTGCCGGGGCGGTCGCGGCGATATCGAGGATCAGGTCGACCAGCGCCGGGTTCGCTTCGAATAGGGAGAAAAGCTGAACGCCCGCAGGCAAACCCTTGAGAAACTTGTCGAAATTCAAAAGCGCTTCACGGGGCCGCGACCCCGCGGACAGCTTCTCGATCAGGTCGGGCTTCAAACGGTCGAACACTTCCACCGCGCGGGCGGACCGCAGCGCCGGGTAGTTCTTCCAGTTCTCCACGATCTGCGCGTCTTCTTCGGACAACCCGTCGTCCACATCCGCCGGGGCGCTCGGGTCGGGCGCGAAAAACTCCTCGGTCAGCTCGTGGACTTCGGTCAAGGCATCGAACAGCTCGGATTTCAGAACCTCGACATCCTTGTCCATCATGCAGGCGATCCGCTCGAAGCCTCCGGGCGTGTTGGGCAGCTTGTGGGTCTGCGCATCGCGCACCATCTGGACGCGATGCTCCACCTCCCGGTGAAAGCGGTAGTGCCGGGTCAGAAGCTCCGCAGCCGACCCCGGCACCCAGCCTTTCTCGGCCAGAGCCGCCAGGCCACCGACCGTCGTGGTCACGCGCAGATCCTTGTCACGGCCGCCAGCGATCAACTGGCGGGTCTGGGTGAAGAACTCGATCTCGCGAATTCCGCCGCGCCCGAGTTTCAGGTCGTGCCCCGGAAGCGTGATCTCGCCGTGAAGCCCCTTTTCGCGCCGGATGCGCAGTCGCATGTCGTGCGCGTCCTGGATGGCGGCGAAATCGAGGTGCTTGCGGTAGACGAAGGGCGTCAACCGCTTCAGATATGCCTCGCCCGCCGCGATATCCCCCGCACAGGCTCGCGCCTTGATATGTGCCGCACGCTCCCAAGTGCGTCCAAGGCTCTCGTAATAGCGTTCCGCGGCCTCCATCCCCACGATCACCGGTGTCACGGAAGGGTCCGGACGCAGGCGCAGGTCGGTCCGAAACACGTAGCCATCCGCCGTATTCTCGGAAAGAAGCGCGCTCATCTTGCGGGTCGCGCGGATCAGGCTGGCGCGGGCCTCGTGGAAATCCGCGCCCTGGAACCGGCTGTCGTCAAACAGCATGATCAGATCAATGTCCGAGCTATAGTTCAGCTCGTGCGCGCCCATCTTGCCCATCGCAAGCGCCACCATGCCGCCTGCGGTGTCGATGTCATCCTCGGTCATTCCGGGCAGCTTGCCGCGCCGGATCTCATTGCCCACTTGGAATGTCATGGCCGTGTGGGTGGCAAAATCCGCCAGATCGGTCAGTGCGCCGGTGACGTGTTCCAACTGATAGACCCCAGCTGGGTCGGCAAGCCCGGTTAGAAGCGCGATGCGTTGCTTGGCGATGCGCAATGACGTGCGCAGGGCGCTGTCGCTGTCGCCTTCAACCTGTTTCATAGCACCGGCAAA
>DOUP01000178.1 GCA_003520545.1 Maritimibacter sp. | reverse complement strand
ACCGGGTCGGTGCGCAGCTTGTCGATGGCCGCGTGAAGATGCCCGAGGCCTTTCACCCGATGTTCAAGTCCTACATCGAACAGGGGTGGACGGGGCTCATGCTGCCGGAAGACTTCGGTGGTCAGGGTGTCGACGGGATCACTGGCGGCGTGGTCCACGAAATCCTGATGGGGGCGAACCATTCGTTCCAGATGCTCGTGTCACTCGCCGTGGGCCACAACCGCGTGTTCCAGCTTTTCGGCACCGAAGCGCAACGCGCGAAATATATCCCGCCGCTGGCCGAGGGACGCTGGCTCGGGACCATGGCGCTGACCGAACCGGGGGCGGGATCGGACCTGAGCCGCATTCGCACCCGTGCCACGAAGGATGGCGATGTCTACCGTATCACGGGTGAGAAAATCTTCATCTCCGGCGGCGACCAGGACCTGTCCGAAGGTATCCTGCACCTCGTCCTCGCCCGCACCGGCGACATGGACAGCGGGATCAAGGGGCTGTCGCTCTTCGCTTGCCAGTCGGTGCTGGATGACGGCACCCGCAACGCGGTCCAGGTCACGCGCATCGAGGAAAAGATGGGCCTCCACGCGCAGCCGACCTGCCAGCTTGCCTTCGACGCTGCCGAAGCCGATTTGATCGGCGAAGAGGGTCAGGGGCTTCGCGCCATGTTCGAGCTGATGAACCACGCCCGCGTCGACGTGGCGCTTCAGGGTGTGGCACATGCCGCGCGCACTTATGACGTGGCCTCCGCCTATGCCGCCGAACGACAACAGGGGCGCGACAAGACCGGGCCGGTGACGCTCGACAAGCACGGCGATGTGCGCCGGATGCTTGACGAGATCGACGCCATCGCTATGGGCGCCCGCGCGATGACACACCTGACGCTCGTCACGCTGGAAAAGGGCGACGACCCGTGGCTGGTCGAGCTTTTGACCCATGTCATCAAGTGGTATTCAAGCGAGGTCGGCCTGACCGCGGTGCAAAACGGCATCCAGGTGCTGGGCGGCTACGGTTACCTGCAGGAATACCGGCTGGAACAGACCTACCGCGACCTGCGCATCGCCGCGATCTACGAAGGGGCGTCGGGCATTCACGCGATGGGTGTCGCGGGCCGACTTCTGCGACTGGAAAACGGTGCGGCGATGGACGCCTTCGTGGCCTGGGTGAAATCCGTCGAGGGGGGCGGGACGCTGACCAACTCGCTCGCCGCCTGGGAAGAGGCGCGCGCGCATCTGGAACGTGGCGCCGAGCCGGGCGAAATCGCGACCGCCTTTATCCGTCTGACGAGCCGCGTGTTGGAACAGGCGCTTTGGGCCAGGATGGAGGCTCAGGCGGATCACCACCCTGATCCCGCGCGCATCCGCCGGGTGGCCGCGCTGGTGCGCCGCCAGTCGGCGCGAACGCAGGCTGACCTGGCCGAGATCAAGGCTGCGTAATCGCACCGTAGGTTGAAGATCCGTTTCCACGGCGCACGCGCCCGTCACATGTTGGCGGGCCGGTGTCGGGCTGTCTGACGGTGCATGGAAATCATATGCGAGTCATATGAAAATCATACGGTCCGTGCTGGCGGTGTCGCTGCGATCGCCTTTTCTGAACCGATCGGACGCTATGCAAAAAAGTGCAACATGGTCTGCGACAACTTGTCAGTCATGTGGAATTGTGCATTATATAGCATCAGCGAGTCGCACAGATTCAGGGAGGGATCATGTCCGCAGCCGAAGAATTTTCCATGCTCGTCGGGTCCATTGCCGCACGCATCGAAGGCGTGCCGCTCGACGATGACATGGCCGCATTTCTCAACCGTGAATACCCGAAAGACGGGAAGGATTTTCAACGCCTGACAGAGCTTTGCGCCGAAGGCGAGCGCGATGGTTGGCTGATGAGCCGCGAAGCCGGGGGCATCAAGTTCGGCCGCGCCATCAAGCCCGGTGCGGCGGCCGGTTCCTTCTCCGTTGACGTCGTGCGGATGGAAGATGTCGCAGGGCCGCATCACGTTCACACGACGGGCGAGATCGGTGCCGTTATGCCTTTGAAAGGCCAGCCGAAATTCGACGAATTCGAACCGGGGTGGTATGTCTATCCACCCGGCTCGGACCACAACCCGACCGTCACCGGAGGAGACGCCTACGTGCTCTATTTTCTCCCCGATGGCGCCATTGAATTCACCGGGAAATAACCGGGACAACAGGGGCGAGGAGGCCCCTGTTCAGGGAGGACAGAGATGACGAATGAAAACGCAGCGGTCTACTTCGTGGACCGCCATATCGACGAAGGCCGTGGCGACAAGGTCGCCTTCCGCGAGGCGGACGGCGAGAAGCGCGCGCTGACCTACGGCGCGCTTCAGGAGCAGGCCGGACGCTGGGCAGGAGCCCTTCACAAACACGGCGTGCGCCGCGAAGAGCGGGTCGCAATGATCGTGCGCGATGAATTGGAGTTCCCGGTCGTCTTCTGGGGCTCGCTCAAAGCTGGCGCGATCCCGGTGCCGCTCAACACGCTTTTGTCCGCGAGCGTCTACGAGGCCATCCTCCAGGACAGCCGCGCGTCGATCCTAGTGGTGTCGAAGGAGCTTTGGGAAACGGTGAAGCCCGCATTGGATGGCAACCGCTATCTGCGGACCGTCGTCGTCGTTGGTGATAGCCCGGAAGGTGCTGAATCCTATGAGGATTTCGTCTCTGACGCCGAGGTCGAAGAGACCTGCGATGCCTCCGCGGACGAGTTGGCGTTCTGGCTCTACTCCTCCGGTTCGACCGGCACCCCCAAGGGCGTGCGCCACGTTCACGGTTCGTTAAAGGCAACTGCCGACACCTTCGGGGCGCAGGTCCTTGGAATCCGCGAAGAGGACACCGTGTTTTCTGTCGCCAAGATGTTCTTCGCCTACGGGCTGGGCAACGCCATGTCGTTTCCCATGTCCGTCGGCGCGACCTGTGTGATCTTCGGCGGACGGCCAACGCCGGACAGCGTGTCGGACATTCTCGCCAACGAAAAACCGACGGTTTTCTGTGCGGTTCCAACGCTTTACGCCGGTATGGTCGCGGCTCAGGAGAAATCCGGTGAGGCGCCCGTGCACAACGTCCGTATCTGCACCTCCGCTGGCGAAGCATTGCCGCGTGAGGTTGGGGAGCGTTGGCAGAAGGTCTGGAAAGCGCCCATCGTGGACGGTGTCGGTTCCACCGAAATGCTGCACATCTTCCTCTCGAATACGCCCGACGACATCGTCTACGGCACCTCCGGCAAGGCGGTTCCGGGCTATGAGGTGAAGCTTGTGGATGAGCACGACGAAGACGTTGCCGAAGGGGACGTCGGCGAACTTCTGGTGCGCGGCCCGTCTGCGGCGGAAGGCTATTGGAATCGTCGCCACAAATCGCAATCGACGTTCCAGGGGCATTGGACCCGCACCGGCGACAAATACGAACGCACACCGGAGGGTCGCTATGTCTACTGCGGACGCACGGATGACATGTTCAAAGTCTCCGGCATCTGGGTCTCGCCCTTCGAGGTCGAACAGGCGCTCGTCGATCACCCACAGATTCTGGAGGCCGCCGTGGTCGCTCGTGCAGACGAGAAAGACCTCATCAAACCCGCCGCTTTCGTGGTGCTGAAAGAGGGCGTGGCCGATCTCTCCGCCGACGACATCAAGGACTTCGTCAAGGAGAAGATCGGGATGTGGAAATACCCGCGCTGGGTCGACGTGGTGGACGAATTGCCCAAGACCGCGACCGGCAAGATCCAACGCTTCAAACTGCGTGAGGGGTGCTGATGCTGTCGGGCGAAGGTTTCATCGACGCAGGCGGTAAGCGACTGGAATACAAGTGCTTTGGCGAGGCGTCGGACGCGAGGCCGGTGATCGTCATGCTGCACGAAGGGTTGGGATCGGTCTCGCTCTGGCGCGACGCGCCGGAGCGGATTGCCGAGGCGACGGGCCTGCCGGTCTTTGCCTTTTCCCGCGCGGGGTATGGTCAGTCCGATCCGGCCGATCTTCCGCGCCCGCTGGACTACATGACACGCGAAGCGGTTGACGTGCTGCCCCAAGTTCTGGACCAGCTTGGCGCCGACCGGGTGATCCTTCTGGGGCATTCTGACGGGGCCACCATCGCGGCCGAATACGCAGGTCGGATCGAGGACTACCGGGTGCGCGGCATCATTCTCATCGCGCCGCATTTCTTCACCGAAGAGATGGGGCTGGCCGAGATTGCCAAGGCGAAGGTGGCATTCGAGAAAACCGATCTGAAGGACAAGATGGCACGCCATCACCGCGATCCGGAGAACACCTTCCGGGGTTGGAATGATGCGTGGCTGGCACCGGGTTTCAGGGATTGGAACGTGGCCGAGGTCATCGACTACTGGCGCATTCCCTGTCTCGCCATCCAGGGGCGTGACGATCAATACGGCACGCTCGCCCAGATCGAAGAGATCGAGACGCGGACCTATTCCCCCGCGGATGTCGCGGTGATTGACGGGGCGCGCCACGCGCCTCACCTGGAAAAGCCGGAAGACACCATTGCCGCCATCGCCGACTTCTGTGCCCATCTGGAAACAATGGAAGCGGCGGAACCCGAGGGCGTATGACCCTGCCGCCCCACATTCCCGGGCAAAACGCGCGGCCTCCCGAGGGGTCGATCCCGACCGGGGTGAACGAAGGCAAGCGGCTGTTCGCGAAAGGCTACTTCTGGGAGGCACACGAAGCCTGGGAGCCGGTGTGGATGGATCTCGAAGAGGACAGCGCCGAGCGCGCGCTGGTCCAAGGAATGATCCAGATCGCGAATGCCCGTCTCAAGCTTGTGATGGGACGTGCAAAGGCCGCCGCGCGGATTGCCGAAATCGCGGAGAGGCACCTGAGCGACGCAGGCTCTTTGGATGGCGCGGATTGGGCGCGGCGGGAAATGGAATCACTCATGGCGGACGTTGGTAAGAAAGGTGCAGTATAGTGCATATGTCACTTCACATATTTGCCATGGTATCGTAAGCACATGAAAAACCAAGAAACTTAAGATAGCATTATAGTGCATAACTCGGTTTACTTAGGCAGTATGGTGCACTATAGTATCGTCAACGCGAACAAGGAGAGACGCCGTGACCAAGGTGATCGACTTTCAAACTGACCCGTCCAAATACCACCACTGGAAGGTGGAGTACGATGGCCCCGTGGCCACCGTCTACATGGATGTGGACGAGAATGCTGGCCTCTTCGATGGCTACAAGCTCAAGCTCAATTCCTATGACCTCGGCGTCGACATCGAGCTGTCTGACGTGGTGCAGCGCATGCGCTTCGAGCACCCGGAAGTGAAGACCGTGGTGATGAAGTCCGGCAAGGAGCAGGTGTTCTGCGCTGGCGCGAACATCCGGATGCTGGGGGGGGCTGCGCATAGCCACAAGGTGAACTTCTGCAAGTTCACCAACGAGACCCGCAACACCTTCGAGGCTGCGGAAGCCGACTCCGGCCAGAAGTGGATCGCCGCCGTCAAAGGCGCCTGCGCCGGTGGCGGTTACGAGTTGGCGCTCGCCTGCAACCATATCATGTTGACCGACGACTCCACGTCCTCGGTCGCGCTTCCCGAAGTGCCGCTTCTGGCCGTGTTGCCGGGCACCGGCGGGCTGACCCGCGTCACCGACAAGCGCAAGGTGCGCCGGGACCGCGCCGATATTTTCTGCTCCATCGAAGAGGGCGTCAAAGGCAAGCGCGCCGTGGATTGGCGTCTGGTCGACGAGGTGATCCCGAATTCCAAGTTCGACGAGACCGTCGATGAGCGCGCCCGCGAATTCGCGGCGAACTCGACCAAGGCGGACGTCGAAAAGGGCATCAAGCTTACCCCGCTCAACCGCACCATCGACGACAAGGGCGTGCATTACGATCTCGTCGAAGTGGAGGTTGACCGTGATGCCCGCAAGGCGACGATCACGCTGGCCGGGCCGGAGGCGGATGCACCGTCATCGACCGACGAGCTGTTCGCGCAAGGGGCCGACGGCTACATGCTCAAGCTCGCCCGCGAGCTGGATGACGCCATCCTTCACATGCGTCTCAATGAGATGGAGATCGGTCTGTGGGTGTTCCGCACACAGGGCGACCCGGAGAAGGTGGTTGAGCACGAGAACATGCTGCTCGCGAACGAAGACTTCTGGCTGGCTGGCGAAATCCTCCAGTATTGGAAGCGGGTTCTGTAGCGGATCGACGTGACCTCGCGCTCGCTCGCGGCCCTTGTCGAGCATGGTTCCTGCTACGCGGGTGTGCTGGCCGAGATCCTCTTCGCCGTGGACCGTTCCTACATGATGGAGGACGAATTCGAGGGGGACAATCGTCCGACCGCGACCGTCACGCTGTCCGAGTCGAATTTTGGCCGCTACCCGATGGGCAACGACCTGACCCGGCTTGAGACCCGTTTCCTGGGCGAGCCGGAAAGCGTCGACAAGGCCAAGGCGGCGATCGGCGAGGCTCTGGAAGCCGAGGAGGCAGACGAGCTTGGCCTCGTGACCATGATCCTCGACGACATCGACTGGGACGACGAGATCCGCATCTTCATGGAAGAGCGCGCGTCGTTCAGCCCCGATGCGATGACCGGGATGGAAGCCAACTTGCGCTTCGCGGGCCCGGAAACGATGGAAACACGTATCTTCGGTCGCCTGACCGCATGGCAGAACTGGATCTTCAACCGCCCGAACGCGGTGGGCGAAGACGGGGCTTTGCAGCGTTACGGCACCGGCGTGCGCGGCGAATACAACATGGAGCGCGTGTAAACGCGATGTATTGGAAGGGTGGGCTATCGTGCCCGCCCCAACCTTTAGGGAGAACGACACATGGTCGACGTGATCAATGTCAGCTACGACACCCAAATTCCGAACAATGTCGGGCTGTCTTCGGACCGCAAGGTTTTGAAGGCACTCGAAAAATGGCACCCCGGTTACATCAACTGGTGGAATGACCTCATCCCCGAGAAATTCCAGAAGTCGATGGTCTACCTGCGCACCGCCGTTTCCGTGGACCCGAAAGGCTGGGCCAAGTTCGACTATGTGAAAATGCCCGAATACCGTTGGGGCGTCCTGCTCGCACCGGAAGTCGAAGGCCGCACCATTCCCTGCGGTGAGCACTTCGGTGATCTCGCGTGGCAGGAAGTGCCGGGCGAGTATCGCAACCTGCTCAAACGCCTGATCGTCATCCAGGGCGACACCGAGCCGGGGTCGGTCGAGCAGCAGCGTTTCCTGGGCCTGACCGCGCCGTCGCTTTACGACATGCGCAACCTGTTCCAGGTGAACGTGGAAGAGGGCCGTCACCTCTGGGCGATGGTCTACCTGCTCCAGAAATACTTCGGTCGCGATGGACGCGAAGAAGCCGATGATCTGCTGGTCCGGTCCTCCGGGTCGGAAGAGGCGCCGCGTATGCTCGGTGCTTTCAACGAAGAGACGCCGGATTGGCTGTCGTTCTTCATGTTCACCTACTTCACTGACCGTGACGGCAAGATGCAGCTGGAAAGCCTGGCCCAGTCGGGCTTCGACCCGCTGTCGCGGACCTGTCGCTTCATGCTGACCGAAGAAGCCCACCACATGTTCGTGGGTGAAACCGGCGTTGGCCGCACGATCGAGAAGACTTGCCAGGTGATGCGCGAAAACGGGATCGACGACCCCTATGACATCGACAAGATCCGCTCGCTCGGCGTGATTGACCTTCCGACGATCCAGAAAAAGCTCAACCTGCACTACACCTTGTCGCTCGACCTGTTCGGGCAGGAAGTGTCCACGAACGCCGCCAACGCGTTCAACGCGGGGATCAAGGGCCGTTTCCACGAGCACCGGATCGACGACGACCACCAGCTCAAGGACGCGACCTACACGGTCTGGGACCTGGAAGACGGCAAGGCCGTGCAGAAAGAGGTTCCGGCGCTGACCGCGATCAACATGCGTCTGCGCGACGACTACATCAAGGATGCTGCCGGTGGTGTGGGCCGTTGGAACAAGATCATCGAGAAGGCGGGTGTCCAGTTCGAGATGAAGCTCCCGCACGAGAGCTTCAACCGCAAGATCGGCGTTTTCGCCGGCCACAATTTCGATCCCGAGGGCAAGGTTGTCTCCGGTGCGGAATACGATGCGGGCATCACCGAATGGCTCCCCACCCACGCCGATGGCGACTTTATCCAGTCGCTCATGGTTCCCGTGACCGAGCCGGGCAAATACGCCTCTTGGATCGCACCGCCGAAAGTGGGCATCGACAACAAGCCGGGCGACTTTGAATACGTGAAGTTGCATATGGCGTAAGCCAAGGGCAAACTGGGGGCGGTATTGCCGCCCCCGGACCACCAAGGCCCGGACCATTCAGGGAGGAGCACATGCAGATCGAACGAAGCGCCGGAAAAGCGCCCCGCACCGAAAGCCTCGCGGTTCAGGTGTCTGGTCTCAAGCACGGCTGCGTCGGCTGCGCCGAGTGCAAGGGCCTCTGCCATGAGTTGATCGAGGCGATGCTCGTCCCCGACATGGTTCTCAAGGGCAAGTAAGCCCTTTTCTAAAACGATAAACACAGCGAACCGACCTGCGCCGCGCCCGCCTTGGCTGCTGCGCGCGCTCCAGCCAAGGTGTATCCATGAACAAGCCCCTCAAACAGCACCTGATCGACCCGGAAATCTGCATCCGCTGCTACACCTGCGAGATGACCTGCCCGATCGAAGCGATTACTCATAACGACGACAACGTCGTGGTCGACGCCGAGAAGTGCAACTTCTGCATGGATTGCATTCCCGTCTGCCCCACAGGGTCGATCGACGAGTGGCGCGTGGTGAAAGAGCCTTATTCGCTGGAAGAACAGTTCGAATGGATGGAGCTGCCGGAGCAGGAAGAGATCGAGCCCTCCGCCGATGGCGACGGCTCCTCCGAGGCACTGGACGATGCCATGGCCGCGCTGTTGGCCGAGGCCCACAGCGGGGTCGGGGGCAAATCCGTGGCGCCCAAGTCCGCCTCCAAGGCGACCGTGAACCTCTACAACCTTGGCAAGCCCGTGACCGCAACGGTGCAAGGCAACTATCGCCTGACGTCCGAGGATTCGGACGCCGACGTGCGCCATATCATCCTTGATTTCGGGGCTTCCCCCATGCCCGCGCTGGAAGGACAAAGCATCGGGATCATCCCGCCGGGTGAGGATGCCGAAGGGAAGCCGCATTTGCCGCGGCTTTACTCTGTGTCGTCACCCCGTGACGGCGAGCGTCCTGGCTACAACAACATGTCGCTCACGGTTAAGCGCGAGGAGCATGGCGTGGCCTCGAATTACGTCTGCGATCTGAAAAAGGGCGACGAGGTGAAAGTCACCGGCCCGTTTGGATCGACGTTCCTCTTGCCGTCTGATCCGGACGCGGAGCTTTTGATGATCTGCACCGGCACGGGGTCGGCCCCGTTCCGCGGGTTCACCATGCGTCGCCAGCGCGAGATGCCAACCAACAAGGGCAAACTCACGCTCGTGTTCGGCGCGCGCAAGCAGGGCGAATTGCCCTACTTTGGCCCGCTGAAGAAGGTGCCGGACGACTACATGCACAAGGTTTTTGCCTTCTCACGCCTCGACGACCAGCCCAAGCAATACGTGCAGGACAAGCTGCGCGACGAGAAAGAGCGCGTGGCAAAGCTCCTGAAATCCGACAAGGCGTATATCTACATCTGCGGCAAGAAAGAGATGGAGCACGGTGTCGAGGAGGCGCTGGCCGACATTGCCCGCAGCGAAGGGCTGGAGTGGAAGAGCATCCGCGACGCCATGCGCGAAGACGGTCGTTACCACGTCGAAACCTATTGAGTTTCTTGGGGGTGTCTGAGACACCCCTCGCACTCAAGCAGGAGGCGGATATGGCGGAGCGGTTCACCCACGAGATCACGGTGACCTGGGGCGATTGCGACCCGGCACAGATTGTTTACACCGGTCGGATCCCGAATTTCTGTCTGGACGCGATCAATGCGTTTTGTGACGCGCATCTGGGCGGTGGCTGGTTCTTCCAGGAGCTGGACCACAACATCGGAATGCCCTTTGTGAACATGACCATCGACTTTCGCGCGCCGGTCACACCGCGCCATCGGCTGGTTTGTTCGGTCGCGGTTGAGAAGCTCGGCTCGAAATCGGTGACCTTCCGGGTCGAGGGCCATCAGGACGGGGGACTGTGCTTCGAAGGCAGTTTCACAGAGGTCTTTACCATCGCTGACCAGTTCAAATCCCGCGAGATCCCAGCGGACATTCGGACGGTGTTGGAAAAACACCGCATTAAATGACGGAAATTGTGCACTATATCCCGAATTCCTTTGAACCGGGGCGCTTGCCCGCCTAGGATTTATGCAATTTAGAGCATGAGGCGGCATGGCCGAGATTACGAACTTTCGCGGAGAGGCGCGGGCGGAAACGGCGCAGGACGAGGCCGGGGTCGATGCCCTGATGGCGCGCGTCGGTGAGCGTGTCCGTCGGGCGCGCGACCGCAAGGGAATCCCGCGCCGTGTGCTCTCCGAAAAATCCGGCGTCTCGCCGCGCTATCTCGCGCAGCTTGAGGCGGGCGAAGGGAATATCTCCATCGGGCTGTTGCAAAAGGTCGCCCATGCGCTTGATCACAAGATCGAATGGCTGGTGGGCGAGGATGATCCCTGGACCTCGGACGCGTTGCGGATTGCCGACCTGTACCGCACCGCGAACAGCGACGTGCAGGCGACGGTGCTGTCGACCCTGTCGCCGGAGCCGGTCGCGGAAGCCCGCGCGAAACGCGTCTGCCTCGTGGGCCTGCGTGGCGCGGGGAAGTCCACTCTGGGACGGCGCGCGGGCGCGCAACTGGGCGTGCCCTTCGTAGAGCTTAACCGTGAGATCGAAGAGCAGGCCGGGATGCCGGTGGACGAGGTGATGGCGTTTTATGGCCAAGAGGGATATCGCCGCCTTGAAGCGCAGGCGCTGGGGCGGGTGATTGCCACCCATGACACCATGATCCTCGCTGTCGCGGGCGGAATCGTGGCAGAGCCCGAAACCTACAATCGGCTGCTCACCAATTTCCACACGATCTGGGTCAAAGCCACGCCGGCCGAGCACATGGCCCGCGTCCGCGACCAGGGGGACGAGCGGCCGATGGCCGGCAACCCGGAAGCCATGGATCAACTCAAGTCGATCCTGACCTCGCGCGAGGCGCTTTATGACAAGGCGCTGGCAAGCCTGGATACGTCTGGCAAGAGCGAAGACGAAAGCCTCGCGGAACTCACCGCGCTGGTGCAGGAGCGCGGGTTCCTGTGAGCGGTTTCGCAGGGGCGTTGCCCCTGCGACCGGGGCGGGGGCTTTGCCCCCGCACCCCCAAGGTATTTTGAAACCAGAGAGTTAGGGTCTGTTTACGATCATGCCGCACCACCGGCGCGTGCCCGTTTGGACGCGGTTACCCGATCAGCACGTCGAGGTGGCGCACCACGGACCGGGCCAACACGGCCGGTTCATAGCCGCCTTCGAGCATGGAGACGATCCGCCCCTTGGCGTGCCGATTGGCCACGTCGAGGAGCGCACGGGTCACCCATTCGTAATCGTCGTCGGTCAGGGCGACATTCGACATATCGTCCGCCACATGCGCGTCGAAACCGGCGGAGATGAACACCATCTGCGGTTTGAACGCGTCGAGGTGGGGAAGCCAGTGTTCCTCCACGGCGGCCCGAAACTCCCTGGACCCGGCATCAGACGAGAGCGGAATGTCGACGAGGTTGTCGGTCTCCTTCTCGTGCCCGGTGAAGGGATAGAACGGGTGCTGGAAAGAGGAACAGAAAAGCACGCGTGGTTCGTTTTTGAAGATATCCTCGGTGCCGTTTCCGTGGTGCACGTCGAAATCCACGATCGCCACCCGTTCCAGCCCGTGATGCTCCAGCGCATGGGCGGCGGCCACCGCGATATTGTTGAACAGGCAAAACCCCATTGCGACCCCGCGCTCCGCGTGGTGCCCCGGTGGGCGCACGGCGCAGAAGGCCGGGTTCGCTTCGCCGGACACGACCAGGTCGACGGCCAGCACGCCCGCTCCCGCCGCGCGCTCAGCGGCCTTGAGCGTGCCCGGTGACATCACCGTATCGCCGTCCACTTCGATGGATTGCATGCCTTCGCCGGGCGCGATGGCATAGACGCGGTCGATGTAATCCGCGTCATGGACCCGCGATAGCTGCTCCCGGGTTACAAGCGGCGCATCGTAGTGGCGCAGGACATAGTCGAGACCGGACGAGATCAGCTGATTGTTGATCGCCTCCAGCCTGAGCGCCTGCTCGGGATGCAGAGGCCCTGCATCGTGGTCGTAGCATTCGTGATGCGAGATAAAGGCCAGCATCTTTCCCTCCTCCTGTCCCAATGCGCACCACCCTCCCCAAGGTGGCGCAAGCCCGTCAGAGCCAGCGTTCGACGATCACCAGTTCGGCGTCGTCCGGGTCGTAGCGTTGGGTGAACCCAAGCTCCGCCATGAGTTTCAGCATCGGTGCGTTGTTCTTCAAAACCGTGCCTTCGATGACGGTCAACTCGTGCATCCGGGCCGCGCGGAAGAGCGCTTTCATCAGTCGCGTCCCGATCCCCTGGTGCTGCACCTGGTCGCCCACCACGATGGCGAACTCGCACGAGGTATTGTCCGGGTTGATGACGTAGCGGGCCACGCCGCACTGTACCTCTTTCCCGTCGATCTCGGCCATCGCGACGAGCGCCATTTCCCGGCGGTAGTCGATCTGGGTGAATTGGACCAGCATTTCGGGGCTGAGTTCGTTCAGGGTGCCCATGAAGCGAAATTGCTTGGCCTCGTCCGAAAGGCTGCGCACGAAATCCTGTTCGCTCTTGGCATCTTCAGGCCGGATCGGGCGAATGGTGAGCGGGGTCCCGTCCGAGAGATGTTCGCTTTGCACCAGGTTGCGCGGGTAGGGGTGGATCGCCATGTGGTCATAATGGCCGTCGCGGGCAGGCGGGCGTTTCACCCGGATGCGCGCGTCCACCGCCATGACGCCGTTCGACCCGGCGATCAGCGGGTTGATGTCGAGTTCGATGATTTCGGGAAGTTCGCTGACCAACGACGAGACGCGCCGCAGCACGTAGATGACCGCGTCCCGGTCGGCGGCGGGTTTGTCGCGGAAGGCGTCCAGCATGGCCGAGACCCGCGTGCGGGACACGAGGCGTTCGGCGAGAAGCCCGTTCACGGGCGGGATCGCGACTGCGCTGTCTTTCAGCATTTCAACCGCCGTGCCGCCCGCGCCAAAGAGGATGGTGGGGCCGAAAACTTCGTCCCGGCTCACGCCGACCACCAGTTCGCGCGGGGCGTCGATGTTTGCCATCGCCTCCACCGTCACCCCCCGGATCTTCGCGTCAGGGCGTTTGCGCGTGGCTTTTTCGCACAGGTTGCGGAAGGCGCGTTTGACTTCGGCCGGGTCGTTGATCCCGACGCGCACGCCGCCGACGTCGGATTTGTGGATGATATCGGGGGACGAGATCTTGACCGCGACCGGATAACCCACTGTTTGCGCCGCGACCAGGGCCTGTTCGGCGCTGGTGGCTTCGATGGTCATGTTCACGGGGATGCGGAACGCCTTGAGCAGCGCCTTGCTTTCGATGTCCGACAACATTTCGCGATCATCCGCCAACACCGCGTTGATGATCATGCGCGCACCGTCCAGGTCGGGTGGATTCTCCGGCGAGAGCGGGCCCAGGGTCTGCAGCGCCAACTTGCGGTTCCGGTGGTGTTTGGCGAGATAGGAAAATGCTTCCACAGCCCGTTCGGGCGAAATGAAGTCGGCGATCCCGTTTTCCGATAGGACCTTGCGGCCCTCTGCCACGCTCGCCTCGCCCATCCAACAGGCGAGCACGGGTTTCTTGCGGCGTCTGGGCAGGGCGTCGACCACGGCGTGGGCGGCAGCGGTGCTGTCGGTCATGGCTTGCGGGGTCAGCATGACGAGGACGCCGTCGGTATTCGGGTCGTCATAAACCGCTTTCACGACCGGTCCGTATCGATCTGCGCCTGCGTCGCCGAGTATGTCCACGGGGTTCGCGTGGCTCCAGTAATCGGGGAGCAGTTTGCCGAGCGATTCCTTGGTGCTCTCCGACATCTCGGCCAGTTGCAGGTTCAAATCGGCGGCCCGGTCTGCGGCCAGAACGCCCGCGCCGCCGCCGTTTGTGATGATCGACAACCGGTTGCCAGCGGCTTTCTTGTTGGAAGACAGGATTTCCGCCGCGGCGAAAAGTTGGCCGAACGTCATAGCGCGAACGGCGCCGGCGCGTTCCAACACCGCGTCGAACACTTCGTCCGACCCGATCAGCGCCCCGGTGTGCGTATGCGCTGCGGCGGAAGAGGACGCGTGGCGCCCGGACTTCAGCACGATCACGGGTTTGAGCCGTGCTGCGTAGCGCAGCATGGAGATGAACGACGGCGCATTCCGGACGCCTTCGACGTACAAAAGGATCGCGTCCGTATGCGGGTCCGAGGCGAGGAAGTGGAGCATATCGCCGAAGTCGATGTCGGAGGAATTGCCCAGCGACACCAGGGCAGAGAATCCAAGGTGGTGCGGCCCGGCCCAGTCGGAGATCGCCGAACACAGCGCCCCGGATTGAGACACCAGTGCCAGCCGCCCCTTCGGAGTGCCCGCGCGCAGGAAAGTCGCGTTCATCTTTTGCCACGGGCGCACCATGCCTACGCAATTCGGTCCCATGAAGCGGACACCTGCTTTCTTCGCCGCCGCGATGAGGTCGGCCTCATAGTTTCGGCCCTTGTTCCCGCCTTCGCCAAAGCCGGCCGACAGAACGATTGCGTTCTTGATCCCCGCCTCGCCGCAGTCGCGGATGATGCCGGCGACAGTTCGGGCCGGCGTGCAGATGACGGCGAGGTCGATGTCCTTGCCGACCGCCGTTGCGGAGGTATAGCAGGTCAGGCCCCGCACTTTCTTGTGCTTGGGATTGACCGGGTAAATCGCACCCGCGAACCCGTCCTCGACGAGGTTTTCGAAGACACGCGCCCCGACGGATTGCGAGGTCTCCGAGGCGCCGAACACGGCGATGGACTGCGGGTCCATCATGCCGGTCAGGGGGTTGTCGTCCATTGTCGCGCTCCTGTGCCTGCCTGTTGGCGCTGCGGGTCTCCTCCCCGGTACGGCCAGCATAGGGTAAACGTCCCGCAATTCCTTGACGCGGGTCAAGCTGACGTTGGGGAAGTTGCCTGTGGCTGGTGAAAAGGTTTGCGAACGTGCCCAGCGCGACTAATGTGCCGCCGATGCTGGCAAGGGTTTTCCATATCCTGACGATCACGGCTTGGCTTGGGGTGTCCGGGGCTTCGGCGCTGGCGGCCACGCCGGAAGACACCGTGCGCGAGATCGGCCTGGACCTGACCGCAGCGACGGAAACCGCAGGCGGGACGCAAGCTGTGGCGGCGGCGGTCGGTGCGGTGCTTGACGAACACTCCAACCTGAAGGCCATGGCGCTCGCCGCCTTGCCCGACGAATATCGCGACGCGGCGGGCGACGACTACGTCCGTGCCTATCGTGGCTACCTCATCGGGGCCTTCGTGCGCGAAACCCTGGGCGCAGGGTCCGGCACCCTGGTGCCTGTCGGAGCGCGACCGGGAG
>DOUP01000176.1 GCA_003520545.1 Maritimibacter sp. | reverse complement strand
CCGCTCGGACCCAAGCGCTTCCAGACCTTGGTTGATCCCGCCGATGAACGTGTTGATCCGCGAGACGACACCGTTCAGCATCGCCTCGACACCGTCGATCAGGCTGTTGGCCGCCTGAAACGCCAGATCACCAATGGCCGCCGGGAGCATTCCCCAGATTGCCTTGATCGCCTCGTATGCCCCCTCAAACGTGTTCGCGGCCGTATTGCCGAAGGCCACGACGCTTTCGATGGCGCTCTGCATGCCCGACGCCGCATCGGCCTTGAGGTCGAAAAACATCGCCGTGGCCGCAGCGCCCGCCGCTGCAGCGCCCATCCTGATGCGTTCCCAGACCTCGACCGCGAGGTCCTTCAACAGCGACATGGCCTCGCCGAAGCCGCCCGCGCCGGACACGAGGCGGGTGAACTGGTAGATGAGTTCACCGGCGCCGACGATCAGAGCGCCGATACCGGTGCGAATGAGCGCGCCACGCAGGACAACAAGCGCGGTGGCCAGACCGCGCACAGAGAGCGCGGCTGCCGCCAATCCAGCGACCCAGCGGCCCGCGAGGAAGGCCGCGAAGGTGGCGGCATAGGTGGTCAGGCGGCCGATGTTGTCGAAAAGCCCAGTGATGGCCTGGCCGAGCGGACCGGTTCGACCGGCGAGTGCCGCCATGGCCTCAGCCACCGCTTCCAGCGCCGGTGCTGCGGCAACGGCGAGTTGGTTCGACAGACCGCGCCAGATCAGTCCGAGCCGGGAGATTGCATCGTTCGTGCGCTCGATCTGGTCTGCGTCCTGTTCGGAAACGACGACGCCGAAGGCGAGAACGTCCTCGGTCGCCTGGCGCAGCGTCGCCGTGTCGATCCGGCTCATGGCGATGGAGCCTTCTTCGCCGAACAGCTGGCCCGCGACGGCCGCCCGCTCGGCCGCCGGCACGAAATCCTCAATGGCGGCGTTGATCGCGCCCACGCGCTCGTCGAGCGGCAGGGTCAACAGGTCGGAGGCCGAGAGCCCCAGCCGCTCGAGCGCCTGTGCTGCGGGGCCAGTCCCGGCGGCCGCCTGGCTGAGACGGCGCGTCAGGTCCTTGGTGGCCTGTTCGATGCCGGACATCGACACGCCAGCCAATTCGCCCGCCCGCTCCAGCGTCTGGATCGAGGCGACCGCGGTGCCGAGGGATTGGGCGAGCTTTGCCTGCGCATCCACCGTCTGGAGACCGGAGCGGATCATCGCAGCACCCGCCGCGGCCAGCGCCACCGTTGCGGCGGCCGCAGCCACCCGCGCGCGGCGCGCGAACGCCGCCATGCGCGCATTGGCCAGATCCATCTCGCGCGAGAGCCGCCCGAACCCCCGCGCGCCCGCCTCGCCCACGCCTTCCAGCTCGGCGCGCACCTGGCGGCCGCCCACGGCCGCAAGGCGGACAGAAACGCGCTTTTCAGCCATTGGAGTGATCCATCTGTTCGTTGAGTTTGGCCACCATCACCGCTTCGATGACTGGCAGCAGTTCAGCTGCGGCGGCGGGTGGCACGCCGAGTGCGTCGGCCAGCGCAAACGCCGCCGACATGTCCCAGCCGATCACCGCACCGGGCAGCACACGCAGCTGGCCGCCAAGACGGCCGACAAGGTCCCAGACCTGCCAGCCTTCAAAGGTTGCAGGTCGGTTCAGCCGCGCCGGGCAGTCTTTGCAGGCTTGCGCGCAAGCTTCGCTGGGTTCGCAACCCTCGCAGTAGCGGTCGCCCCCGCCGAAGGACCATTCGGCAAGGGCGCGGAGACGTTTTTTTCCTGTTCCAGCAGCAGGCCTTTGGAGACATAGCTCAGCTGGAAGGTCTCGAAGATCGGCCAAATGTCCAGCAGCGCATCGATGGCGTCGGGACTGGGGTCAATAGCATTGCCATCTTCGTCGCCGATGCCCTCCCAAGTCAGTATTGCACGCCGCGCGAGCGCCTTGGCGAAAGCGACGGCCCGTTCCTCATCAGAAGCGTCGGCAGGAACCGCCTCCACGGCGGGGTCGCTGCGCGTCGCAACCATCAGCGCCGTGGTCAGCGGGCGGAGTTGTACCCGGACACCAGGGACGAGGTCATGCCAGCGTGGTTCATTCGTCAGGTCGAGCGTCAGCATCAGTATACCTCAATGTCGTTGATCAGGGTGGCGGTGCACATCCGGCCGACGGTGCTGTCGCGGGCGGCCTGCCAGTCGAAGGTTGCCTGGACGCCTTGAGGGCCGGAAATCTCGATCCGGGGGCGCGGCAGATAGACGGCGTGTAGGGTGAAGGTGAAGCTTTCGCCAGACGGCAGCACGTAGGCGAACTCGAGCTCGCAAGGATCGCCGTTGATCGCTTGTGTCACCAGCGTGCTGTCGGCAAAGCGCACCTCGATCCGGCCGGTGAGCGCGACGATGGAGGGGTCGGCACCGTCGATGCGGCCGTCCGAGCGGATGGTCTCGATCCGGTCGAGGTTATTGGCATAGGTGATCTCGGCCGAGACCACGTTCCCAAGCGCGGTGCCGTTGCGGCTGATCGCGCCGTTGAAATGGCCGAACCGCTTCAAGGCCAGATCTGTGGGTGTGCCCGCGCTGGTCGTCGTCGCAATCGTCTCGCCCTGCGCCACCAGCCGCGCGGTCGTGGTCAGCACCCCGGAGCGCTGCACCTGCCACGACAGCTGATCCAGGACGCAGCCGGAATACATGGCAAAGCGCGGCACCTCTGGCATGCCCGTCTCGATCGACATGCTGGGCAGCGTCCAGGACCCCGACTGGAACTCATGCGTCCAGGGGCCGGTGCCGGTGATCGTCGGCGCCCCGAAGGCCGCTTTCAGCCAGAAGCCGAAGGCCTCGGCGTCGAGCGGCACGACAACATCGCCGTCCGCCGTCACCGCGTCCTTGATTGGGGCAAGCGGATCACGCCCGTAGCCCAGCAGTTCGGAGTTCAGCAGCGGTTGCTCGGCGCCGAGCGAGGTGCTGGCGAAGGGCATGCGGGTGAAGCCGCTGGCGGGCGGCGTTCCATAGGTCGTCTCGAACGCAAGCTCCATCAGCGCCCGCGCCCCCTGGGCTCGTGCCATGTCTCAACTCCTTGGATTGTCGGGATCAGCCGAGCGGGTCGGCCGTGGTGTAGTGCAGGACGACAGTGATGACCGCCGCCTTCAGGCTGGCCGCGCCCTCGACCGGCAGATCGACGGGACGTGGCGCTTCGGCTTCAACCCAGTCGCAGAGCCCGCCCAGCGTGCGGTCGGCGGCGAGTGTCGTGCTGATGCTGGCGCAGAGCGTGTCGAAGGTGGCGTCACGGTCGGCGCCCTGCACGACCGCCTCGATCTCGGCGCGGTGCTGATAGTGGTAGACGAGTGGTGACAGCGTCACCTCGGGCTCCCCCGGCTCGCCATCGTGCAGGATCAGCAGGCCATTGGCCGGCACGCGCTCGGGCAGCACCTCGCCGCGCAGGGCGGTGGCGGGCAGCGCCGAGAGCTGCGCATGTAGCGCGGCTAGGATGGTTTCGCGGGGTGCGGGCATGGAAATAGACCTTACGGCTTCTTTGGCCCGTTGCCGCGTCAGAAGCAGCGAACGGTAAGGTGAGCGCTTCTTTACCGTCGGCCTCTACAAGCGATCCGGCAGGTCGGCGGGAGGTTCCATGCAGCACAATTTTCGGGAATTCCTCCGCCACGGAGGCAGCGGTCAATACGTTTTCGCCCGGCAGAACGGCACGGTGTACGGCCACCGCGCGGCCATCTCGATCAAGTCGCTTTTTCCCGGCTATGCCGACCTGCGGGCCGATTTCACGGACCAACTCGATCGCGTCATCGCCGACAACACCCGGATGCTCCTGAATGCGCTGACACCCCCGGACACCGTGCCATGGGTGACGGAAGTCGACCTGCGAGATGTTTCGGACGCGAAGGAAGAGGTGCTGCGGCAGTGGGATGAGCGTCTGACGGCCATCTTTGAAGAATATCAGACCCACCCGCAACGCCTTCGCCCGTTGCGGACGAGCATGGAAGAGCGTCTGCTTCGCGCCTTTGCGGGCCTGATCAACCAGCTTCGGCAGCAGGATTTGGGGATCGAGCGTTACATCTGGCGCTCCCAGGACGACGCGAAAGTCCGTGATAGCCATGCCGAATACGACGATCAGGTGTTTCGCTGGGACGAGCCGCCCGCAGGCGGCCATCCAGGGCAGGCGCACAACTGTCGGTGCTATGCAGAGCCAGTTGCGCCGAGATCGCGGACTGATGTGATTCTTGCAGAACTTGCCCTTCCGGTCGAGGCACCCGTGGAGGCCATCTTGCGTCGCCTTGGTCTCCGGGCCGTTGCGATCACACCGCTTGGAACTGCCGCTCTGGCTGCTTTGGCCGCCAGCGATGCCCTGCAGGAATTCACGCGTCTGGCCACCGAACACCGGCTTCAACGTGCGGTCGAGATACTTGGCGTCGATCTCGGAACGGCCGAGGGGCTCCTTGCGGCTTTTGCGCACGAACTGGTGCAGGAAACGGTCATACGCGGTTTCGGGTCAAGTTTGCCGAAGTCGGTTGAGGCTGCACAGATCGCAGGGCAGGCGGCAGCGCTCTACGAGATGTTGAACCCCGGCACCATCGTGCGTGTCATCGAAGGGGATCCTGCTGCACAACTTGCCCTCGGAGACTTCGTGCAGCAAGCGCTACAACGCATTCGCGGAAGGCCGGTTGCGGCTGCAGGACGGCACAATTGCCCAAGGCTGGGTCGAGGTCTTTCCCGAACTGACAGAAGATGACCGACGCCTCGGGCAACTTCCCGGCTTCACGCCAGAACGCATCGAACAATGGCTGGAAACCTACACGGCCGAGGTTCTTGGCCTGCCGAACCACACCGGGTCGCCCGCCACCGAAGACCCGACCGGCAACATCATCTCCACGCCGATCCCGGATGAAGCGGGGCCGAACATTGTCGAGGCACGTCGGGATGAGGCGTTCACCACCCCTGGCGGGAATACGATTGGGCACCACGGCGACAAGGGCGACGGGCTGGAATACATCACAGGAAAAGGGCACACTGTCGGGCAAATCGATGACATAATCGCCAATCCCCGGCCCGATCTGAGCGGAATTGTCGCCGGACGTGGTCGATACAGGGGCCAGGACATGACTTTGTTGACCGGACAGGACGGACATTGGGTTCTCTTGAGTCCGGAGGGGCGCGTCGTCGCTGTAAGCAATCGGAACCGCCCCCTTTGGGAAACGGAAAATGAACCCGACCCGATCATCAGGCCATTGGAGTGAACATGCGCGAAGAGTTTGAAGAAATGCTGGAACAGCTCGAAGCCGGCAAATTCGTGTATGTTGAGCCCTCAAGCGTAATGCTCGAGTTCAACGAATTCATGGCGTCGCGGGGCTACAGCGTTGCGCGGCTGGAGGTCGTTAGAGTTCGGGGCGGTAGTAGAACCGGGCGCACCTTCGAGTACGACTTTCTGGCGAACAAAAGTCCAGGCTACGAGAAAGAATGGCAGATCTTTCTCGATCCACAGCGATCTGCCGCCAATATCCGCGACATCGTTCAGCGCGCCTTGAGCGAGGGCGGGGAATACCAATACCTGGTGTGGGCAGAGGTGCCACCATCCGAAGTATGACCGGTATTCCTGCCGGGTGAAGAAAAACCAAGGCCCCAGATGGACGACAAAGAAGCAATCAGCCTGCATGAGAAGCAGATCATGGCACTCGTTGCGGCTGGCGTTGATATGTCCATGGATCAAGAGTTCTTCCATGTCGGGGAGTATGATCTCGCGCTGGAAGGTGTCTACGTCGCACACAAAAAGCACCCGGGTGTGCTCGATGCAAAAGAAGTGCGAGCGCTCGTCGACGATTTCGGCATGGACACGGCCGAATTCGACCGGTGAGCTTCTCCTGGAGTTGATGTGAACCTGTTCACAGACCTGTACCGATTTACAATCGGCCGTCCACCCACCCCGCCACGATCAGCCCCGGCACACCGTCCACCGCCCGCGCGGCATTCCGCGCCAAATCCAGCCGCTTCGGCAGCTTCACCTGCGGCACCAGCAGGAAGATCGGCGCGGCGACCTTGCCGCGACCGGTTTTCGAGCGAGACACCACTGCCTGGCCCTTGGTGTTCAGCCGTCCCTCGGCCACCAGCAGGCTCGGGCCTCGGCGGCGATAGATGAACCGCAGACGCAAACCGCGTCGTCGCTCCCATTCGCCGGGGGTGATCCGGCCACCCCTGGTGCTTTTTCCGGCAGCTGGTGTGGGGATGGCCAGCCAGAATCCGTTCTTCGACCGGATCAGCGGGCCGGTATCGTGGGCCCCCACAATGACCGGGGTCTTGGACCAGACCAGCGCGGCCGCGTCCAGGCTCTCGCCCGACCTCGGGAAATTCTGGCTACGGATCGAGTTGGCAAGCCGTCGCCCCAGTCCCGCGCCGGTGATCTGCGTGCGCCAGGCAGTCTTGAGCCCGGTCCCGGCCTCGCGCATGGCGGCCGTCACCGCGCGCTCACCCGCCGCGACTTCGGCTGCCATCACGGCCACAATATCCGGATCGATGTCGAGCTTCAGCTTCATTTTCCCACGACGTTCATTTTCCGGCTACGATGTGTAATCATTTCAGTTTCAACACCGGGGAGAAAAGCGATGATTGATCGTGACGCGTATGTCGAGAAGATGAAGGCGAATATCGACGAATGGAACGCAGAGATCGACAAGATGCAGGCAAACGCCAAAGAAGCGCAGGCCGATGCGAAGATCGAATACGAGAAGCAGCTTGCCGAAATGCGAAAGCAACGCGATGAGGCCGAGGCGAAGATGAAGGAGGCGCAGCAGGCATCGGACGCCGCCTGGGACGATATGAGCAAGGGTTTTCAAGCAGCTTGGGCCAGCATCTCAGACTCGTTCCAAAGTGCGATGAAGCGGTTCAAGTAAACTGATCCGCTGGCCGTCAGCGTTTCAGATCACCAGCAGCCTACGACAGCCGCAAGTCCACGGTCCAGATGAGCCGCTCACGGTCGCGGACTGGCT
Organism: Maritimibacter sp.; assembly: GCA_003520545.1. Classification (GTDB taxonomy): domain Bacteria; phylum Pseudomonadota; class Alphaproteobacteria; order Rhodobacterales; family Rhodobacteraceae; genus Maritimibacter. The sequence continues at coordinate 1,449 of DOUP01000176.1, read as the reverse complement.
CACCCTGAATGAGAAACGGCTCGCCGTCGATTTCCAAGCGATCGCCAGGACGCGGGTTAGACACTTCGGCGACGCGCAGGTCGACCCGGGTCGTTTCCGACCAGAGCCGCGCGTCGCCGAAATCACTGATCGCATCAGCCTGCCGGGAGACAACGCGCACCAGCACGGGCGCGCCGCCATCTGAGGTGTAGACCGCCTCGCGCCCGATGTTGGGATCAGCGAACAGCAAGTCGACGGCGGCGGCAAAGGCAGACATCACGTCCGCCGCGCCGAACGCAACACCTGCGGACGGGTGCAGATCGGCAGCGGGTTGCTCTCGATTTCGAGCCGCACCCATTCGTCACGGTCCCTATCGGGGATTGTGCGGGCGTAGAGCGGCAGGCCGAGGGTGTTCACCGTCTCGAACGTGTCGGCGGGGGCATGGTAGATCTCGAAGAGGCCTTCCACCCCTTCGGGATAGAAGAAGGCCTTGTCGGTCGGCACGCCGAAGCCCGCGCCACCTCGGTAGCGGCGGAAGGTAATGCCGCCAAAGCTGACCTCGTCGGCCACCCTGCCCCGCAGATCGGCGGCGGCAGCGGTGTTGAGATAGGTCTCGCGCACCTCCTTATGGGCGATGAGATCGGCGAAGAAGGCTGAGCCACATTCTGCGCGGACCTGCACTGCCCCGGCCGCGAGCCCGCCCATGCTGTCTTCGACGCTTTCGATCAGCGCCTGACAGCGTTTGCGCAGCGCGCCGGAACCCGGGGTCGCATTGTCGAGATCAAAGTCGATCTCGGTGGCGGGCGTGATGGCGAACTCGGTGAAGTAGTTGATCACTGTGGCGCTGTCCTTGGGATCCTTCACGATGCCCTGAATGCCGTTCAGCAGGTGATATTCGAACGTCGCCTCCGCATCCTGGCGCAAACGGCCAAGCTTTCGGGCGACCTCGCTTTGCACCTGCTGGGTGGCGCTTTCCGAGCCAAAGTCGCGGATCCCCTGGATTTCCGAGGCCCAGAGGACATCCTGCTTCTTGAACTGGCGACAGACGAAGGCGCGCATGTCGCGACGCTCGGGGACCTGTTGCTCCGCCTCCGAGCCGCGTTCGGAGAACGGGATCAGCGACAGCGTGCCGTCCCGGCTCTCGATCACGACGGTGCGCGAGCGCACGCCGCGCGGCGAGAACAGACTCGCGCCCGACAGGATCGCGGGCTTGAAGGGGATGTTTTCCAGAGCACGGGTGAGTTCGATTATGGTGAAGGCATCGCCTTCGAAGATATCCATGGTGGTCATGGGAATGCCTCCTTTGAGGGTTGATCAGCGGACGAGGATGCCGACCGCCAGCAGCGCGGCATGGGCGGCCGTGATCTCGCCCTCGCTCGGGGTGCCTATGAGCACGAGATCGTGGCGGTTGACGATGGCGGGGCCACGGACCAGCGCCACGGCGGGCACGTCCCCGCCCGAGCCGTCGGC
>DOUP01000204.1 GCA_003520545.1 Maritimibacter sp. | reverse complement strand
CCATGATACAGCCCATCGCGATCAGGGCGGCGGTGCCGATGCCGTATTCCTCGGCCCCCATCATCGCGGCCATGACGATGTCACGTCCGGTGCGAAGGCCACCATCCGTGCGCAGCGTGACACGCGAGCGCAGGTTGTTCATGGCAAGCACCTGGTGCGCTTCGGTCAGACCCATTTCCCACGGCAACCCGGCGAACTTGATCGAGGTCGCGGGCGAGGCGCCCGTGCCGCCGTTGTGACCCGAAATCAGGATCACGTCCGCTTTCGCCTTGGCGACACCGGCGGCGATGGTGCCGACACCGCTCGATGCCACCAGCTTCACCGTCACCTTGCAGCGCGGGTTGATCTGCTTGAGATCGTAAATGAGCTGCGCCAGGTCCTCGATCGAGTAGATGTCGTGATGCGGCGGCGGTGAAATCAGCGTGACGCCCTTGGTCGAATGGCGCAGCCGGGCGATCAGGTCGGTGACCTTCATCCCCGGAAGCTGGCCACCTTCGCCAGGCTTGGCGCCCTGCGCGACCTTGATCTCAAGCTCTTCGCACTGGTTCAGGTATTCGGCGGTCACACCGAACCGGCCCGAGGCCACCTGTTTGATCTTCGCAGACGGGTTGTCGCCGTTGGCCTCCGGCACGAAGTGCGCCGGATCTTCGCCGCCCTCACCGGAGTCCGATTTTGCGCCGATCCGGTTCATTGCAACGTTCAGCGTCTTGTGCGCCTCGGGCGACAGCGCACCCAGCGACATGCCGGGGGTGACAAAGCGCTTGCGGATCGAGGTGATGCTTTCCACCTCGTCGATCGGCACAGGTTCTCCCAGAGGTTTCATGTCGAGCATGTCGCGCAGGTGGATTGGCGGGTTCGCCTGTATCCGGGCCGAATACTGCTTCCACATCTCGTAAGAGGCGCGGTCGCAGGCCGATTGCAACAGGTGCATGGTCTGCGCGCCCCAGGCATGGGTCTCGCCACCCTTGCGGGCCTTGTAAAAGCCGCCGATGGGCAGAATGTTCTTACCCGGCTTGTAGGCTTTCGCGTGGATCGCTTCCATTTTTCTCTGGATGCCGCTCACGCCGATGCCGGAAATCCGGCTGGTCATGCCCGGGAAGTATTCGTTCACCATGGCACGCGACAGGCCCACGGCCTCGAAGTTGAGACCGCCACGATAGGACGAGATCACCGAGATCCCCATCTTGGCCATGATCTTCAGCAGACCCTGGTCGATGGCTTCGCGGTACTTGGCGATGGCATCGGTCAGCGATCCGTCGAGCAGACCACGTTCGATCCGGTCGGCGAGGCTGTCCTCTGCGAGGTAAGCGTTCACCACGGTCGCGCCACAGCCGATCAGCACCGCGAAGTAATGCGGGTCGATGGCCTCGGCGGAGCGCACGTTGATCGAGGTGAAGGTCCGAAGCCCCTTGCGCGTCAGCCAGCTATGCACGGCCGAGGTGGCAAGGATCATCGGCATCGCGACCCTGTTTTCATCCTGCACCATATCGCTCAGCACGATATGCCCGGCGCCCGAGCGAACGGCCTCTTCCGCTTCCTCACGGATGCGGGCCAACCCCTTGCGCAGCGCCTGATCGCCCGCGCCAGCCTCGAAGGTGCAGTCGATCTCGACGCAAGGCGCGTTGAACTCTTCAAGCAGTTTTTCAAACTGGGCGTTGCCGACAAAGGGGCTTTCCAGCACGAGGATCTCGGTCTGGCTGCCGGTTTCGTCCAGCACGTTTTTCAGGTTCCCGAACCGGGTCTTGAGGCTCATCACCCGGTATTCGCGCAAGCTGTCGATGGGCGGGTTGGTGACCTGGCTGAAGTTCTGGCGGAAGAAATGGCTCAGGGGCCGGTATTCGTTCGACAGGACCGCGGACGGCGTATCGTCACCCATGGAGGCGAGCGTTTCCTTGCCGTCTTCGGCCATCGGCGCGAGGATCTGTTCCAGCTCTTCGAGCGAGTAGCCGGCGGCCACCTGGCGGCGGCGCAGCGCGTCCCCGAAGAAGAGCGCCTTTTCTTCGACCGAGGTCAGCACCTCGTCCACGTCGTTCACCCGGCCGACCCATTCGCCGAAGGGCTGGGCGGCGGCCATTTTGTTCTTGATTTCAACGTCGTGGTAAAGCTTGCCCTCTTTCATATCAACGGCGAGCAATTGCCCCGGACCCAGCGCGCCCTTCTCGACGCAGGTCGCTTCGTCCACCGGCACCATCCCGGCCTCGGACCCGGCGATGACCAGCCCGTCGCCGGTCACGACATAGCGCATCGGGCGAAGACCATTGCGGTCCAGACCGGCACAGACCCAGCGACCGTCTGTCATGGCGAGTGCTGCGGGCCCGTCCCACGGCTCCATCACCGAGTTGGCATAGGAATACATGTCGCGCCAGGCCTGCGGCAGCTCCTCGGCCTGCTTCGACCAGCTTTCCGGCACCAGCATGGTTTTCGCCATCGGCGCGGAGCGTCCGGCCCGCACCAGAACCTCGAACACCGAGTCGAGCGCGGCGGAGTCCGACGACCCGTGTGCGACGATCGGCTTGATGTCCTCGGCAAGGTCACCGAAGGCCGACGACGCCATGCGGATCTCGTGGCTCTTGAGCCAGTTCAGGTTGCCCTTGAGCGTGTTGATCTCGCCGTTGTGGGCCAACATGCGGAACGGCTGGGCCAGCCACCACTGCGGGAAGGTGTTGGTGGAATAGCGCTGGTGGTAGATCGCAAAGGCGCTTTCGAAACGGTCGTCTTGCAGGTCCGGGTAAAACTCGGCCACCTGCTCGGCCAGCATCATGCCCTTGTAAATGATCGACCGGCAGGACAGCGAGGCAAGGTAAAGCTGGCCCACGCCACGCGCGGCGGCGGCTTTCTCGATCCGGCGGCGGATGACGTAAAGCTCACGCTCGAAGGTCTCTTCGTCCACGCCCTTCGCGTTGGAGATGAGGATCTGCTCGATCTCGGGCCGCGTCGCGTTGGCTTTCTCGCCAAGGCAGGAAATATCCACCGGCACATGGCGCCAGCCATAGATGTAGTAACCCATCTTGAGCACTTCCGTCTCGACGATGGTCCGGCAGGTCTCCTGCGCGCCGAAATCGGTGCGCGGCAGGAACACCTGGCCGACCGCGATCAGCTCGTTCTCGCGCGGCTCGTGGCCGGTGCGGCGGATCTGGTCATAGAAGAACTCGACCGGGATCTGCACGTGAATGCCCGCGCCGTCGCCGGTCTTGCCATCCGCATCCACAGCGCCCCGGTGCCAGATCGCCTTCAGCGCGTCGATGCCGCTTTCCACGACCTTGCGGCTCTTCTTGCCATCCACCGACACGACAAGACCCACGCCACAGGAGGCGTGTTCGAACTCGTCGCGGTACATGCCGTTCTCGGCAAGGAAGGCGCGCTTGGCTTCTTCTTGGGCTACCCAATTTTCATCATACTTGGTCATGGCTTTCTCCTCATGAGAGACGTTGGCTAGCGCCCTCGGCGGCGATCAGCGCCGAAGGGGGCATTACGGGTGTTTCGCCGGGTTGGCGGAACGAAACGTTCAGGGGGGCGAGAAGCTCGCGCAGGCGCCGGTTGCGGCCGTTGAAACAGGCCCAGACGACCTGGCGCATGTTGCCCTGCTCGCGCAGCTTCTGCGGCACCTCGTGTGTCACCTTGGGAAAGATGATATGCGTCATGTTCTCACGCACTTCGAAGCGGTCACATTGATAGCTTTCGCGCGGATGATGGCCGTGCATCGCGATATAGCGCGTCTCGGGCACCAAGTGGTCCATCACGTTGCGGAAGCGGAAACTGGTGATCTTGTCTCGATATTGCATCCAGCGTGTGTCGTCGCCCACGACGTCCGGGTGGACCGACACCTGCGGCGAAAAACCGACGGCGGTATCGACGCGGGTGAACGCAGGCAAAAGCATCGCCATATGGCCGCCCATCGAATGACCGAGCGTTCCGACAATCCTGGCCCCGACGGCGGCCGCAAAACGTTCCACGATCCCCGCGACCTGTTCGATCAGACCGGGGAGGTTGAACCAGCTCCGCGTGGTGTCCGAAATGAACAGCGCATGATCGCTGCCTGCGTTGGTCGCGGTGTCGGCGAATTCATAGGGCTGCACGGCGTCGTCGTTCGCCCCGATGCCCGAGAAGCAGACGGTCAGCCGGTCGCTCGTGCCCCAATGCGCCCAGACCATAAGGCCCGGTTCGGCGGCATAGGGCCGGATATCCAGACGCGCGCTCATTCCGTCACCTCGTAGGAGGCTTTCATGTCGTCGCATTCGTAGAGCGGCACGTTCTCGCCAAAGCCCGGCTCGCCCGGATAGATGAAATCGACCGGGCTGTTGTCATAGGGTGTGACCGACCCGTCGGCTTCGATGACATTTTCAGCGCCGAGGAAGAACAGACGCATTTCGCGGCTCAGATACTGCTGACCACGGGCCTGGTATTCGACCGTGCCATCCTCGGCGAGGATCTGGATATCGGTGTTCACGACGGACAGCGACGTGCCGTCGATCTCGACCGTCTCGTCGGTGAGCACGTCAGCACCCACGATGGTGATATGCCGGCTTTCGCCCGGCGCGGTGCGGTGCAGGGTAAAGCGGAACGTGTCCACACCGTCCGACAGCAGATCGTTGATGTTGATCGGATCGTCGGCGGGCGGCGTGAGAACCTCGCGCGACTGGTCCTGCATGTAGCGACTGTCGATCCATTGATAGGTCTGGTCATAGGCCGTGACCGACGCCAGACCGTTGCCGTCGAACACCGCTTCCCAGAACGAGCCTTTGGGGGCCACGTCGCAGCGGTACAGGTTCGAGACCGCGCATTGCTTCGACTGCACGGTAAGAAACACTTCGCAGCCCTCTGGCGGCGCGAAGTCGACGGCCAGGGCAGGTGACACGACGGGGAGGGCGGCGGCCAGCGCCAACGCTGTCGCGGATGCAAGTCTTACCATATCGCCCTCCTTTCGTTTGGTGGGCGGGCGCTGCGTTAAACGGCAATCGCCCTGACCCAATGTCTTAATCTGTCTGCATAATCGTATGCACAGATGTCATACGCCCTGTGCACGCCTGTCAGACGCGCCGGATCATTCGGCGGCGACGCTCGTGGCGGCCATATCGAATTCCTTGATCATCGCGGCGGCCGCGTCACGTCCGTCCTTCACGGCCCAGACGACGAGGCTTGCACCACGCACGATGTCGCCCACCGCGTAGACGCCTTGCATATCGGTGGCGCCGGTGCGGAAGTCGGCCTTGATCGTGCCCCAGCGGGTGACCGGCAGGTCCTCTTCGCCCCACAGGGTGGGGAGGTCTTCCGGCTCGAACCCGAGCGCCTTGATCACAAGGTCCGCGTCCTCGGTATATTCCTCGCCTTCGATCGGCTCGGGCGACCGGCGGCCGGTGGCGTCGGGCTGACCCAGGCGCATCCGCTGCACGACGACACCGGAAACCGGATCGCCCTTGAAGCCCTTTGGCGCGGCCATCCAGACGAATTCCACGCCTTCTTCCTCGGCGTTCGCCACTTCGCGCTGCGAGCCTGGCATGTTGGCGCGGTCGCGGCGGTAGAGACATTTCACGCTGGTCGCACCCTGCCGGATCGCGGTGCGCACGCAGTCCATCGCGGTGTCGCCACCACCGATGACCACGACCTTCTTGCCCACGGCCCAGAGCGAGCCGTCCTTGTGCTCGGGAACCTCGTCCCCGAAGGACGCCTTGTTCGACGCGGTGAGGTAGTCGATGGCGCGCACGATGCCCGCGCTGCCTGCGCCCGGCCCTTGCAAATCACGGGTTTTGTAGACGCCCGTGGCGATCAGAACCGCGTCATGCTTGGCACGAATGTCGGCGAAGGAGATGTCCTCGCCCACGTTGCAGTTCATCACGAACTCGACGCCGCCACGCTCCAGGAGCGCGTTGCGCCGCATGACCACGTCCTTCTCCAGCTTGAAGCCGGGAATGCCGTAAGTCATCAACCCGCCGGAGCGGTCGTAGCGGTCGTAGACGGTGACCTGCACACCGGCGCGGCGCAGCCAGTCGGCGGCGGCCAGACCACCGGGACCGGCCCCGATGATGCCGACGCTCTCGCCGCGTTCGGTCGCGGGCGCGATCTCTTCGACCCAGCCCTCTTCCCAGGCCGTGTCGGTGATGTATTTCTCCACGGCCCCGATGGTGACGGTCCCATGGCCCGATTGTTCGATCACGCAATTGCCTTCGCACAGGCGGTCCTGCGGGCAGATACGGCCGCAGATTTCCGGGAAAGTATTGGTGGCCTGGCTAAGCTCGTAGGCTTCCTTGAGACGCCCGGTCGCGGTCATGCGTAGCCAGTCGGGGATATTGTTGTGAAGCGGGCAATGGCTCTGGCAATACGGCACACCGCACTGGCTGCACCGCGCAGCCTGCTCGGCCGCTTTCGCATCCGCGTACTCGGCATAAATTTCATGGAAATCATCGCGACGCACACCTGCCTCGCGCTTTTCCGGCATGTCGCGTTCGATGTCGACGAATTTAAGCATCGGTTGCTTGGCCATAGGTCCCTCCTATTTCGGACCGCCTAATTAACAGGGTTTTGAGAAAAGAAAAGGCAAAAGTACTGACCTATTATGGAAGAAATTCAGTCGAGATGCTGGAAAGCCTGCCTATTTTTGCTAATTACCAGTCAGGATCGCTTACCTAAAAAAGTGCTTTCCTTTATTTTCCAGAAAGTTAGCTTTGGCGCACTTTTCCAGCGTGATGGGACTCATGTCGTTTTTTCATCTTCTGATCGTGGCGCTAATTCAGGGGCTTACCGAGTTTTTGCCGGTTTCCTCCTCCGGACACCTGATTCTTTTGCCGAATCTGACGGGGATGGAAGACCAGGGTCAGTTCATAGATGTCGCCGTCCATGTTGGCACGCTGGGCGCGGTGGTCCTCTACTTCTGGTCCGATGTGCGCGAGGGGCTGCTTGGCGTGCCCCGGATGCTCACCGGCAAGATCGACACGCCCGGCTCGAAGCTCGCCTTCCTGCTCGCCGTTGCGACGGTGCCGGTGCTGGCCTTCGGGCTGTTCCTGTCACTCACCGGGCTGTCCTTGCAGATGCGCTCGATCACCGTCATCGGCTGGACCATGCTGCTTTTCGGGATCGTGCTCTACTGGGTCGACCAGAAGGGGGCCGAGGTCAAAGAGGACATGGATTGGTCGCTGCGCGACGCGATACTCATGGGGCTTTGGCAAGCCATCGCCTTGATCCCCGGCACCTCGCGCTCTGGCGCGACCATCTCCGGCGCGCGGGCCCTGGGCTACAAGCGGGAGGACGGGACGCGGATCGCGATGCTCATGTCGATCCCGACGATCCTTGCCTCGGGTCTCCTGCTTGGTGCCGAAGTGGTGGGCGACGCCGACTGGGCCATGCTTCGCGATGGTGCCATCGCCGCCGCGCTTGCCTTTGTCGCCGCACTTCTCGCCCTGACCCTGATGATGCGGCTCCTCAAATCGGTGAGCTTCACGCCCTACGTCATTTACCGCGTCGTCCTCGGCATTGTCCTGCTTGTCATCGCCTATAGCTGACGGGGCTCCTCCGCGCCTCTCGTAGCCCTTCCTGAATCGTGCGCGCCGAGGCGCGCCCAGACACGCGAAAGGCCGCCCCAAGGGGACGGCCTTTGCAGATTTGGCGCTTGGCTCAGATCAGGTGCGCAGGTTTTTCGCGGAGGCCGTAATCTCGGTGTATTGCCCCTGCGGACGGAACCGCCACAGGTATTCCGGCAGGATCACTTCCGTCGCGGTCGGCGTGATGCCCAGATCGGCAAAGCCCTTGGCCCCGTCGCTCACCACGTTATCGGATTTGAGCTGCGTGACCTGATCCCGGCTGACCGGCGGTGACAACAGGCGGCCGGTCATGGCCGACAGGATGTCGAAGCCGCGGCCCATGATACCCGCGATCCAAAAGGGGATATTGACGATGATGCGACGGCGCCCGATCACCTCCAGCATTTCCTGCATCCATTCCCGGAAGGTGGAGATGTCCGGCCCGCCAAGTTCGTAGATCCCCGGCGCGGCGTCGCCGGTCACGGCCAGCTCGGCGGCATGTGCCACGTCGTCCACATAGACCGGCTGGAATTTCGTATTCGCGCCGATCACGGGAAGGATCGGGCCCATCCGCGTCATCCCGGCGAACCGGTTGAAGAAACTGTCGCCCGGCCCGAATACGATCGAGGGGCGCAGGATCACGGCGTCGGGCGCGTGCTCCAGAATACCCTTCTCGCCTTCGCCCTTGGACTTGGCATAAAGGCTCGCGCCGTCCACGTCTGCCCCGATGGCCGAGATATGGACCACACGACCGACGCCTTTTTCCTTGGCGAGACGGGCGACCCGCTCCGCCCCTTCGTGTTGCACGGCGTCGAAGTTGTTCTTGCCGCCCGCATCGAAGGTGCCGACACAGTTCACGACCGCATCCGCGCCCGTCATCGCCTCGGCGACAGAGGCATCGTCGCGGATATTGCAAAGCACGGGAACAACCTGGCCGACCGAGCCGTAGGGCTTCACGAACAGCGCTTCGTTCGGACGACGCACGGCCACGCGCACGCGCCAACCCGCCTTGGCCATCCGCCGCGCAATATGCCGTCCGACAAAGCCCGAACCGCCATAGATCGTCACGAGTTTCGACATCCCGGTCTCCTTTACGTGTTCGGGTCCTTGAATAGCCGCCAGTGCCCGGCGCGACAAGGTCAAACGCTTGAAGCAAAAACTCCGCGCGAATCCCGTTGACACCCTGATTGAGAGCGTCTAAATCGCGGCCTCACGACACCTGCCCAGGTGGCGGAATTGGTAGACGCGCCAGCTTCAGGTGCTGGTGTCTGTATGGACGTGGAGGTTCGAGTCCTCTCCTGGGCACCACTTTAACCAATTAAGCATCTGAAAGATAAAGGGAAAAGGGTTTTAACCTTCCTTCAATCCCCCTTTGAGTCCCCTTTAGTCTCTGCGCTGCCCGCCCAACTTCGGGTCTATTTTTAGCAGGGCAAAAGCGAAGTGCTCGGCAAACCCCTCTTCCGCTTCGTCGGTTAGCTCCCAGATCTGCTTAGACAATCGTTCATAGGTTTTTTGGTGCATTCCTTTCGGTCGTCCACGAGGCAAACCCTCTAGGCCCAAATCCCAACCCAGACGCGCTCTGACTTTGTCAGCCTTCCGCACGGCCCGGTCGTAGCTCTTTTCTCGCTGAGAAGGGTAGGCGAGCTGGTGGCAATTTCGGCACGCAAATATTCGCCCGCCGTAAAGCTTGGCGACTCTTCGACCGCACCCGGACGCAGGACAAAGGAACCACTGGCGTTCGCCACCGTAGTTGCAGGGTGTGAACGTGAAGTGAACGGCGTAGTCCAGCGACTCCCACTTACCGCCGCCCTCTTGGCATCGGTAAATGAGCCTGACCTTTCCGTGTTCAACCGCGACTTGGATAGAGCCGGTTGTTTCGCCGTCTACACTCCATTGCCAGCCGAACCGATTGCCGGAGTTGAGCAGCCCGTCCCGCGCCCAGCGCCGGACGTCCAGCGCTCGGTAGTCCGCGACCGTGTGTTTGGTGTTCCAATGCCAATGCCGCCCGCTTCCAAATCCGCCCATTCTCACCCTCAGTTTTTGTCGAAACCATTAGGAAATTTCATCGGCACTCAACAAACACTGTGAACTTCTTGGCGCTCTCAGCGAGATCAACGTTTGGTATCACGTCGTCTTTCTCTCCGATGACTGGTTCAATCCCGTGTTGTGAAAGAAACATCTTCGCAACCTCGCCACGGACGGCAAAATTGACGTTCTGAGGGGTATCGCCAAGCTTTTCTGAAAAGAACTGCGCATCCAGCTTTGATACCACTACGCCGACAACTTCACCATCGGGGCCAACGAGCGGACCACCCGAATTGCCCGCTTGCACTGGTGCGGAAATCTGAATCCGCGTTCCGTCATTTCCAAGGCCAGAAAGCGAGGAAACTGCTCCGCGTGTCACGTTTAGGCCGCCTAGAATACCTGCATATGGAAAGCCTACGGCGGTCACATCCGAGTTCAAACGCGCAGGAGCAGGAGAAAACTCAGCCACCTTTTTTCCGTTGGGTAGCCGAAATCTAAGTAGTGCCAAATCGAACACCTCTGATGAACCCACGAGTTCCGCAGGCGCTTTGTCGACTGTGAACGTCGTGCACCCGGAAATCACATGCTCATTCGTCAATACGTGACCAAGCGAAGACACAACGAAGCCAGAACCGGATGAGCCATTTCGTTTGGTAGGTTGGGTTGATTTCGGCGGTGACGGGTTTGCGGCAACCGTTGGCGGCGCTCCTTCTTCCTGTTCTTGAAGAAAGTCGATTGTGACCTTCAAGGCATGTTCTAGTCGCCCGCCTTTGCTGATCTGAATGGGCGGTGTGTAACCCGGTGCGATGCTTGACGACACGGCGCCAAGCAGCGCTTTGTCCTTTCGTGAAGCGGAAATCATAATCGTTCGCCAAGCGCCACGAACCTTATCTGAGCGGGTATACAAAATAGAGCCGTCAGAGGCCGTTGAACTGGTAATGGCGCGGCTTGGATTCCTAACCAAGTAAGGCTCGATCCGACTTTGATGCAATGAAAGCGTATAGCTATGAATCCGGTTGACGGTTTGAACGCTGTGAATTCCAGTAGAGTATGACAGGCTACTAAAGGCATGGTGGAAATTGAAGAAATCTGCTGAAGGCTCGTCGATGATAACTGCGTCCTGTGGGACAAGAAACGACAGCTCTAGATTCGCGAAATATTCTATCTGCCAGCCATCACGGCGGGATAGATCAAAGAAGTCGAATGCCACGGCGGCCATGTGCCAGTCTTCTGTTGGACCGTCAAACTCTGACCATGAATACCGCGTCATTGCTGCTTGGCTCATACGCCCCCAGTCCCCATCCAATAGACCGTTGTAGTGGCCTTCGAACGCAAGAGCGGTCTGCAAGAAACGTTTGTCTTCGTAAGACAATGAACGGCTATCAAAGTCGCGCAGCAGTTCGGAGA
>DOUP01000120.1 GCA_003520545.1 Maritimibacter sp. | reverse complement strand
AACCGATGATGAAAGAGGCCGCTGCTGGATTGACCCCGTTGATGCGCCCCGGTGATTACGCGCAGGCGGTGATGGATCTGGGCGCCACAATTTGTACCCCAAAGTCACCAGCCTGCGGAATTTGCCCGTGGCGTATGCCGTGCAAATCCCGCGCCTCTGGTCTTGCCGCCGAGCTTCCGCGCAAGCGCAAAAAAGCGCCGAAGCCGACGCGCTGTGGCATTGCCTATCTGGCCCGGCGCGCGGACGGTGCCTGGCTGGTGGAGCGGCGACCGGACAAGGGGTTGTTGGGCGGGATGCTCGGCTGGCCGGGTGCCGAATGGGGGGACACCGCACATGAGGCTCCGCCCGTTGCGGCGGATTGGCAGGATCCGGGTGCCGAAGTGCGCCATACCTTCACGCATTTCCACCTTCGCCTGAGGCTGCGCATCGCGCGGCTTCCGATGGAGGCCGCCCCGGAGCGTGGGCAGTTTCATGACCGCCTGCGTCCCTCGGATTTGCCGACCGTTATGCGCAAAGCCTACGACCTTGCGCGCAGCGCGATGGATTGACCCATCCCGTTGTTTTCCAACGGGCGCGAGCGTAGCATTGCGGCCAAAGGCAAGGAGCAGGTCATGGTATCGGCCGAACACGTCTCGCAGGTCCGTCACGCGGCGCCGTTCTGGCTGTCTCTGGCCGTGATTCCACTTGTTTTTCTGTCTGCGGCCTATGGCGGCTGGGCGATCCTTTTGCCCATCGCCGGGACATGGTGGGCGTTCTCCGCGCTCGATGCGGTGCTGGGACGGTATTCTGAAAACCCGGACCTCGACACGCCAGACAGTCGGCTCTTCTGGTACAAACTGATCACGTGGATCTGGCTCCCCGTCCAGGTCGCCGTGCTCTATGGCATGATCGTCTACGTGCCGGGGGCGGAACATCTGAGCTTGGCTGAGAAATTCGGCGTGTTCCTCGGTGTCGGTGTCATGTCAGGGTCCATCGGGATCGTCTATGGCCATGAGCTTCTGCACCAACAGGACCGCTTCGAGCGGTGGTTGGCGGACCTGTTGCTCGCCAGCGTGCTCTACTCACATTTCCGCACCGAACACCTCCTCGTTCACCACCCTTGGGTTGGCACCCGGCGCGACGCGGTGACGGCGCGGTATAACGAGGGGTTCCACCGGTATTTTATCCGGGTTTTGCGAGAGGGGCCGGTGTCCGCATGGCGGGCCGAAAAAGCTATGCTCGCGCGGCGCGACCTGTGGGCGCTGGACGCGGCGAACCCGTTCTGGCGGTATTTTGCGTTGCAGGCGATGGCCGTGCTTTTGGCGCTTATCCTGGGCGGATGGCTTGGGCTGGCGCTGTTTCTGTTCCAGGCACTGGTCGCCGTCTGGCAGTTGGAACTGACGAACTACGTCGAGCACTACGGGTTGACGCGGAAATACCTTGGCGACGGGAAATACGAGCCGGTGCGCCCACACCATAGCTGGAATTCCGATCACCGCGCGACGAACTGGCTTTTCATCAACCTGCAACGCCATTCGGATCACCACTACAAACCATCGCGCCGGTTTCCGCTCTTGCAGACCTACGACGAGGCGACCGCCCCGCAGCTTCCCTATGGCTACGCGGTGATGGGCTGGATCGCGATGGTGCCGCCGATGTGGCGGCGGATGATGAACCCGAGGGTGCGCAAATGGCGGGCCGATTATTACCCCGAGATCACAGATTGGGGGCCTTACAAGCGCGGGGAATTCCCAGTGCCGCAGGTGCGTTGAGAAAGGCGACCCGGAGAGCGGCCTGTTCCGGTTCCGGTCGGCTTTGTTGCGCCAAGGCGGAGCCAACTTTCATGAAAGGAAAAATTCAAGTTACCTTTGCGAACGGTCGTTTCGGTTTCGGTTTGCATTCTTCGCTGACGCTGTGTAGCGAAAACCAGCGCAAGGATATGAAATGCCTACGAATTTCGTGGAAAGTCGCTTTCTGAGGCAGTGACCAGAGCAGTCGCGCGGCCGCGCCTGTCCCGTAAAGGGGGCGACAGCGACCGTGCGAGCATACGTAGCGATAGTCAGGCTCGGCTCGTTGTCAATGTCCAACCGGACGAAAGATACACTGTTGAATGGTCTGCGAAGCCTGAAAACGAAGACGTCTATTCAATAGATATCTTTACGGATGTCGGTCTCGGAAGCCATCAAGAGGCCTTCTCCGGGAGCGGAAGCTGGTCGTTCTGGACGCGTGACTACGAGGGTGAGGTAACCATCGTTGTGGAGTTCTTGTATGCATTTTCAAAACGGCGCTACCTTGATGTGTCTGTCGGTTGACGGCCCAAAGGGGTAGGTGATTTGGTGATATTCACGGCACCTTAACCAATCGGTGTCAAGGTCAGCTTATGACCTATCTCAATGAGAGTAAAAACGGGTTTCTAAAGGCAATTGCATGGGCTTTGGCACTCGCTTCGCTGGCAAGTATCGTCGTTCATTACACCTATATCTATAGTTTCGGCAGCGACACAGGATCCTGGCCCCGTTCTCTGAGATCCCGTTACGGTGTCGCGTTTGGTCCGCACTATGCAGGATTATTCGGTCCGAGTATTATCCTGATGTTCATGTGGTGGGTGAGAAAGGAAAACCACTGGCTGATCGGTGTTTCAGTCGTGCTGGCATTCCTGGCGTATCACTCATGGCAGCCACTACCTCTGAGCTTGCTTAGCGCCTGGGACAGATACCCCACCCACCTGGAAGCATTCCATAATTTCACTCTCCGGGGCGATTGGCTTGCCTATGAATAACGGCCCCGGTGCGCGCTTCGCACGGTACCAAACCGTCTTTGGTTTTGCCACGTTTGACAGTCGTCCACATAAAAAAACCCCGCCACGAAGGCGGGGTTATAGTGGTGCCGCGGCGACTTGGCCGCAGGCACAGGCGGTACATCGTGTCCGGGCTTCTTCGCCCGGCGGAATTCTTAGGGGTGCATTTCCGCGCGCACCTGTTGGCGCAGCACGTCGATTGAGACGGATTTTCCGTCCCGTTTGAACTGCCAGTAGGTCCAGCCGTTGCAGGAGGGTGCGCTTTCCAGAGCCGCGCCAACCTGGTGGATCGAGCCTTTGGCCTCGCCCGAAATCAGCGTGCCGTCGGCGCGCACCTTGGCGATCTTGCCACGCGGCGACACCAGCGTTTCGCCGGGGCGCAACATGCCGCGTTCGACCAGTTGACCGAAGGCGACACGCGGCTCGGCGCGCTTGGACGTCGTGGTTTGCAGCGCTTCCTTGTCGAACTTGCGGACCTTGGACAGACGCTTCTCGGCCACCTTGCGGTAAGCTTCTTCGCGTTCGATGCCGATGAATTCACGTCCCAGCATTTTCGCAACCGCGCCGGTGGTGCCGGTGCCGAAGAACGGGTCGAGCACCACGTCGCCGGGGTTGGTGGTGCCAAGCAGCACACGGTGCAGGAGCGCTTCGGGTTTCTGGGTCGGATGCGCCTTTTCGCCGTTCTCGTCCTTGAGCCGTTCGCCGCCGTTGCAGATCGGAAGCACCCAGTCAGAGCGCATCTGGACGCCTTCGTTCAGCTCCTTGAGCGCTTCATAGTTGAACGTAGGTTTTGCTTCCTCCGACTTGGACGCCCAGATCAGCGTTTCATGCGCGTTGGTCAAGCGCTTGCCACGGAAGTTCGGCATCGGGTTCGACTTGCGCCAGACAACGTCGTTCAGGATCCAGAACCCCTGGTTTTGCAACTCTGCGCCCATGCGGAACACGTTGTGATAGGAACCGATGACCCAGATCGCACCGTTGGGCTTGAGCAGGCGGCGGGCGGCTTTCAGCCATGCGCGGGTAAAGTCGTCGTAGACTTTGAACGAAGCGAACTGATCCCAGTGATCGTCGACTGCGTCCACTTTGGAATTGTCCGGGCGATGAAGGTCGCCTTTCAGTTGGAGGTTGTAGGGTGGATCGGCGAAAATCAGGTCGACCGAGCCTTCTGGAAGGCTGTTCATGACCTCGATGCAGTCACCATCCAGTATCTGATTCACAGGAAGCTCTTTCGCTTCCAAAGCGATTGTTTTCGTCATCAAGTCTGCCTCGTTCCCCGGACCATTTGCGGTCTCGTTCTTGTGGATAAGTTTGAGTCAGACGCGATTCGCAGTCAATTTCTTTTTTAAAACAGGGGGTTACGAATTAGGCTCGACACAAGATATTGTGGACCGGTTTGAAGGATCGCCTATGGTGTGGGGTCACACCAAGATTTTGAAGTGCTGAAATGTGGCTTTTTGATGGATAACCGGCGTTCGACTCCCATCCGTAGCCCGGGTGCTGTTGCGCCAAGTCCACCATGATCCGGTCGCGTGTCACTTTGGCCACGATCGACGCAGCGGCAATGGAGAGTGATTTGCCGTCGCCTTTGATCACGGCCTCGGCGGAACAGGCGCAGTCGCGCGGGATCAGGTTGCCGTCGATCAGAAGGTGGTCGGGGGTCACCGGGAGCGCCTCGACCGCCCGCAGCATCGCGATATGCGCGGCGCGCAGGATGTTGTGCTGGTCGATCTCTTCGACCGTGCAATGGGCCACGCTAACCTGCGCCGTTTCCAGGATCGCCTTGAACGCGACCTCGCGCCGCTTGGCCGTCAGCTTCTTGGAGTCGTTCAGCCCTTCGGGGATGTTGCCAGGGGACAGGATCGCGGCAGCGGCGGTGACAGGCCCGGCAATCGGGCCGCGCCCCACCTCGTCCACGCCCGCGATGATGCCAAAGCCGCGCGCCATGGCGGCCAGTTCGAGGGAGAAGTCGGGAAAATTGCTCATGCCCTTCGTTTAGGCGATGGGGCGCGAGGTGCAAAGAGAAAGGGCGGGGGCCGTTTTCGGCCTCCCGCCCGGGAGATCGGGGGTGGCGGTGAAAGCTGGTTAGGTGCCACCCCCTCGCTCGACAGGTTCAGCGGTTGCGACCGCGGCCCCCTGCGACCTGGTAGCCGGCACGCGACAGGCAGTTGCCGTTGTAGAGCGTGCGGCGGTTTCCATTGTTGTGGTTGATCACCGTTGTCTTGCAGCGGTCTGGCAAGCGGTGCGCGCCGCGCATGTTTTGCTGCAGGCAACGCGAGCGGTAGAAGGTGTTGCGTCCATTGGAGAAACGGGGGGCTTCGCATTGTGCGGGGATGACCTTGCGGGCCTGGTGGCCGCCGCCACGATTACCACCGTGACCGCCGCGCGGGCTGTGGTGTTGGGGCTCCGTGTAGATCACCCGACCCTTGTTGTTGTTCATGGCGTCGATCGCGATCGCGCCCAAAAGGACGGTGCCAATGGCGCCTGCGATGAACAGGTCGGCTTCGCTTGCTTTCGCGGGCTTTGCGGAAACCGGCGACAGCGCCATGGTCGCGGCGAGTGCGATGGCCGTTGCGGGGCGGGCGATGGTGCGAATGAGTTTCATGGTGTGACCTCTCTGTGGGTAGGGTGCAGGGTGTCTGCGATGTCGATGAGGTCAGACTGGCCGGGGCCGCCGCGCTAACCAATAACGCGGGGCTGTCATCGCCTATCACCCGGAAACTCGCGATTTGCTATTTGATAACAGCGCGAAAAAGCGGAACACTCGCCCCCATGAAACACCTCATCCTTCCCCTCGCTTTCGCGGCCGTCAGTGCCTTTGCGCTGCCAGCGACCGGAGCCTGTTTCGCCGACTACAAGGCCAAGCAGGACAACCCGTTGAAACTTCATTATGGTGTCATCGAACTGCCCGATACGGCCTGCGGATCGCCCGATGCGGCCCGTCCCGTGGTGGCACAAAGAATTGGATCTGACGGCTGGACGCTTTTGAATGTCCTGTCGATTTTCGGACCGGAGGGGCTTGAGCAAAGGAAAGCGAGTGCCGGAGACTTCTACCTTCGCTACTGAGGCGAAATGGACGGGTCAGCGCGTGGTTGCGCTGGGCGTCGGAGCGATTGTCCTGATCCTTGGGGTGGCCGCGCTTTTCCTGTTTCGGACCCTGCCCGACGCGAACGCGTTCAACGCGCGGGTCGAGCAATTGTTCGTGGAAAACGATACACTTACCGGTGAGGCGGAGATCAAGCTTCTGGAAATACTCGCCCAGTCCGGCACCGCGTTTTCCGACACGTTGGCAGGCTACCGGGTGGTCATCTTCGTGCTGATGGTGTTCGCCACCGCGCTCCTCGTCGCGGCGCTTGTGTTCCTTGTGGTGATCGTCACCCAGAACCGCCGGATGGACGAGATTGCGCGGGCCGGAATCCGCGTCAACTCGCTGGTGATCCGGCGCGACGAACGGCGAGTTGTCCTCAACGATATGGAGTTCAACCTGACCGAAGCCGCCCTTGAAACGCTGTCGGTTCTGGCCGAGGCGCGGATGGACGAAGACGTGTTGACGGGGGCCGAACTGGAAGGCGTGATTTCGGGCCGGTCGGCTGCCGATTGCGACGAAGCCGCGGGGGCGACACGGATCAAACGGCTGCGCGACGCGCTGGGCAACCAGATGATGGCTGAGCTTCTTGTCAAAACAATCGCGCGGCGCGGGTACATGCTGTCCATCGACAAGAACGTTATCCGGATGGAGTGATCCGAGGGGGACCGACAGCGCCGAAAAACCGGATCACCGAGCATATGAAAACCATATGATTTCCATATGAAAACGATATGTCTCACTGCGATTTTTTCGCGCCGGGCGGTTGTTCGCCGAAAATACGGAAGAGATTGGCGATCCCGGCAGGATTCGAACCTGCAACCTGCCCCTTAGGAGGGGGCTGCTCTATCCAGTTGAGCCACGGGACCGCGCGGAGGCTTGATGCCTTGGCGGCGGCCTTGCGTCAACTCATTCTGGATAGGCGGCGTCGGTGGAGCGTTTGCGCATGGTATCGCCGCGCTCGATGGTGGGGGTCAGCTCGATTTTCTCGCCACCGGTTGCCTCGTCCCCGGCTTCGACGCGGGCGGCGATGATCTCGGCGGCTTTGCGGCCGATCTCTTCGCGGCAACTGTCCATCGTGGCGAGCTGTTTGGGGAGACCCTTGAGGAGCTCCACGCCGTTGAAGCCGGCGAGCCCCACCTCGTTCGGGACGTCGATCCCGTTTTCCAGGCAATAGAGCAGACCACCCGCGCCGATCATGTCGTTCGAGTAATAGAGAAAGTCGAGGTCGGGGGAGCGTTTGAGCATCGCTTCGGTCATCTCGCGCCCCTTGGCGAGCGCGGAGCCGCCATCGTAAAATTCCTGGTCGGAGATCTCGAGGCCCGCCTTTGCGAGCGCTTCGGTGAATCCTTCGAACCGTTTGCGGGCGCGGTGGTCGAGGGGCATTTTCGTGCCAAGAAAGCCGATTTTTCGGTAGCCCTTTCGGATGATCGCCTCGGCCATCATGCGGCCTGCGCGGCGGTGCGAAATACCGACGGCCGAGTCGATCGGGGTGCCGTCCGTGTCCATGATTTCAACGATCGGGATTCCTGCGCCCCGGAGCATGGCCTTGGAGGCGTCCGAGTGTTCGATGCCCGCGATAATCACGCCGGAGGGACGCCATGACAGCATCTCGTAGAGCACCTTCTCTTCGCGCTCGGTCTTGTAGTTTGTCACGCCGACAACCGGTTGCAGCGGCGTATCGTCGAGAACGTCCGAGATCGCCGTCATGACCTCGGGAAAGACCATGTTGGAGAGCGAGGGGATGATGACCGCGACCAGGTTCACACGCTGGGACGCAAGCGCGCCCGCGATTTTGTTCGGCACGTAGCCGAGCGACTTGGCCGCTTCCAGAACTTTCGCCCGCGTCGTCTCGGACACGTCGCCGCGATTTCGCAAGACGCGGCTCACGGTCATTTCGGAGACCCCGGAGGCTTCCGAGACATCACGAAGGGTGAGGGGGCGTTTGGGGGCGTCGGCCATGGGGAGTCCTCTCGCAGTTTCGCCCATGTTAGCCGTGGCATTGTCTGGCGAAAAGCCCTTATTTTGTGCATGTTTGCGACACTGATCGGCGCTAACGGAATGCCCAGGGAAATAACGCTCAGGAGAGCTTTTGGGTGAGGCATTCCTGCACGGCGCGCCCGCCTGCGACGACGCCGTCGACCTGCGCGGTCGGGTTGTTGAAGCGCAGGGCGCCGCCCCGGCGGTCGGTGACGATGCCGCCTGCCTCTTCGATGAGAAGCGTGCCCGCGGCGACGTCCCACTCCCACGTGGCGCGGAGCGTGAGCATGGCGTCCTTGCGCCCCTCTGCGGTGAGCGCCATGCGGTAGGCCAGCGAAGAGCGGAACTGGCGTTTCACGCGGGGAACCTCGGCATTCTTCCAGTGCTGGGGATCCATCGCGGGGCGGGCGGCGAGGATCTCGGCGTCGTCCAGCGTGTCGCGCCCGGACACCGTCATCGAAAGGTTGTTTAGCGTCGCACCCGAGCCGCGCGTGGCGAGGTAAAGCTTGTCGTGCATTGGCAGGAAAACGGCGGCGGCGGTCACCTTGCCGTCTTCGGCCACGGCGAGCGAATGGGACCACGTCGGGTTGCCTTCGATAAAAGCGCGCGTGCCGTCGATGGGATCGACGATGAACACGCGCTCAGAGGACAGGCGGGCCTGATCGTCCGGGGTTTCCTCGGACAACCAGCCGTAATCCGGGCGCGCAGCCATCAGGGTTTCGCGTAACATTGTATCGACGGCAAGGTCAGCTTCGGTCACGGGTCCCTGGCTGCCCGGTTTGTCCCAGACTTGCGGGTCGCGCTTGAAATACCGTGTGGCGATCTTGCCTGCCGCGCGGGCGGCCTCGGCCAGCAGGTCGGTGTCAGCTCCCGGCAAGGGTCATTCCTTCGATCAGGAGCGAGGGAACCCGGCGGGACTTGTGGTCTTCAGCGTCGTTGGCGGGGATGATCCGGCCCAGCATGTCGATGAGGTTCGAGGCAACGGTGCATTCGTTCACGGCATAGGTAATCTCGCCGTTCTCAACCCAGAAGCCGGATGCACCACGGGAATAGTCGCCGGTGTTTGGGTTCACGGTGGAACCGATGAGGCCGGTGATCAGAAGCCCGGTGCCCATCTCGGCGATCAGGTCGGCGCGTGTTGCCTCGCCCGGCGTGAGCGTGATGTTCGAAACTCCCGGCGATGGCGGCGCGCCCGTGCCGCGACCGGCGCTTGCGGTGCTTTCCATCCCCAGCTTGCGCGCGGTGGCGAGGTCGAGCGTCCAGCCGGTGAGGCGCCCATCCTCGATGATCGCGCGGCGTTTCGTGGGAAGCCCTTCGCCATCGAACGGGCGTGACCCGTTGGCCCGGACCCGATGCGGGTCTTCGATCACCGAGAGATGATCGGGCAGGATCTGTTGCCCGAGCTTGTCCCGAAGGAAGGACGAGCCGCGCACGATGGACGATCCGTTTACCGCCATCAGGAGATGCCCGATGATCGAGGCCGAGACACGCTCGTCGAACAGCACCGGGTAGGTGCCGGTGGGCGGCTGTTTCGCGCCCTGGCGCAGCGCGGCTCGTTCGCCCGCGATGCGCCCGATCTCTTCGGCAGAGGGCAGGTCGGTCTGGTAGATCCGGCTTTCGCCGTTGTGCTCCCGCTCCATCAGGGCGCCTTCGCCGGAAATGGCGGCGAGCGAAATGGCGCGGGTGGTGCGCCCGTAGCCGCCGGAGAAGCCGTTCGACGTGGCGAGGTGGATATCCGTGCGCCCGTAGTCAGCGGAGGTGGATTGCACCTGGCTGACACCGGACACGGCCAGCGCGGCCTCCTCGGCGATCTTCGCATCCTGTTCGAGTGCATCCGGCGCGGGCTCAGCTGACGGGTCGGCCAGCTCCAGCGCGTCTATGTCCCAGTTCCGGGCGAATTGCTCCGGATCCGCGAGACCGATGTGAGGGTCTTCGGGCGCTTCACGCGCCATGGCGACGGCGCGTTCGGCCATTTCCTCGATGGTCGTGTCCTTGGTGTCGGACGCCGAAACGTTCGCCTGTTTCTGCCCGATCATCACGCGAAGCCCGATATCCACCCCTTCGGAGCGTTCGGCATGTTCCAGCTTGCCCTTGAGCACGTCGATAGAGAGCGAGGTGCCCTTTACGGCCATGGCATCTGCGGTCTCTGCGCCCGCCCGCTTGGCGGCGGCGAGAAGTTTTGCGGTGAGGGTATCGAGTGGGGCCTGCATGATCATCCTTTTCGGTTGGCTATGAGGTAAACGCCGAGGCGTCCTCCCGCAAGGGTGACGCGCTGGCGGCGGCTGCGCGATTGCGTTAGCCATGGGACAACAGACAGGAGGATACCCATGGATATGACGGGCAAGACCGTGGTGATCACGGGCGCGAGCCGGGGCATTGGCGCCGCCGCGGCGCGGGAGTTCGCGGCTGCCGGGGCGAATGTCGCCCTGCTCGCCCGGTCGAGCGATGCGATCTCCGAGATCGCGGGCGAGATTGGCGACAATGCGTTGGCCTTCGAGTGTGACGTGGCCTCGTTCGAAAGCACGCAGGCTGCGGTGGACGAAACCCTGAGCCGGTTCGGATCGGTCGATGTATTGATCAACAACGCCGGTGTGATCGAACCGATCTCGCGGCTGGCTGACAGCGAGCCAGACGATTGGAGCAAGGTGATCGATATCAACCTGAAGGGCGTTTATTACGGAATGCGCGCGGTGCTGCCCGCGATGCTCAAACGCGGGGGCGGGAGCGTGCTGACCATCTCGTCCGGCGCGGCGCACGGGGCGCTGGAGGGGTGGAGCCATTATTGCACCTCCAAGGCCGGGGTCCACATGCTGACCAAGGCGCTGCACAAGGAAGAGGCCGGGCATGGCATCCGCGCGATTGGCCTGTCGCCCGGCACCGTGGCCACCGAAATGCAGCGCGAGATCAAATCCTCCGGCGTGAACCCGGTGGCGCAGCTGGATTGGTCCGATCACATCCCGCCGGAGTGGCCCGCCAAGTGCCTCTTGTGGCTCTGCGGTCCAGACGGCGATGCCTGGCTTGGGCAAGAGGTGTCCTTGCGGGATGAGGATGTGCGCCGCGCCGTGGGGCTGATCGCATGATCCGGTTCGACAAGGACGGGGACCTGTGGATCGCCACGATCGCGCGGCCCGAGAAGGCCAATTCGCTCACCGGCAAGATGTTGAACGACCTGGCTGATTTCGCCTCCGAGGCCGCGGGGCGGGCGCGGGCGCTGGTGCTGACCGGCGAGGGCAAGGTGTTTTCGGCCGGCGCCGATCTGGACGAAGCACGAGCAGGCCTGGCGACCGATGGCGTCTGGGAACGCCTGTCGGGCGCGATCCATGGCGCGCCGATCCTGACCATCGCGGCGCTGAACGGCACGCTGGCGGGCGGTGCGATGGGGATGGCTTTGGCCTGTGACCTACGGATCGCCGCGCCGGGGGCGAAGTTCTTCTACCCGGTCATGAAGCTGGGGTTCCTGCCACAACCCTCCGACCCGAAACGCCTTGCCGTACTGGTCGGCCCGTCGCGGGCCAAGATGATCCTGATGGCCGGACAGAAGATCGAAGCGCCGGAGGCTCTGGCCTGGGGATTGATCGACCGGATCGTGGATGATGACGTGGTCGAGGCGGCGCGGGACCTGGCGGCGGACGCCTTGGGCGCGACGCCAGACCATGTGGCCGGGATCAAGGGTTTGATCTGAGGGGTTTCGCCGCAAGCAGGGCTTGCGTCGAGGTGGCCGGGGGCGCTGCCCCCGACGTCGCATTTGCAGGCAAATGCAACGTTCCCCCGAGATATTTCGAGACCGGAAAGGATATTAGCGCCGGGGTCGTCGTTTGCCTTCGGACCGGGACAGGAAGTCGGGTGGGCGTTTGGCGACCCAGCGTGCGAACCTGGCGATACGGGGGTGCGTGAGGAGCGCGTCGGGGGTGTTGTAGACCCGTGCCAATTCGGCCTCCGACAAGGTCGCGTGGATTTCCTTGTGGCAAATGTGGTGGAGGAGAATGGTTTCGCCGTGGGTGCCGCCTTTGAGCCTGGGGACCAGGTGGTGGTGCGACTGCGGTGCGTCCTTGGGGATCGGACGGCCGCAGATCGGGCAGGTCGGATCGGTTGTCTCGGACGCATTCTCCATGCATTAGACATGGGATGAGCGTCGAAAAGCTGCAAGCACTGGTGATCGGAGGCGGCCCCGCCGGGTTGATGGCGGCGAGCGAGTTGGCGCGGGGTGGGATGTCCGTCGTTCTGGCCGAGAGCAAGCCGACCGTGGCGCGCAAGTTCCTGATGGCCGGAAAAAGCGGGCTGAACCTGACCAAGGACGAGGGGCTGGAGGCGTTTTGCTCGGCGTTTCACGGGAGCCTTGCGGGCACCGTGGCCGAGGCGGTGCGCAGCTTCGGGCCGAGCGAGGTTCGTAACTGGGCCGAAAGCCTGGGTCAGCCCGTGTTCACCGGGTCATCCGGCCGCGTGTTTCCCAAGACGATGAAAGCCTCGCCGCTTTTGCGAAGCTGGCTCGGCTCTCTTGATGGGGTCGAGATACGGACACGCTGGCGCTGGACCGGGTTCGATGGGAGGGCCCTGTTATTCGAGACGCAGGATGGCGCGCGCGGGATCGAGGCGGACCATGTGGTTCTGGCGCTTGGCGGGGCGAGCTGGTCGCGATTGGGGTCAGACGCGGCCTGGGTGCCCTGGCTGGCCGAACGCGGCGTCGAGATCGCGCCTTTCGCACCGGATAACGCCGGGCTGAACGTCGACTGGTCCCAGCATATGGCCCGGCATTTCGGGGCGCCGGTGAAAGCGGCGCGTCTCATGGCGGGCGGGGCGCGTATTCCCGGTGAATTCGTCATATCGGAGCGCGGGCTTGAAGGGTCCGGGGTCTATTCCGCGTCCCGGTTCGTGCGTCGGGGGCACCCTTTGACGGTTGACCTGACACCCGACCTGGACATGGACACCCTGCGCGCCCGTCTTGCCAAGCCGCGAGGGAAGGCGACCGTGACCGCGCACCTGCGCAAAACCTTGAGGCTTGATCCCGTGCGTTTGGCTCTCCTCATGGAGTTCGGGCGCCCATTGCCCGAGGACCTCGCGCCGCTCATCAAGGCGGTGCCGCTTGCGCACACAGGCTTGCGTCCCTTGGACGAAGCGATCTCTTCGGCGGGGGGCATCGCCGCCGGAGCCCTCGACCGATACCGCATCCGCGCGCTGCCAAGCGTTTACGCGGCGGGAGAAATGCTGGACTGGGAGGCACCGACGGGCGGGTATCTCATCACCGGTTGCCTGGCGACGGGGCGCGCTGCGGCCAGACAGGTCTTGTCTTCTCTGGTTTGAAAAT
>DOUP01000134.1 GCA_003520545.1 Maritimibacter sp. | reverse complement strand
ATGGTGACGTGTTTCATCTTGAGCGAAGCACGGTGAATCCAGCCGGTGGTTTTGCCCAGGCCTTTGCCAAGCGCCTTGGCCTTGCGCTGAAGCAGCGTCACGTCACGGGCGGGTGCTTCGGGTTGCGGGCCTTCCGGTGCGAGGCCGGAGCGGTGCTCTGCCGGGTCCGTCACGCCCCATTCCTTCTGCCAGAGGTCGAGATCCAGCGTCGGCGAGGTGCCTTCGTGGGTCAGGTATTCGGCCACGTCGAACCCGATACCGCCCGCGCCGATGATCGCCACACGTTTCCCCACCGGCTTCTTGTGCAGAAGAACGTCGATGTAGGAGAGCACGTTGTCCGCGTCCTGCCCCTCGATCTGTGGGTCGCGCGGCGTGACGCCGGTCGCTATGATCACCTCGTCGAAGCCGGCGAGGTCGTCCGCCGTCGCCTCAGCACCGAGTTTCGTCTCGATCCCCTCTGCGTCGACCTGCCGGGTGAACCAGTCGATCAGCCCGATGAATTCTTCCTTGCCGGGAATGGCCGCTGCCATATGCAACTGCCCGCCGACCCGATCCGCCTTGTCAAAGAGCGTGACCTTGTGGCCCCGTTTCGCCGCCGTGGTCGCCGCCGACAGGCCCGCAGGCCCGGCCCCAACGACCGCCACGGTTTTCGTGGCCGCCGCCGGTTCGATCACGAGTTCGGTCTCGAACCCCGCGCGCGGGTTCACGAGGCAGGAGCTGATCTTGCCCGAGAAGGTATGGTCGAGACAGGCCTGGTTGCAGGCGATACAGGGCGCGATGTCCGCTGCTTTGTCCGCTTGGGCCTTGGCCACGAAATCGGGATCGGCGAGGAAGGGCCGCGCCATCGACACCATGTCGGCGGCGCCCCCGGCCAAGAGCTCTTCTGCCACGTCCGGCGTGTTGATCCGGTTCGAGGTGATGAGCGGGATGTTCACCTGACCCATCAGCTTCTTCGTCACCCAGGCAAACCCCGCGCGCGGCACGCTCGTCGCGATTGTCGGCACCCGCGCTTCATGCCAGCCGATGCCGGTGTTGATAATCGTGGCCCCGGCTTTCTCGATCTCTTTCGCCAGTTGCACGACCTCGTCATAGGTCGACCCGTCGGGGACCAGGTCGATCATCGACAGGCGGTAGATGATGATGAAATCCTCGCCGACCGCTTCGCGCACCCGTTTCACGATCTCGATGGGCAGGCGCATCCGGTTCTCGTAGGAGCCGCCCCAGCGATCCTCCCGCTTGTTCACGTGCTTCACGAGGAACTGGTTGATGAAGTACCCCTCGGACCCCATCACCTCGACCCCGTCGTATCCCGCCTCTCGGGCGCGGCGCGCGGAGGTCGCGAAATCCGCGATCTGCTTCTCGATGCCTTCTTCGTCCAGCTGTTTCGGCGGGAAAGGCGAGATCGGCGACTTCACGGGAGAGGCTGAAACGCATTTCGGCCCGTAGGCATAGCGCCCGGCGTGCAGGATCTGCATCGCGATCTTGCCGCCCGCCTCGTGAACCCGGTCCGTCACCATCTTGTGGTTGGCGATGTCCTCAGGGGTGTAAAGTCCCGCCGCCCCCGGGAACACGCCGCCTTCCTCATTGGGCGCGATGCCCCCGGTGACCATCAGGCCGACGCCGCCGCGCGCGCGTTCGGCATAATACTCCGCCACCCGGTTCCAGTCGCCGCGTTCTTCCAGCCCGGTGTGCATGGAACCCATGAGCACCCGGTTCTTGAGCGTTGTAAAACCCAGATCGAGCGGGGCCAGCATGTGTGGGTACTGTGTCATCATCACCTCCCTGAAAACCCGCAAAGGATACGCGCCGGGTACAGGCTGTCACCCCCCAACGCCGCGTCAGCCAGGTGTCTTCACCGTTTCGAAAATACTTTCGGGGTCGGGGCCATCCGCAGGATGGGACCGGAAGGGGCAGACAGCCCCTCGCCGCGCCTTGGCGCGGCCCACCGCGACGGGCGTCAGCCCGGCGCAAACCCTCACATGGTTTCGACGCAATGCCGCCGGAAAGCGCGTTTGAGCATGTCGAGCTCGGCCCGCAACAGTTCCATTTCCGCGCGGAAATCCTCGTCCAGCGGTTGCCCTGTGACCACCGTGAAACTGGCCAGCCGCTCGCCGCTGTCCTTGTGGGAGATGATGAAGGTCTGCACGCCCTCCGACAAAAGCTCAGGCGGGATCGGCACGAAGACCCGGAACCGGCTCTCGACCTCTGGATCATCCCGAAGCGAGGCGCCGTCGATCTCCTGGCCATTATGGGTCACGGTGATGTCCGGTGGCGTCTCGGCTCCGGTCAAAACGCCTTCCCAGACGCCCGCCTGTATTCGTGTCTTGGTCAGCACCAAATCCGCCATCTCACACCTCCGCACGTGGGCGACGCGAGAAGTTCACGTCGCGCAACATCACCTGGTTCATCTCCGGCCCCTCGAAGATCAGGTCGATCCACGCCCGCTCGACCCGCTTCTCGTTGAGCTTGGTATAGGCGAGGTCGAAATCCACCGAGAGCTCCTTGTCCGCGATCGGCAATTCCCGAACCATCTGTTCGGTGTTCGGCCCGTGCTGGATGTTCACACGGGCGAAAATCTCCAGGGGCTTTTCCGTCTCGATCACCGCGTTCATCCGCAACAGGTGCTTTCGGTTCAGACCGCGCATCGCGCTTTCCGGCATCTCGATGACGAGCGACAGGAAGGAGCCGTCGAACTTGAACACGTCCACCCGCATTCCGAAGGGGGAGAGGTCGTCCTCAAGGGTGTTGCGCAGCTGGCGAACCGTGATCTCGGACACCCGGCAATCGTGGAACAATGTCACCTCGTCGCCGAAGACCGTCTTGCTTTCCACGCCAGCCTGACCCGGCGGGAAAATCGGCCCGCGCCAAAGTTGGGGCCGCCATGACCAATCGGAATGGAGTGGTTTCGGGAAGGTATTCGAGCCAATCAACGGCAGTGCCAATCGGCCATTCGACACGAACAGCACCCGGTCGGTCGCCTGCCGGATTTCCAGTGCGCGAAGACGGACCCGGCGCAGCGCGTCAAGGCTGACCTGGTCGGCCAGACCCGCCATGCGCTTCCAGCGGTGCATCACGAGGCGGTGCAGGATCTTATCGACAAGGCCAAAGGCGCGTTTGGACATCGTTGGATTGTTTCCAGTTAGTGAACACCCAAAGGCATATAGATCAGAATTGTTTACTCATAGCAAACGCTTGAAGAAGGCACCGAGCCCGCTGGGGGTCGTCTCTTCGGCCTCCGGTGCAGGGTCGGTCTCGCTCACCGTCGCGGGTGCGGTCTCTGGCGCGTTGGCGGCCCGGATCGCGGCGACGAAATCAATCGCGAGCGCTTTGCCCTGCGCCGGTGTGACCGGGGTTGCGGCCATGTTGGAGACCGTGACCGTCACCAGTGTTCCGGACTGCGGGAAGATGACCCGCCAGAAAGCAGGCGCCATGTCGCGCCCAGCCCCGTCTCGGGCCCGCACCAGGATCAAATCGCTGGCCTGGTCGAGGCTCTCGATCTCGACCTCGGACCCTGTGTCGGTGCGCGACAGGGCCGCCTGGCCCGCGTCGGTCTGCACGTAGTCCGCCAGCGCGGCCATGGCCTCCGGTCCCAGCTCGCCCGCAGCGGGCGATACGGCTGCCGTCAGGATCGCGTGCGCCGCAGGTTTCGGGCCGCGACCTTCGATCGCGCGGCAGGAGCCGAAGAGAACGAAGGCCGATGTGGCGCTGCTGCGTGTCGCGGTCGGATCGGCGCAGAACCCGTTCGGGGCCGCAAGGTTTACCGCGCCATCCATTACCGGGATCGCCGCGCCCCGGCTTTTTCCGGAGGATGAAAACAAGGCGCCCAGACCGCCGCCGCCACCTGCACCCGGCCCGCTCGAACATCCCGCGATGGACAGAGCCGTGACGAGCATCAGGGCGGTGGGGCGGAATAACTGGGTCATGCTGATCGTGTCCTTCTGGTCTTCAATCCGGGCCTAGACCGCCCGAGGCCGGGGATCAAGCGACCGAATAAGGAGAGGTGCGACAGCATGTCTTGCCCACCGCCATCGCGCCACTATGTTCAAGCAATGGAAAAGGAGAGCGACATGACCGACTTCTGGGCCCCAGCCCTGCCGCGCGTGCAAATCTGGCGCACGGCCCTGGGCTTCGTGCTCCTGATTGCGGGCTTTTTCGCGGGAACCTTCGGCATCTTCACGCTCGGCGCCTGGGCGTTGGACAGCGAGCCTTCCCGGATGTTGGGGGGCATGACGCCGGTCTCGGCGGCGCTCTTCTTTGGCACATTCATCAGCTTTCACATCGGTCTCCTAATCGTCCTGCCGCTCTTGCACAAGCGCGGCTACACGACGCTTTTCGGCCCGACACGTCGGCTCAACCTGCGCCACTTCGGTTTCGGTCTGGCGGCCACCATCGGCATCGCTGCCGCGCTTTACGGCTTCATGTTCGTCGAACGGCTGGTGCTGCCCGACGGCGTGGAGCCGACGATCAGCCAGGTGCGCCCGGTGTCCGACTGGATCGTCTGGCTCCTGCCCGCGCTCGTCCTGATTTTCCTGCAGACGTTCGCTGAAGAGGCGCTGTTTCGCGGCTATCTCCTGCAACAGCTTCGGGGCCGGTTCTCGTCGATCTGGGTCTGGGCCGTGCTGCCATCGTTCATCTTCGGCCTGCTGCACTTCGATGCCGTGACCTACGGCGTGATGAACGCGGGGGCCTATGTCGTGAACACGACGATCACCGGCATCCTGCTCGCGCTCATTACCATCCGCACCGGCAACCTGGGTGCTGCCGCCGGTCTTCACTTCGGCAACAACGCCGCGCTGGTTTTCATCGGGATACAGGGCAATCTCGAAGGCTTCTCGCTGTTTGCCGCCGGAATGGACCCGCAATCGGGCTACACAGCCTATTCCATCCTGTTCCAATCGGGCTTCAACCTCGTTCTTTTCCTGATCTGGTGGTTCTGGATGAACCGGCGCGAGACGATTGCAAATAACCCGTATGGCGCATAGGAAAGGCGCGCAAACGTCGAGGATAACGCGATGAACTGGATTTCCAACTACGTCCGGCCCCGGATCAACTCGCTGTTTTCGCGGCGCGAGGTGCCCGAGAACCTGTGGATCAAATGCCCGGAATGCGGGACCATGCTGTTTCACCGTGAGCTGTCGGACAATCTCAATGTCTGCACCTCTTGCGACCACCACATGGCGATCACCCCGCGCGAACGTTTTTCCGCGCTGTTCGACGGTGGCGTGTTCGCCGAGATTTCCGTGCCGGAGCCCTATGAAGACCCGCTGAAGTTCAAGGACCAGAAACGCTATCCCGAGCGGATGAAGGATGCCCGCAAGAAGACGGGTGAGAAGGAAGCCATGCTCGTGGCCGAAGGCGAGATCGGGCGCACGCCCATCGTCGCGGCCTGTCAGGACTTCTCCTTCATGGGCGGTTCCATGGGCATGTATGTCGGCAATGCGATCATCGCCGCTGCCGAACGCGCCGTTCAGACGAAACGCCCGCTGGTGCTTTTCTCTGCCGCGGGGGGCGCCCGGATGCAGGAGGGTATTCTGTCTCTCATGCAGATGCCGCGCACGACCGTGGCCGTCGACATGGTGCGCGAGGCGGGGCTTCCCTACATCGTCGTTCTGACCCACCCGACCACGGGCGGCGTCACCGCGTCCTACGCGATGCTGGGCGATGTTCATATCGCCGAGCCAAACGCGCTGATCTGTTTCGCCGGTCCCCGCGTGATCGAACAGACCATCCGCGAAAGCCTGCCCGAAGGGTTCCAGCGCGCTGAATACCTGCTCGATCACGGGATGCTCGACCGCGTGACGCACCGGACCGCGATGCGCGAAGAGCTGATCACCATTACCCGGATGCTCCTGGGCCTGCCTCCCGCTGTTATGGGCGACCTTCCGGCCCCTGAGCCCGAGGTCGCGGCCCCGGACGATGAGGCGGGCAAACCGCCCATGATCGAAAGCGATACGGCCCCGACGCCGAAGTCCGAGGCGCCCAAGAAATGAGCCAAGGCTCAGATGTCATCCTCGACCGGATGATGGCGCTCCACCCCAAGATCATCGACCTCACGCTCGACCGCGTCTGGCGGCTCCTGGAGGCCTTGGACCATCCCGAGCGCCGCCTGCCGCCCGTGATCCATATCGCGGGCACCAACGGCAAAGGCTCGACGCAGGCCATGATCCGCGCCGGGCTGGAAGCGGCGGGCAAGAGCGTCCATGCCTATACTTCGCCGCACCTTGCACGGTTTCACGAACGGATCAGGCTCGCGGGGGACCTTATCACCGAGGATCACCTGACCGAGGTGCTCGACCGCTGCTACGCCGCCAATCACGGCGAAAGCATCACCTACTTCGAGATCACCACGGTTGCGGCCATGCTCGCCTTTGCGGAAACCCCGGCCGACTACACTCTGCTCGAAGTCGGGCTCGGCGGGCGGCTCGATGCGACGAACGTGGTGGACCCGGCGCTTTCGATCATCACGCCGGTCTCCATCGACCATACGCAGTTTCTGGGCGACACGCTGGCCAAGATCGCGGGCGAAAAGGCCGGGATCATCAAGCGCGGCGTGCCGGTCGTGGTCGGCCCGCAGGAGGAGGGTGCGCTCGACGTAATCGAAGCCACCGCCAATCGCCTCGGCGCGCCGATCCTTGCTTACGGTCAGCACTGGCATGTCTGGGAGGAACGCGGGCGGCTGGTCTTCCAGGACGAAACGGGCCTTCTTGATCTGCCCATGCCCGTGCTCCTAGGTGCGCATCAGGTCACTAACGCGGGCGTGGCGCTCGCGGCGCTCCGGGCGCTGGGTTGCGATGAAGCCGCTTGCGAAGCGGCCATGACCAATGCCGAGTGGCCCGCCCGGATGCAGCGCCTGCGCCATGGACCGTTGGTTGATGTAGCAGGTGAGGCCGAGCTTTGGCTCGACGGCGGTCACAACCCGGCGGCCGGCGTGGCACTGGCCGAAGCGCTGGGCCGTTTGCCGGCCCGCCCGCTCCATCTCATCTGCGGGATGCTCAACACCAAGGACATCACCGGCTTCATGCGCCCCTTGGCGGCGCGGGCGGAAAGCCTGACCGCCGTGGAAATCCCCGGCGAAGCGGCGACGCTCTCCGCGCAGGAGACGGCAGTGGCCGCGGAGGCCGCAGGCTTCGCCTCGGTCGACACGGCCCCGAGCGTAACCGAGGCGCTTGCTGCGATCCTTGCCCGCGACCCGGATGCCCGCGTGCTCATCTGCGGGTCGCTCTACCTTGCGGGGCAGGTGCTTCGCGAGAACGGCTGATTTGAACCAGCTCGACTATTTGCGGTCGCGTGATCACAAAATTAATTTTGCAGGCCGTCACGGCGACACACGCCAAGCCGACTCAACCTATTGTCGCGAATCGGTTTTTTCGAATCGGCTGCTTCCATCGCGTGAATCACGCGAAATATTGACCCGATTCGCGAACTCCCCCAATATGCAGCGTATTGAATACCGGGCAGCCACCCGGAGATTTGGCTGAACCTGTCGAGCAGGACAGGACTTGGGGGAAAATGATTAGACCGCTCCTGAGCGCTATTCTGGCGCTTGTGATCACAAACAATACATCCCTCCCCCAAGAGGTTCGCCTCACGGAGAACCTTCGTCGGTCTCGGTTGAAGTTGCCAGACAGCTTCTCACCATTGAACGCAATCAGGACACGCAGGCGCGGCTCGACAACGAGTTCACGAAGACCTCGCGGCCCTGGCCGCCGGTCTGCATCGCGCCGATCGAAGCGGCGGCAGGCGTGCGCAACATCGGTGAGCTGGAAGTCATTAACCTCATCTAGACCGCTGTCGCCCAGGGCTCCGGCCTCCTGGTCGATGCCCGCCTTCCGGAATGGTTCGCCAAGGGCACCATTCCGGGGGCGGTCAACGTGCCATTCTCGACGCTCGACCAATCCAATCCCTACCGTGATCAGATCCTGGCCGCGCTGGGCGGCAAGAACGCCGGTGGCGCATGGGACTTCACCAACGCCCGCGAGTTGACGCTTTTCTGAAAAGGTCCATGGTGCGAGCAAAGCCGCCATGCCTTCGACGATCTCGTCGCGGTTGGCTACCCGGCGTCCAAGCTCAATTACTACCGGGGCGGGATGCAGCTTTGGCTGCTTCTGGGGCTGACCCGCGCGCCCGAAACCACGACCGTTGCGGGCCAGCGATACTACACGGTCGAAGAGGGCGACAGCCTCGCCTACATTTCGATCCTGTTTTACAAGGATACCTCGCAATACAGCCGTATTTACGAGGCAACCGGCGACACGATCGCATCCCCAAGCCAGATCCGGGTGGTCCAAAGGCTCCTGATCCCGGGCTGACGTTTCCTAAAAGCACGCAACCGCCCCGGACCCGACGTCGGGGCGTTTCTTTCGGGCGCGCGAAAACCCGCGAAACCCCCTTGCCAGAAGACCCCAACCCCCGTATACGCCGCACTTCCATGCGGGACCGGCTCCAGAGGCATGCCGAGTCGCGCGTAACGTCTAAACGAATGGAGACGCAAATGCCCAAGATGAAGACCAAGTCGAGCTGCAAGAAGCGGTTCAAGGTGACAGCCAATGGCAAGGTCCTGACGGGTCAGGCCGGCAAACGCCACGGCATGATCAAACGCCACAAGAAATTCATCCGCAATGCACGCGGTACCACCACCATGTCGGCTCCTGACGCGAAAATCGTCAAGTCGATGATGCCCTACGATCGCTAAGAGGAGGTACTGACATGTCTCGTGTAAAAGGCGGAACCACCACCCACGCTCGCCACAAGAAGGTGATCAAGGCAGCGAAAGGCTACTACGGCCGTCGCTCCACCAACTTCAAGACCGCCACCCAGGCCGTCGACAAGGCGAACCAATACGCAACCCGTGACCGGAAGGCGCGCAAGCGTAACTTCCGCTCGCTCTGGATTCAGCGCATCAACGCCGCCGTTCGCGCGAACGACGAAAGCCTGACCTACTCGAAGTTCATCAACGGTCTCTCCGTTGCTGGCATCGAAGTGGACCGCAAGGTGCTCGCCGATCTCGCCGTGCATGAACCGGAAGCGTTTACCGCTATCGTCGACAAGGCGAAGGCCGCGCTCGCGTAAGCTCACCTGAGCAAGTGAATGGATCAGCGCCGGCCCCTGGGTCGGCGTTTTTCGTTTGGGCCGGGCGTTTGCGGCACAGGCAGAGGGCAGTGCACGTCCGCGGAGGGGCGCCGCGACCCTTAAGGTCAGCGCTTTATGGTCCCATCCCGGATGACCCCGACCCCCGCGCAAACGTCACCAAAGCGCCCGTCCGGTGGGGCGGACGTGCGCTGCCCGGGCCGCCTTCGCGGCTATTCCGTGCAAAGGCGGGATGCTCAAACCTTGTGAACACCCCCGGCCTGCGATAGCAAAGCGCCAACTTCCCCAAGGGACTTGGACCATGGACGACCTGAAGCAAAAATACCTCGACCTGATCGCGGGCGCCGCCGATGAAGCCACCATCGAAGACATCCGCCTGCAAGCCGTCGGCAAGAAGGGCGAAGTGGCGCTCAAGATGCGTGAGCTGGGCAAGATGACGCCCGAGGAGCGGCAGGTCATGGGACCGAAGCTCAACGCGCTGAAGGACGAGATCAATTCGGCGCTGGCCGCCAAGAAGGCCGCCCTCGCGGACGCGGCGCTGGATGAGCGCCTGCGCGGCGAATGGCTCGACGTGACCCTGCCCGGTCGCAACCGTCCCCAAGGGTCGATCCATCCGATTTCACAGGTGACCGAGGAAGTCGCGGCGATCTTTGCCGACATGGGCTTTGCCGTCGCCGAAGGTCCGCAGATCGAGGATGACTGGTACCCCTTCGACGCGCTCAACATCCCGCCGCACCACCCGGCGCGCCAAGAACATGACACCTTCTTCATGCACCGGGAGGAGGGCGACAACCGCCCGCCCCACGTGCTGCGCACCCACACCA
>DOUP01000203.1 GCA_003520545.1 Maritimibacter sp. | reverse complement strand
ATTTCGCCCCGCGCGATGTTCACGAAGATGGCATGGGCTTGCATCGCGGCGAAGGTGTCGGCGTCGACAATGTGGCGCGTCTCGGCCCCACCGGGAAGTGCCACGACGACGAAATCCGACTGCGCGGCCACCGCTTTGACGCTGTCCAACTGCGTGGATGGGAAGTCGAGTGTCTTGGGCGAGCGGTTGTAGAACACCACGTCCATCCCGAACCCATGATGGCAGCGGCGCGCGATCGCTTGACCGATCCGGCCCATTCCGATCACGCCCAGCGTCTTGCCGGAAACATGCTGGCCGAGGAACTGCATCGGGTGCCAACCCTGCCAATCGCCTGCCCGGACCAGCCGCTCGCCCTCGCCCGCGCGTCGTGCGGTCATCAGGATGAGCGTGAGGGCGATATCAGCCGTGGCATCGGTGACCGCGCCCGGCGTATTGGTCACGGTAATGCCCTTGGCCCGCGCCGCAGCAACGTCGATATGGTTGAAGCCGACGCCGAAGTTGGCGAGGAGCCTGGCGCGGGGGCTGCCCGCCGCGTCGAAAACCTCCGCCGAGTAGAGATCGCCCAAGGTGGGAAGCACCGCGTCGTAGTCGGTGAGCGAGGCGACCATTTCGTCAAAGCTCATCGGCGCCGTGTCCTCGCGCTGCGTGACTTCATGGTCGGACAGGTGGTTGAACACCGCGTCGGGCAGCGGGCGGGTGACGAGCACCTTTGCCATCAGTAAAGCCGCCCGCCGTCAGGGACGGATTTGTCCGGCGTGATCAGCACGACCTCGCCGTCCTCGTCAGGCACGCCGAGCACGAGAATTTCGGACATGAACTTGCCGATCTGGCGGGGCGGAAAGTTGGTCACGGCCATGACCTCTTTCCCCACGACTGTCTCGGGCGTGTAGTGCCTGGTGATCTGGGCGGAGGACTTTTTCACGCCCATGTCACCGCCAAAATCGACCCAGAGCTTGATCGCCGGTTTGCGGGCTTCGGGGTAGTCTTCGGCTTGCACCACGGTGCCTTTGCGGACCTCGACCTTGAGGAAATCGTCGAAGCTGATCTCGGTCATTCCCCCAACTCCTGATCGCGCTTGATGGCCGCGTCGACCGCGCGTTTCAGAAGCGGTGAAAAGCCGTCTTCTTCGTTCATCAGAACCTCCAGCGCGGCCTGGGTTACGCCATTGGGCGAGGTGACATTGACGCGAAGCTGGCCGGGGTCTTCGTCAGCGTTCTCCGCCAGATACCCAGCGCCCGCGACGGTGGCCTTGGCGAGTTGCAGGGCCAGCTCCGGGGCGAGGCCATTGGCTTCGCCGGCGGCCGCCATGGTTTCGATCAGGTGGAAGGTATAGGCAGGCCCGCAGCCGGAGACCGCCGTGACCGCGCCCATCTGTGCCTCGGTCTGAAGCCGGACGACCTGACCCACGGCCGTGAGCAGCGCTTCGGCGAGATCGGCGTGATCGGCGGAGGCCGCGCCATTCCCGATGATCGCGGTGACGCCCCGACCCACGGCCGCAGGCGTGTTGGGCATGGCACGCACGATGGGTGTCTGATCGCCCAGCATGCCCTCGTAAGTGGCGAGCGTGATCCCGGCGGCGACCGAGATGAAAAGCGTCGGCCCGTTGCCCATGGCTTTCAGCGTCGGCAGGGCGTCGGCCATCATCTGCGGCTTCACGGCGACCAGCACCACGGCAGGCGCGGCGGGCAGGTCTTCGTTCAGGTGAACACCGGTGGATTTGAGCCAGTCAGAGGGGTTCGGATCGGTGACCCAGACGCTGGACGGGGGCAACCCGCCGTCGAGCCAGCCCTTGAGCATCGCCGAACCCATCTTGCCGCACCCCAAGAGGGCGAGACCCTTCTCTTTCACCGTGTTCATATCCATAAGCGCCTCCGTTTTGCCGGGACGTTATGGGAGAGACTGGGGAGGTGCAACGGCGCGGGCCCAAAACGTCATCGGGGGGACCGAAGCCCCCCCGAAATGCCCGTATGAAACCTAAGTCAGATCAGGCGCGCCCATACGCCTCGGCCATTGCGACCTGCATGGCAGCTTCGACGCTTTGGTCACCCCAGTTTACCAACTGGAACGCCGGGTAGAACCGTTCGCAATTCCCCACGGCGGAGGAGATAAGCCGCCCGAGTTGCTCCGGTCCCGCCATCAAGCCGCCCGCCAAAACGAGGCCATAGCGGAAGACCATCAGACGCTGCTCGTACCAGTAGGTAAAGGCGCCGTCCCAGACCATGTCGTTGGTCGCGTTGAGTGCCTCGTAGAGTGCCGGAAGCTTTTCCTCCGGCGGCTCCATTTCGAAAGTGCAGATAAGCCGCAGGGTTTCGTCATAGGGGCTCCATGCGAGCGTGATCGAGTAGGTTCGCCACTGTCCCTCGACTGCCATTGCGATCTGATCGTCACCGACACGGTCAAAGTCCCAAGCGTGGTGCTGAGCCAATGTTTCCACGATGTCGATGGGATGCAGGTCCTCGGATTCGAGATAATGCTCGGTCGCCGCCATGCCGATGCCCCTTCTGCCCGGTTAACCCCGCGCGGATGCAGATACGCAAAGGGTTGTTGCCTGTACTGGGTGTGGCGTCTTTTGCGCCCCGTCCCTACAACATATCGTGTGATATTCATTGACTCCTGTAAAGGAGAAAGTGGAAAATCCTTGATTTCCCAGCGAATCGAGTCGGTTGAGGACTCGGGGCTTATACTTTTTCCGCTCGCGCCATGGTGGAATGCC
Source organism: Maritimibacter sp. (assembly GCA_003520545.1). Classification (GTDB taxonomy): domain Bacteria; phylum Pseudomonadota; class Alphaproteobacteria; order Rhodobacterales; family Rhodobacteraceae; genus Maritimibacter. Next base: position 3,784 of record DOUP01000203.1, on the reverse strand, counting down.
GGCGGGATTGAATTCATGGGATGAATTCGAAGCGAAATCGTCGCGACGATTTCGCCCTCTTACGCCAAGCGCCCGCAGATCATGTCGGCAGCTTTCTCGGCAATCATAATGGTGGGCGACGCGGTATTTCCGGAGACAATGGTAGGCATGACCCCCGCGTCGACAACCCTAAGCCCGTCCAACCCGTGCACCTTGAGGTCCGGGCCGACCACGGCCATCGGGTCCGATCCCATCTTGGTCGTGCCCACGGGATGGAAAATCGTAGAGGCAATGTCGCCCACGCCGCGCAGAAGATCGTCGTCGGTGGCGCAGCCGGGTCCGGGCAGGAATTCCTCCGGCGCGTATTTCCGAAGCGCGGACATGGTCATCAACTGGCGCGCCTGTTGCACCGCTTTCACCGCGACCAGCTTGTCCCGCTCGGAAGTCAGGTAACCGAGACGAATGTCGGGCTGCTGGGCCGGGTCGGTGGATTGCAGGTGGCTGGTCCCACGGCTCTCGGGCCGGAGGTTGCAGACCGAGACGGTCACGCCGGGGAAGGGATGCAACGGGTCGCCGAGCTTGTCGGTGGTCAGCGGCTGGACATGGTATTCGAGATCGGGTGTCGCGACGCTCTCGTCAGACTTGGTGAAGATGCCGAGCTGCGAGGGCGCCATCGCCAAGGGGCCAGATCGTTTGAGCGCGTATTCAATGCCTATCCTGGCTTTGCCGAACAGGGAATTGGTCAGTTGGTTGAGCGTCTTCGCGCCCTGAACGCGGTAGGCCGTGCGAATTTGAAGGTGATCTTGCAGGTTCTTGCCAACGCCGGGTAACGCATGGGCCACGTCGATGCCGAATTGGGACAGAACTTCCGGGTCACCGATGCCAGACAGCTCCATGATCTTGGGGGAGTTGAGAGACCCGGCCGAGAGGATCACCTCGCGCGACACCCGCGCCTCTTGCGGCGTCCCATCGACTAACCAGCGCACGCCGACCGCGCGCTTGCCATCGAGGATCAGGCTCTCGACCAAGGCCCCCGTGACGACCTTGAGGTTCGCCCGGCCCTCGGCAGGTTTGAGGAACGCTTTCGCTGTCGACCAGCGCACGCCGTTGTTCTGGTTCACCTCGAAGAACCCGACGCCTTCGTTGGTTCCGTCGTTGAAATCCGGTGCGAAGGGAATGCCGAACTCGATTGCGGCCTGCTGCACCGCTTCGAGTATGTCCCAGGTCAGCCGCTGCTTTTGCACCTTCCACTCGCCGTCGGCCCCGTGCAGCGAGGTCTGGCCCGCATGGTGATCCTCGGACCGTTTGAAGTAGGGGAGCACCTCATCCCAACCCCACCCGGCATTGCCCATCTGGCGCCAGCCGTCGTAGTCCGCCGCCTGCCCGCGCATGTAGATCATGCCGTTGATCGAGGTGCAGCCGCCCAGAACCTTGCCCCGCGGGTAGGCGAGAGATCGTCCGTTCAGCCCCGGCTCCTCGGCGGTTTTCATCATCCAATCGGTGCGCGGATTGCCCATGCAGTAGAGATACCCGACCGGGATGTGGATCCATGGATAGGTGTCACGCCCGCCCGCTTCGAGCAAAAGGACGCGGCTCGTCGGGTCTTCGGACAACCGATTGGCCAGAACACAGCCCGCAGTCCCGCCGCCGACGATGATAAAGTCCCAATCACCCTGCCCCATAGCGCCCTCCATGTGTCTGACGATTAACTAGATATTTAGTCGTGGCATCTGATAGTCCGCAACAAACTGTCGCACATATTTTTAACGAGTAAATTGCGCCGATAAACAAGATGGAGTATCGCAGTTAGTTATGGGAAGGGAATTTCTTCGAAAGATTCTGATTGTTAGTGTGATGTCTGGTGGTTCGGGTCTTGTCGGACCATTCGGGACCTTCGAAGCCATGCCATTCATCACACGCCTTGCCTATTGGTCCGCGGTGATCGTCAGTATCGCGGTTGTCGCCAACCTGATGCTTTGGGCATGCGGCGTGTTTCGGCGCGGCGGTGCCAATCACCTGTTGATCCGGATCGTTATTGCAAGCCTACTGACCGGACCGGTCGGTGCAGCGCTGATCGTCGTGTTGGACGCGCTCGCCAATGGGGACCCCTTGTCGCTCGAACGCGTGGTCTTTCGGACCTCCTTCGTTGCGATCATCACGCTTGCGGTCTCGTTTTTCGAAGAATACCTGCGTCCGCGGTCCAATGCGCCGGAAACTCTGACGAGCCCGATCTACAACGCGTTTGCCAGCCTGACTCGCCTGGCCCATTCGACCGACGGCGCCGTCCCCCACGCCGCGTTGGAAGACCCGGTGGCCAAATCTCAGGACCCAAAACCCCGTCCGCTTTTCCTGCGCAACCTGAACACCAATGTCGATGATCGCCTGCTCTCGATTTCGACGCAGGACCATTACCTTGACGTGGTCACCGAGGCCGGAGAGACACGTATTCTCAAACGGATGTCGGACGCGATCGCCGAGCTTGAAGGGTATCCGGGACTGAAGATCCATCGGTCGCACTGGGTTGCATTGGACGCCGTCGAAGCCTTGGAGAAAGACGGGCGCAAATGTTTCGTGCGCCTCATCGACGGTCGCCGGCTTCCGGTAAGTCGTCCGAACATCCCTACCGTCACGTCGTCCCTTGAAGAGTGGTCCCAGGAGCCCACATCGGTGTGACACACGCCGGAGGCCCCATGATTCCCTATTCCATCCTCGACCTCGCCCCGATCCCCGAGGGATCGACCCCCGCCGACGCGCTCGCCAATGCGACCGATCTGGCCCAGCATGCCGAGGGTTGGGGGTATCACCGCTATTGGTTCGCAGAACACCATAACTCGACCGGCATCGCCTCTTCGGCGACCGCGATCCTGATCGGCCATGTGGCCAATGCGACGAAGACGCTGCGCGTCGGGTCGGGCGGTATCATGCTCCCGAACCATGCGCCGCTGATGGTCGCGGAACAGTTCGGGACGCTCGCCACGCTTTATGGCGACCGCATCGACCTTGGCGTGGGCCGCGCGCCGGGCACCGACATGGCGACCGCACGGGCGCTGCGCCGGATCATGTCCCAGGCGGATACCTTTCCGGATGATGTGGTCGAATTGATCGACTTCCTCCAGGAGCCGCAACCGGGCCAGCGGATCAAGGCGATACCGGGTGCGGGCACCAACGTGCCGGTCTACATGCTGGGCTCGTCGCTTTTCGGCGCGCAACTGGCGGCACATCTCGGGCTGCCCTATGCCTTTGCCAGCCACTTTGCGCCCGATGCGCTGGACGACGCGCTGCATGTCTATCGCTCGAACTTTAAACCGGGCGTTACCGAAGCCCCCCATTTCATTCTCGCCGCGAACCTGTTCGCCGCCGAAACTGATGAAGAGGCGATACGGCTTCGCACCTCGATGCAGCAGGCCTTCCGCAATCTGCGCACCGGGTCACCCGGCCCCCTGCCCGCACCCGTGGATCGGTTCAGCGACGTGGCCAGCCCGGACGAGGAAGCCATGGTGAACCACGCGCTGCGCATCACCGCGGTCGGGGAACCGGAGCGTGTGCGCGAGCAGCTTCAGGGCTTTATCGACACGTATCAGCCAGACGAGATCATTCTCTCATCCGGCATCCACGATCATGCCGCGCGGCTTCGGTCGTTCGAGATCGGCGCCGAGATCATGTCCGACCTCCCGACCAATCAGCCCATACGCTCGGACGCATAGCCGCCGGGCGATGCCGGGAAGACCACCGTCTTGTTCCCGTTCAGGAACACGCGGTGGTGGCTGTGGGCATGGATCGCGCGGGAAAAGACCTGCGCTTCCAC
>DOUP01000025.1 GCA_003520545.1 Maritimibacter sp. | reverse complement strand
CGGGGGCGGACATCTGGCCGCTGCGCTTCGCCGCGCGTTGCGTGTCCGACCGATCAACGGCCGATCACGCGCCGATCACGGATCACCGAGAAACACAGAGCGGTGACTGACATCATCCACAGGGACCTTCCTCCTCGTAACCCTTGTCATACGCAACAGAGAAACTGGAGGAAGACATGACCCTTTTCGCAACCACCGCACTGGCCGCAACAATTGTCGCCGGAGCCGCATCCGCCGAAACCATCGCGGAAATCGCTGCGGGCAACGACGACTTTTCGACCCTCGTGGCGGCAGCCGACGCGGCGGGCCTCGTCGAGACGCTGGGAAGCGAAGGCCCGTTCACGGTGTTCGCACCGACGAACACCGCCTTCGCCGCGCTGCCGGAGGGCACCGTGGACACGCTTCTCATGCCCGAGAACAAGGAAATGCTGACCAACATCCTGCTCTATCACGTCGTCGCGGCCGAGGTTCCTTCGACCGCAATCGAGATGGGCACGATGGGGGCCGACACGGCGGCCGGTCCGCAAGTCTGCATTACCAAGGGCGATGACGGCGTATCGCTGACCGATGGCGAAGGTGGCACGGCCATGGTCGTGACCGCAGACATCGAGGCCGACAACGGCGTCATCCACGTCATCGACCAGGTCATCATGCCGGGTGACGGCGCAAGCTGCTGATCCACCATGCCAGGGACGCGATTTTTTTCATGCGCAAGGGAACCAACCCCTCATCCCAAGCGTAGTCTTTATGTCCCATGACTGTCCCTGCCGAGGCTCCCACCTCGGCTCCGGCCCGGAACCCGTCCCAGGTTCCGGGCCACCTCTTTTCCGGGGCTGCTTATGTATCGAGCCAGAGACGGATCAGCGCCGCTTCCGGCGTTTCGCGCGCGCCGTTTTCAACGCCAGCATCCCAAAGCGGTTGTCCTGCCGCGTAGTGCCCGGGGATCAATCCGCCGCTTTCGCATTGGCTGACCGCGCGAATACGCAGGCCGCGTGCGCAGGCGTCCTCAAGCACGGAAAGCACATCGGGATCGTCCATCACCGTACCCGCCCCGAAGACGCGCAGCACCAGGCCGTCAACCTCCTCCAACATCGCGCGAAGCGCCGCTGCGCTGAACCCCGGCGTGAGCGACAGCATGGCAAGGTTTCTGGGCTTGAAGCGCCGCGCTCCCGGCACGGGCAGGTCGTCCTGCGGCACCGCGCGAAAGGCGTCATCCCCACGCGTGTCGTGTTTCACCAAGCCGCCGCCGTCCAACACCTTGCTGGCGAAAGCGCATTTGATGCCGGTCCATCCCGGTTGCAACAGGGTCGTGACGGCGAGGTTCAGGTTGGCGCGCGCGCCCTCGCCCGCGCCGAGCGGCGCCATGGCACCACAGAGGACCACGCGAACCTCCTGTCCGGCCAATGCCGCGGCCAGGGCGGCGCCGGTAAAGGACATGGTATCGGTGCCATGGGTCAGCAACACGGACGCTCCGGGGTGTGCGTCGATCAGGTCGAGCATCTGGTTCCAGTGGTCCGGCCCGACGTTGGAGCTGTCGAGCAGCGGATCGAAGACATGCGTCGTCAAATGCGCGCCGGCAGGAAGCATTTCCGCCACGGCGGCTTCGACGCGGCCCCGCGCGGGCACCAACCCGTGGTTCGAAGGCACCATTCCGATGGTCCCGCCGGTGTGTATGAGCACCAAGTCCATGCTTTCCGTATGACGAAGCCGCCCGTGCCAGGCAAGCCGGGAGCTAAATGCTTGATCCCCCGCCCGGTTGGCATCAAGACTGTGTCGAAGCAATCGGAGGCGACATGGCACTGCCCGTCGGAACACAGGCAAAATACTGGGGACTCGCGGCGGCGGTCTTTTTCGTCGCGCTGTGGTTATTGGGCGATGTGCTCATGCCGTTCCTGGTCGGTGGCGCGATTGCCTATTTCCTCGATCCTGTCGCGGACCGGTTGGAAGCCTGGGGGCTGAAGCGAATATGGGCAACAGTGACGATTTCGATCATCGCCTTCCTGATCTTCGTCGCGATGGTGCTTTTGATCGTGCCGACCTTGGTGTCCCAGGCCGCGCAGCTCGTGAACACCGCACCGGAGATTTTCGCGCGCCTCAAGACGGTAACCATCGAGATGTTTCCTGGCATCGTCGACGAGGATTCGGTGATCCGGCAAAGCTTCGACCAGATCGGCGCGACGGTGAAGGAACGCGGCGGGGAGCTTCTGGACACCTTGTTCTCATCGGCAATGGGCGTGATCAACGTCGTGCTTCTGATCGTGATCGTGCCCGTCGTGACCTTTTACCTCCTGTGGGACTGGGATCGGATGGTTGCGGCCATCGACGACCTTCTGCCCCGCGACCATGCGCCGGTGATCCGTGATCTGGCGTCGAAAATCGACGATACGTTGGCGGGCTTCATCCGGGGGCAAGGCACCGTTTGCCTGATCCTCGGGTCCTTTTACGCCGTGGCGCTCATGCTGATCGGGCTTCAATTCGGCCTGATCGTCGGGGCGATTGCGGGACTTTTGACCTTCATTCCCTATGTCGGCGCATTGGTCGGTGGCGCGCTCGCCATCGGTCTGGGGCTGTTTCAGTTCTGGGGCGAATGGTGGCTTCTGGGCGGGGTCGTCGCGATCTTTGTCTTCGGCCAGTTCATCGAAGGCAACGTTCTGACCCCGAACCTCGTCGGCTCCTCCATCGGACTGCATCCGGTCTGGCTAATCTTCGCATTGTCGGCCTTTGGCACGGTCTTCGGCTTCGTCGGCATGCTCGTCGCCGTGCCGGTGGCCGCCGCCATGGGTGTCGTCACGCGATACGTGATCCAGCGATACAAGGAGGGGCGGCTTTACAAGGGTCTCTCCGAAGGGGCGTTGCTGCCCCAAGAACAAGACGACGCGGACTGAGATGAGCCAGCAATTGACCTTCGATCTGCCTGTGCGCACCGCACGGGAACGCGGTGATTTCTTCGTCGCCGAGAGCAATGCCGTCGCGCTTGCCGCCGTCGAGGGGTGGCAGGACTGGCCGGGGCGCAAGATGGTTCTCACCGGACCGGCGGGCGCAGGCAAGAGCCACCTGGCACAGGTTTGGTCGGGATTGGCGGAAGCCGTCGTTATTCCGGCCGCGTCTTTGGCTGGCGCGCATGCAGACGAGGTCGCCGGGAGAAACGTGGTCATCGAGGACGCGGATCGAATCGCCGGTGACACGGATGCCGAAATCGCGCTGTTTCACTTGCACAATATCGTTCTGGCGGAGGGAGGCACTCTTCTCCTCACGTCCCGCCTGGCCCCGAGCCGTTGGGGCCTGGAGCTTCCCGATCTCAAAAGCCGCATGGAAGGCACCCCGACCATCGCGCTGGAGACCCCGGACGAGATGTTGATCTCGGCTGTGCTGGTAAAATTTTTCGACGACAGGCAGATCGCCGTGGCCCCGAACCTGATCTCCTATCTCGCGCCGCGCTTGCCCCGGTCGCTCGCAGAGGTCGAGCGCTTCGTCGCACGGCTCGACAGGCAGGCGCTTTCGGAAAAGCGGGCTGTGACCCGCGCACTGGCGGCGCGCTTGCTGGACATAGGGGAGGATGGGGGCGCATAGTCACACAGACGTCACACAACGCGCTCATACCCCCATCATGCCAGACACCACACAAATCATCCCTGCGCCAAACGCCGATTTCCTCGAAACGGAATTCCCGCCTGCTGTCGAATTGCCGATCGAGGACATCGACGGTCCGAAACGGTTCTTCAATCGCGAGCTGTCTTGGCTTGGGTTCAACTGGCGTGTGCTGGAAGAGGCCGAAAATCTGCGCGTGCCGCTGCTGGAACGGCTGCGGTTCCTGTCAATCTCGGCAACCAACCTGGACGAGTTCTACACCGTGCGCGTGGCCGGTCTGCGCGAGCTTGCGAAAGAGGGAAACAACACCCCCGCCGCCGACGGTCACACGCCCGCCGAACAGCTGTTGATGATCGACGCCAACGCCCGCGCGCTGATGTCGCGCCAGCAAGAGGTGTTCGAAACGCTGGCCGGCGAAATGGCAGCAACGGGCATCGTGTTATGCAGTCGGGATGACGTGACCAAGGCCGATCTGAAATTTCTGGACGACGTGTTCCTGAGCCGGGTGTTTCCTGTGCTCTCACCGCTTGCCATCGACCCGGCCCACCCGTTTCCATTCATCCCGAACACCGGCTTCGCGCTCGCGCTCGAACTGGAGCGGAAGGCGGACAAACGCAAACTCCAGGCGCTGCTTCCGATCCCACATCAGATCGACCGTTTCATTCGGCTGCCGTCCAGCGATGGCACGATGCGGTTCCTGCCGCTCGAAGACCTTTTGATCCTCAAGATGGACAGCCTGTTTCCGGGCTATCTGACCAAGGGACATTGTGCTTTCCGCGTGCTGCGTGACAGCGACCTTGAGGTCGAGGATGAAGCCGAAGACCTGGTGCGGGAGTTCGAGACGGCTTTGAAACGCCGCCGCCGTGGCGAAGTGGTTCGGATGAAAGTGTCCTCGGAGGCGCCCAAATCGCTGCGCACGCTCATTCAGCGGGAGCTTCACGTTTCCGACGACGAGATCGTCGAAGTCGACGGTTTGATCGGTATGGCGGACTTGTCCGAGCTTGTCGTCGATGAACGCCCCGATCTTCTCTGGCCAAGCTTCACGCCGCGCGTGCCGGAACGGGTGCAGGATTTCGAAGGCGATATTTTCGCGGCAATCCGGCAAAAGGACATGCTGCTGCACCATCCTTATGAGACCTTCGGCATGGTGGTGCGGTTTTTGGAGCAGGCCGCGCTCGACCCCAATGTCGTGGCGATCAAGCAGACCCTTTACCGGACCTCGCGCAATTCGCCTATCGTTTCAGCACTGTGCGAGGCGGCGGAAGCGGGCAAATCCGTGACCGCGCTCGTGGAACTGAAGGCCCGGTTCGACGAGGCCGCGAACATCCGGCAATCGCGCCGGCTGGAGCGGGCGGGCGCCCATGTCGTCTACGGCTTCATGCAGTACAAAACCCACGCCAAAATTTCCACGGTGGTGCGCCGTGAAGGCGATGAGCTTGTGACCTATACGCATTACGGCACCGGCAACTATCACCCGATCACGGCGAAGATTTACACTGACCTGTCGCTGTTCACCTGCGACGCCGCCCTCGGACGCGATGCAACGCGGGTGTTCAATTACCTGTCCGGCTACGTGCAGCCCGAAAGCCTCGAAAAACTCGCGATTTCGCCGCTCACGCTGAAATCCAAGCTGCTTGAATTGATTGAAGCGGAAGCGGAACACGCGAAAGCCGGAAAGCCCGCCGAGATCTGGGCGAAAATGAACTCGCTCGTCGAGGAAGACGTGATCGACGCCCTTTACCGGGCAAGTCAGCAGGGCGTGAAGATCAGCCTCGTCATACGGGGTATCTCGGGCCTGCGTCCGGGGATCAAGGGGCTGTCCGAAAACATCCGGGTGAAGTCCATCGTGGGCCGGTTCCTCGAACACTCGCGGATCGTGTGTTTCGGGAATGGTCATGGTCTTCCGTCGAAGAAGGCACGCGTTTTCATCTCCTCGGCGGACTGGATGGGCCGCAACCTCAACCGTCGCGTGGAAACACTGGTCGAGACGACGAACCCGACCGTGAAAGCACAGATCGTTTCGCAGATCATGGCGGCGAACCTGCATGACGTGGCCCAAAGCTGGGTCATGCAGCCGGATGGCAGCTTTGCGCGTCCCGACCTGACCGGGAACGACACGCCGTTCAACTGCCACAAGTTCTTCATGGAATACCCCTCGCTCTCGGGTCGAGGGTCTGCGGGCGCCTCCGATGTGCCCGAGCTCACGCACAGCCACGATTGAGACGTCACTTCGGAACCGGGTGGTCGGTTTGGCGCGTTGACCCTGCGCCCCGGCTGCTGTCATAACCGGGGATAGGCAACCGGAGCACGTCATGGACGGAACCGAAGAGCGCGACTGGGGACCGTTTGGACGGCCCCTGTTTGCAGACCCGCAAACCCGCGATCTGGCGCGTGTCGGTGTTGTGGATATCGGATCGAACTCGGTCCGGATGGTGGTTTTTGACGGTGCCGCGCGCTCGCCTGCCTATTTCTACAATGAAAAGATCATGTGCGGCCTTGGCGCCGGGATTTCCGAAACCGGGCGATTGAACCCGGAGGGCCGAAAGCGCGCCCTGAAAGCGATTCGCCGATTCCAGCTTCTCGCGGTGGGGATGGACCTTCCTCCCCTCACCGCCGTTGCCACCGCAGCGGTGCGAGACGCGGAGGACGGGCCTGAATTTCGCGAAGAGGTGCTGCGTGAAACCGGGCTGACCATGCACGTCATCGACGGGATCGAAGAAGCGCGGCTTTCGGCGCAAGGGGTGCTCTTGGGGTGGCCCGGCGCGAATGGGTTGATGTGCGACATTGGCGGCTCTTCGATGGAGCTGGCCGTCATCGAGAACGGCGAAGTCGGCAAGCGCGTCACCTCCGGCCTCGGACCGCTCAAGCTTCAGGGTTTGAAGGGTGGCAAGAAGGCGCTGCGGAAGCACATTCAGAAGGTGATGGACGAGTTGGCCGAAGAAGTCGGCACGGGTCATGACCGAATTTTCCTGGTTGGCGGGTCCTGGCGGGCGATTGCCAAGCTCGACATGTATCGGCGGGACTATCCTCTGACCGTGCTGCACGAATACCGGATGCGTCCCAAGGAATTGGCCACGACACTCAAGTGGATCGGCAAACAGGATCTGGACGAAGTGCGCCAGCATACCTCGACCTCTTCGACCCGTATGGCCCTGGTCCCGATCGCGTCGGAAGTGCTCAAGAAGCTCGTCCGCACGTTCAAACCCAAGGATATCGCGGTGTCGTCCTATGGCATTCGCGAAGGCATGCTCTATGAGCAGATGCCCGACATCCTGCGCCAACGCGACCCTTTGATCGAAGCCTGCCGGTTTGCAGAACGCAAAGACGCGCGGATGCCGGGGTTCGGCAAGGCGCTCTATGCATTTATCCGACCGCTGATCGCGCATGAACCATCCCATCGGCGGCGGATCATCAAGGCAGCCTGCCTGCTCCATGACGTGACCTGGCGCGCGCACCCGGATTATCGCCACGAGGTTTGTTTCGACAATGCGACCCGCGCCAACCTTGGCGGGATGACCCACAAGGAACGCGTGTTCCTCGGGCTTTCACTGCTCCATCGCTACAAGTCCAGCCGCGACAATTGCCGGTTCGAGAACACCTTTACGATCCTCAACGACCAGGAGATCAATCGGGCCGAGATCGTCGGAAAAGCAATGCGGTTCGGGGCGATGTTTGCTGTCGATGAGCCGCACAAGAAAGCGTCCCTGAAATGGCGCCCGAAGCGCAAGGAATTGATCCTGCACATAAAACCGGAAGCCGCCGGTTTGTTCGGGGAAGTCGCCGAGGCGCGGTTCAAAAGCCTGGCCTCTACACTTGGCGGCGAGGGCATCGTCGTCGTTGCCGACTAGCGCGAAAAAAATGCCCCGCCGGTCCGGCGGGGCAGTGCACCTTTGAGAAAGAAACGAAAACCGTCAGATATCTGTGCCGGTCCCATCGTCCCGGCGCCGAATGATGATGTCGCCATTGGGCAGCTCTTCGGGCGCCTCGTATTGCGGCATGTTCTTCAACAGGTCCCGCCACGCTTCGGCCAGAGGCTCCATCTCTTCAGAAAAGCCATCCATGAACAATTCCAGCGCTTCGCCAAGCTTCTTGGCGCCCTCGCTGAAATTGTCCGACTCGGACTGAGCCAGTGCCGGTCCTGAGGCGAGGGCTGCTGCGGCCAGTGTCATCGTGATCCGTTTCATGACCCTAATATGGGAACGATGTCGCTCCCACTCAAGTCACAGATCAATCTCCAAGGAAACGGGGAAGTGGTCCGAGGCGGTCAGGAGCGCTTCGCGGAGTTCCAGTGTTTCGTAACAGACCGGGTCGTCGAAGGGATGCCATATCCGCCAGTCCGGGCGTGGCTTCATCAAGTCAGGCGACACCATGATGTAGTCGAGCAACGCCTGAAGGTAACGCCGCTCAGCGTGAATCCAGAACCGCGCCGTGGTGGGCATGGCCCCAACCCGCTGGCCAAGGGCGAGCTTGGCATGGGGATCGAACAGCTCGGCCGCACCGTTTTCGCCAAGCACCACTTCGACGCCCGACCGTCCGAACAGTTTTTCGTATTCGTCCAGACCGGGACCGTCGTTGAAATCCCCCATGACGATCAGGCTATCGCCCGCGATAAGGTGTTCGTCGACCCGTTGCCTGAGCCAGATGCACTGCGCCATCTGTTTACGCCGGTTCTCGATGGCCAAGCGCATGATCTCTTGCGGGTTGGTGGCCCCGTGCGGTGCTTTCGACTTCGCGTGAACACCGATCAGCCGAACCTCGCGGCCACTTTCCTTGAGCGTGAGCGCCACTTCAAGGGGCGGTTTGGACCATGTCACCAGGTCGGCGGCAGCGTCCGTGTCGAGGTCGAAGCGAAACACGCTGTCAAAGCGCGGGGCATCCTGCGCACCTTTTTTCCCGGTCTCGTGGCCTATCGGATCATGTGCCGCGTCGAAAACGTCCGGGTTGTAAAGCAGGGCGATCTCCTGCTGGGTGGCGTTGCGAAACCCCAGAAGCGCACGGCGGGCCCGCAAGCCGACGGCATAGGCGAAGCCTTCGAGCGCGCGTTTCGTGGAGCGACGACGGTTATCGTCGGGGGCTTCGATCACCATGATCGCGTCAGCGTCGAGCGCGGTGAAAACAATCCCCAAGGCTTCCAATTGGCCGCGACGGGTCACATCGTGGCGGCCTGACCAGCCGCCGTCTTCGATCATCTCACCATCGTCGTCGAAAAGCGCGTCGAACCACTCGACGTTGTAGGTCACGATCCGGGCCATCAGACCCGGCCTTCGCTGATCTCTTCCCAGGCCCGGTTCACGGCGATGAGCTGCTTCTCCGCCAGTTTCACGGCCTCTTCCGGCACCCCCCGCGCGATCAGTTGGTCTGGATGCGACGCCCTCACTTCCGCGCGCCAGGCTTTGCGAATTTCCGGCAAGGGTGTCTCCGGCGTCACTCCCAGAACCTCGTAGGGGTTGGGCACGGCATCCGGCACGAAACGGGCACGAAGCGAACGGAACCGGGCTTCGTCTATCCCGAAAATCCGGGCGACCTTGGCCAGAAACTCGTCCTCTGCCGGGTGGTATTCACCATCCGCCAAGGCGATGTGGAAAAGACCTTCCATGAGATCGCACAGCGCCGGATCGGCCTCACCGAACATGGCCGCGATCTTCTGCGCGTATTGTTCGAATCCTGCAACGTCCGTGCGGGCCATATTGAAGATTCGCGCAGTGTTTTTTTCTTCGGAAGGCGGAATCGTGAAAACCTCGCGGAACGCCGACACCTCGTTCCGGGTCACCAGACCATCTGCCTTGGCCATCTTGGCGCCGAGCGCGATCACGGCGATGGCGAAACCGGCCGAGCGTTCTGGAGGTGTGCGCAGGCGCGAAAAGACCTCCGACAGGCTTTCGCCCGAGGTCAGCGCCGAGAGCGCATCTGTTATGCGAGTCCAAATCGACATGGCGATAGTTAATCAGATGTCACGCATCCACGACAGGCGAAATCAGGTCAGCAGACCCTCATTTCCAGCAGAGCGGATGTGCGCCTCGATCGCAACCGGCCCCTCTTCGATGACCACGCGGGTGTCATCGAGAAACGGTTCAAGCGCATGTGTCAGGGCTTCTGCCTGTGGGTGGCGAAGCGTGAGCGTCAGCAAACGTGCTCCGCCGTCTGGAATCGCGGGCGCCGGGTTCGGGCTGTTCCATTGTATGAGGCTCGGGAACAAGCCGTCGAACGGCAGTTTCCCATCGGCGGGTACGGCCATGCGCCACGCGTATGGACCGCGAGACAAGGCCCAGCCTTCACCGACACCGGCGGGCGCCTTAGCCAGCAACCCGTTCAGATCATCGACCCGCATGACCCAGTTGGTCAGTGCTGCCGGGCCAGTCCGGTTGTCCAGATCGAAAAACCGGGGGCGTCCGGGTGACGTGGCCGAGGGGTTGACCGCGACGACTTCCAGATAGTCTGCCGGGCCAAGCGACATCAGCCGATTGTGCGTGCCCATGGCGACATGGTCTCCGCCCCCGTCCATGGGTTGGCCCAAGGTGGTTTCCACCAGCGTCACGCCGTCCTCCAGCGTTGCCGCTGTAACCACCAAGTGATCCAGTTCCGCCTTGTTCATGCTGCACCCTTCCCGCGCGGACTATGGCACGATGGTCCGGGGCAGGCAAAACAATCCGGGAATGACCGCCCCCGGTCAGGTCGCCAGTGCAACGGCCAACCGGTTTTGCACCTCGATCACGCGCGGCAAGTCGATGGTCGCGATCTGGCCGTCACGGACCACCTGGCGACCTTCCACGAAAAGGTCACGCACCTGCGTCGGTCCGGCGAGGAGGAGCGCCGCGGGATCCCAGCTTCCCGCGCTTTCGACGCCGCTTACGTCCCAGATCGCGATGTCGGCGCGTTTGCCCGGCGCAATCTGTCCACAGTCGTGGCGCCCAAGCACCTCGGCACCGCCGCGTGTGGCGATCCAGAGCGCCTCGCGCGCACTCATCTTGTCGGCCCCGAACGCGACCCGCTGCAACAGCATCGCCTGGCGCGCCTCGGCGACCAGATTGCCCGCGTCGTTCGACGCAGACCCGTCCACCCCCAGACCCACCTTCACGCCCGCGTCGCGCATGGCACGGACCGGGGCGATCCCGGACCCGAGGCGACAGTTGGAGCAGGGGCAATGCGCCACGCCGGTGCGAGATTTCGCGAACAGGTCGATCTCGGCACCGTCCAGTTTGACGCAATGGGCGTGCCAGACGTCATCGCCGGTCCACCCGAGGTCTTCGGCGTATTGGCCGGGGCGACAGCCGAACATCTCTTCGCTATAGGCGATGTCCTCGTCGTTCTCGGCCAGGTGGGTGTGCATCATGACGCCCTTGTCGCGCGCCAGGACCGCGCTGTCGCGCATCAACTCGCGGCTGACCGAAAACGGTGAGCACGGCGCAACACCGACCCGGACCATCGCGCCCTCGGTGGCGTCGTGGTGGGCGTCGATCACGCGGATACAATCGTCGAGGATCGCGGCCTCGGCTTCCACGACACTGTCAGGCGGCAGCCCGCCCGCGCTTTCGCCGATGGACATGGAGCCACGGGTCGGATGGAACCGCATCCCGATCTCGCGCGCGGCGTCGATGGTGTCGTCAAGACGTGACCCGTTCGGGAAGAGATACAGGAGATCGGAGGTCAACGTGCATCCCGACAGGGCCAGTTCGGCCAGGCCAGTGAGCGAGGAGATGTGCATTTCTTCCGGCCCGAAGTGTTCCCAGATCGGGTAGAGCGTCTTGAGCCAGCCAAATAGCAGCGCATCCTGTCCACCGGGCACGGCGCGCGTCAGGGTTTGGAACAGGTGATGATGGGTGTTCACGAGGCCCGGTGTCACGACACAGCCCGTGGCCAGAACAACCTCGCCTTCGGTCCGGAGACCCTGGCCGATCTCCACGACCACCCCGTTTCGGATCAAGACGTCGGCACCGTGCAACTCCCGCGCGTCGTCGTCCATGGTCAGGAGCACTTGCGCGTTACGGATCAGCGTCTCGGTCACTGGACCCCCTTCAGAAAGGGGATCGCCGCCGCATGGATGTCCGCATTCGCGGCCGCAATGACCCGGCCGCCGTCCTGTGCGGGACCACCATCCCAATCTGTCACGATACCGCCCGCGGCGTTGATCACCGCCATCGGCCCCTGGATGTCATAGGCGTTCAATCCCGCCTCCACGACCAGATCCACCTGGCCAGCCGCAACGAGCGCATAGGCGTAGCAATCAATGCCATACCGCGTGAACTTCACCTCTTTCGCGAGCCGGTGGAACGCCGCACCTTCGGCTGCCGAGCCGACCTCGGGAAAGGTCGTGAAGAGCGATGCGTGGGACAATTCCCGCGTGGCGCGGGTTGCCAAGGGATGGGTGCCGTGGGGTCCGGCAACCTCTGCCAGACCGAAACCACCGACGAACCGTTCACCGATAAAGGGCTGATCAACAATGCCGAACTCGGGACCGCCCGCGCCGCCGACCGCGATCAGGGTGCCCCATGTGGGCGTGCCAGAGATAAAGGCCCGCGTGCCGTCGATGGGATCAATCACCCAGGTGAGCCCGGAGGTGCCATCCTGCGCGCCGTATTCTTCGCCAAGGATCGCATCATCGGGACGGCGCTCGGCCAGAACAGCACGCATCGCGCGCTCGGCAGCCCGGTCACCTTCCGTGACTGGGTCGAACCCCTCGGACAGCTTGTTGTCCGCCGCCAAGTCCTGACCGCGAAAATGCGGAAGAATCGCTGCACGCGCGGCGTCAGCCATGGCGTGTGCAGTCGCGACAAGCTCGCGTTCAAGGAGTTTTCGATCAGACATGACACATCCGCCAGAAGAGACCTCTTCCGGCGGTAGTCTGTCACACATGCACCGTCAAGTCGTCAGGCGACGTCCGAGAGCACCCGTGCCAGTTCGAACAGGCGACGCCGCTGATTCTCCGGAATCGCGTAGTAGCTCCGCACAAGCTCCAAAGCCTCTTTATCGGCCAGGATGTCTTCGGGCAGGGAACGGTTCGTATCCTGCTCGACCCCGCCTTCGAGACCCTCGAAGAAAAAGCTTACCGGCACAGACAAGGCAAATGAAATGTCCCACAGCCGGGAAGCGGAAACACGGTTCATCCCTGTTTCGTACTTCTGGATCTGCTGAAACTTGATACCCACCTGTTCCGCAAGCTGTTGCTGTGTCATACCGACCATCCAACGCCTATGGCGAATTCTCTTACCGACATGCACATCCACAGGATGCTTCATCTTTCAACTCCTAATAGCTCGGTCCGCAACGAGGCCTAGAAAAAACTTTTACGCGCTCAACCACAACCTGTCTTTTTGGATATTCAAAGGAAACTGTTATTTTTAGTTAATAATCAGTATATTAAAACAATTTCACATGGAACTGTTCCGATCTCAAGAAGCGCCTTCGCCTCCCGAAATACCCGTAAAGGTTGTTTCGCGTTCTGCAATTCCCAAATGCCACAAACACTATTGCCGTCCCTACTCCCGCACCGCTAGGCGGTGTCACGCAACGTTTTGGTCGTGATCGAACGGGCTAACACCTACCGTCGCACAAAAGGAGGACCCAATGAAAGCATACCAGATTCTATCGTTCGACGAACCCCCGAGCCTTCAAGAGGTGGCCAAACCGACCCCTGCAGAGGGAGAAATCCTCGTTGAGATCGCGACTTGCGGCCTAAATTTCGGCGACCTGCTGATGGCCAAAGGGCAATACCAGGAGAAGCCTCCCCTGCCGTTTACGCTGGGGATGGAAGTGGCCGGGACGGTGGTCGAATGCGGCGCGGGGGTCGACGATATTGCTCCCGGCACACGGGTTTTAGTTGGTGGTGGCAATGGGTTAGCCGAGTTCGGCGTCTTCCCGGCGAAAAAGGCACTGCCCATCCCGGATGAGATGCCGTTCACCGACGCAGCGGCCTTTCAGGTGGCCTACGGCACGTCGCACGTCGGGCTTGACCATCGCCTGCAGTTGCAGGCCGGCGAAAACTTGCTCGTTTTAGGTGCGGCAGGCGGCGTTGGCCTCACCGCCATCGAAATCGGCAAGCTGATGGGCGCGACGGTGATCGCCTGTGCCCGCGGCAAAGAAAAGCTTGAGGTCTGCAAGTCCGCAGGCGCGGATCACCTGATCGACAGC
>DOUP01000306.1 GCA_003520545.1 Maritimibacter sp. | reverse complement strand
GCACTTCGATCACTTCTTCAGTGGGAACAAGGACTTCGTCGATCTGCTCTTCGAGACCTGCCTCTTCCACGGCAGTCTTGATCTGCTCGGCGATCTTCTTCTCGAAGTTCGAGAGAACGCTTACCGAATACCACCGTTTCGCCATTGTTTTTGTCCTGTTCCAGTCGGCAGCCTGCGCCACCGTTTTAATCCTTTGGCCCCACTTTTCGATCCGGAGATAAAAAACCGGCGTGCAACTCGAATCAGTGCACGCCTTGGGGAATAGGAGGGCATTTACCCCCCCGCGCCGGGATTTTCAAGCCTCATGGGGTGGGCGCGGCAGGGTCGGGAAATGACCTTCACCGGCGATATGATTTCCATATGACTCGCATATGAAAACCGTATGCGTTCTTTCACGCGATACCCGGCAAAGGTTAACGGCAGCACAGAAGGCACCCTGCCCCGGACGCGGTCCGAGGCGGCATTTTCCAGATATGGGCGGGGCGTTTAGCCGAAGAAGGACAGGATGCCTTCGAGGCCGGCGCGGATGGCGAGGTCGATCAGCGTGAAGAACACGGCGACCACGGCGGTCAGAGCCAGAACCATGCCGGTGGTCAGCAACACTTCCCGACGACCGGGCCAAACGACCTTGGACACTTCGGAGCGCACTTGCTGAACGAACTGGAGAGGGTTGGTCTTTGCCATGTCTACTTGCCTTATCCGGGACAGCGGGCAGATACGCCATGCGCGCGGGGTTTTCAAGACATGGATGCAGGATCGGCGATCAAACCGGGCGACGGGCGTCGCGCGCCAGCTTGGCAAAGGGGTCGTCGCGCATCTTTTCGCGGGGGTCCACGACGATGTGCTGCGCGGTGCGGGGTGCGGACCTGGCGGTCTGTTTCACCCAGGCGCGCGAGCCCAGGAGCGAGTCCGAGACCTTGGCAGTGACCCGTTGGGCCGTCATGCCCTCGTCGGTAAGGGGCGACCTGGGCAGGGTGGCGGCCGGGATGTCTGCCCGCGGTGACGCGAGGGGAGCGGGCTTGCCGCCTTTGAGCCTGGACAGCAGGCGTGCGTAAAAATACGCGACGAGAGAGGCCACGATCATTGTGGAGGTCTTGGCCAGCGGCGGCTCCACCCCGAACCTTTCGGCCAACGCCGTGTTCGACAGGTGATCCCAGACGGGCCATGTGAGCCATGGGGTGACATCGTAGACCGCCAGTTTCTCGTTGGCGATATAAGCGGCTGCGCCCAGCGCAATCACAAGGAACGGGGTGAGGGCGATGTAATAGGCCGGCCCCGGAGCGCGGGCTTGCGGTGTGGGGTTGTCCGCTGGTCCGGCAGGCTCTTGCGTTTCCGAAGGGCCAGGTGTTGCCGCGATCGGCTTGGACCCCCTGTCGATTTTCGCGGCGGGAACCTCCGCCGTCCACGCCTCCGGCACCCTTGTCGACAATTGGCCGGTCATCGCCGCCGCACGGGCGACCGCCTCCTTGCCGCCCGCAGCGCGGATCGCGAAGCGTGCGCCGCTCCAGCGGATGGCGAGGACGACAATCGCGGCCGGAACGAACAGGACGGCCAGTAGCGCGAGCAACCCGGCGATGACGGTCATGCTGGTGTTGGCACCGAGCAGGGGAGTGGCGTTGACGACGGCGTAGACGATGCCGACCATGAGACCCAGGGCGATCGAAAACTGTTTGAAGGTTTTGGCGAGACGATCCTTGGCTGCCAAGGCGGCGCGCACCGCAAGCTGCTCGCGCGGGTCGTCTTGGGTCTGGGTCGCCCAGCCGGTGGTCGCAGATTGTTCCTCTGCCCCCTGCCCCTTCGCCCCCTTGCCCGAAGAGAGGCGGCCAAGGGGGCTGGCGTTCTTGATCGTATTGGCGCGCGGCACGTCCTGCTTGTTGGCCTTGAAGGTGTAGTCATAATCCAGCGCCTTGTTCGCGCCGCCGGGCACCTGTGGCACGTAGGTGCGGGTTGCTTGCAACGGGTCGGGGTCATGTTCACCGCGCTTCGGCGTGGTGTTGCTCGCGAGCTTCCTGACCGCCCCGAAAAGGAGCAGCACGGCCGCGGCGATCCAGATGGCGCCGCGCTCTTTATCGGGCGCTCTCTGCGGCGCCAGGGCGGCGTCACGGCCCGCGAGGAACGGGGTGAGATAAACGAACCCCTCGGCCTTGGTCAGCCCCTCGTCCGCGATGGCATCCGTCACCATGGCGGACAGGCTGTTGTTCCGCTTCGCATAGCCGTTGAAGTTGAAGAGGTAGGTGTTTTCGTGGAGACCGATGGCGTGGTCGTCCACCTGCGCCAGGAACCGCTCTTTCTCGTGTGCATCGAACACGATGGCCGCTTTGACCTCGCGCGCGTCGGCTCCGTCCTGGGTCCCGAACATCATGTAGAGATACCGCTCGGAGGTCTTCACGCCATTGGTGCGTTTGACCAGCGTGTAATTGTGGTCCGGGTCAATCCAGCCCGTGACATTGACTTCATTGGCAAGCCCGATGTCCGCGTCAGGGTCGAAAATCGAGAGATCGACCACGGGCGGCGGCCCAGACGCCAGCGCTTTCGCACGGGTCGTTTCGGTTTCAAGCGCCCCTTCGTGGACGACATGACCCAGGTATCCCACGCCTCCCGCCATCGGGACATAGGCCCACCAGGGCAGCGACAGAAGCAAGAGGACAAGGCGCATATCGGACTCGCAGAACAGACAACGGGCCACATGAGACGCGGCAAACCGGGCACGAATGGGGCGCCGGGGAGATTATTGCGGGGAAACACGCCCGACGCGCGGACGCGGCGTCGCTGGCTGGTTCGGTTGTGCGGGAGGGTCTTGGCAGGGGCACCAGGGCTCGAACCCGGGACCTACGGTTTTGGAGACCGTCGCTCTACCAACTGAGCTATACCCCTAAGACCGGGGCGGGGATACGCCAAAGGTGCGCGGCTTTCAAGAGGGATTCGGAGGCTTTTGCGCGGGTGGCTTGGCGCTTCCCCGTTCGGGGTTCACATGCTACCTGCCGGACTATGGCAGGACGTGATTTTTCCATCTTCGACGACAGTCCGTGGCTTGCCGGTGGGCCGGGGCGGCTGGGTCCGGCAACGGCCGTTCCGACCATGATGAGCCACGAGGAAGAGCTCTTGTGCCACTGGCTGACCGCGCGGTGGGCGGAAGGCTGGGGCGCGGTGGTCGATCTGGGCGCTTTCGTTGGCGGCGCGACCGCACGGCTGGCCGAGGGGCAGCGCGCGGCGGGGCATGGCACCGGGGTTCATGCGTTCGACCGGTTCGCGGTGGCCGAGGGGCACAAGGAGAAGTTTCTCTACGGGGCGGGCGTGGCGCCTTTCGCGGGGGAAGAGGCGTTGGGCTTGGCTCAGACGCTTCTGGACCCATGGGCCGAGAGGGTGACGCTCCACAAGGGCGATCTGCGCGCGGCCCGGTGGGCGGCTGACACTCCCATCGAAGTGCTGGTGGTGGACGCGACCAAGGCGGCTGTGACGACGGACCGGATCGCGCGCATCTTCTACCCGGCGCTCCGTCCCGGATCGGTGGTGGTGCAGCGCGGATACCTGCATTGGCGCGAGCCTTGGGTCGCGGTGCAGATGCACTGGCTGCGTGAGTATCTGGTGCCCATCGGTCATGCCACGGACGACAGCGTGGTTTTCGGCTGCGTCGCGACGCCGTCAGACGCTGACCTGGAGCGTGCCACGACCGAGGGGATGAGCGACCGGGAAATGACGCGCGATCTGCTGGCGGCGCGGGAGGTCTTCGCCCGTTTCGGCGCGGAAGAACGGCTGCTGGATCTTGTGCAGGGGATCGAACGGTCGCCGGGCAAACGGGCGGCCTGGGCCATGGTCCCGCGCTGGTAGCCGACCGGAGCCGAAATCATCGCGATGATTTCGAGCCGGACTTATCGCGATAAGTCCGGGTCAGCGCTTCTGGCGGCGGCTGAACCTGATCCAGCGGACTTTCCACAGGAAGAAGACCAGCCCCGCGACCAGCACCGTGAGCCAGCCCACCAGCCAGTAAAACGCGTCGCCATCGTTCACGCCGGGCATCCCGCCCACGTTCACCCCGAAGAGCCCCGTGAGAAAGCCGAGCGGCATGAAGATGACCGAGACGACGCTCATCACGAACATATTGCGATTGAGCCGGTCGGACATCTGGCTCGACAGTTCCTCGCGCAGGACCATCGCCTGGTCGCGCAGCTCGTCGAGGTCTTCGACCACCCGCGTCATCTTCTGCGCCTCCTCTTCGACCTCGCGGTGGGTTTCCTCGTCGATCACCGGGCACGGTGCCGCCGCGATACCGTGGAGCACGTCGCGCTGCGGGGCGATGAAGCGACGGGCCGCGATGACCTTTAGGCGCAGGTCCACGACCTCGCCCCGCAGCCTGTCGTCTTCCTCCCGCACGATCCGGTCCTCCAGCGCCTCTATCTGCGTGTCGAGGTCGGTCTGGAAATCGGCGATCTTGCCGGTGATGTCTTCGAGCAGCCGGGCCAGGAATTCGCCAGAGGTTGTCGGCCCCTTCCCTTGTGCCAATACTTCGTTCATTCGTTCGACGGCGCGGACGCGGCGCAAAGACACGGTGACGATCCGATGAACGTCGATCCAGACCCGGAGCGAGATCATGTCCTCGGGGTCTTCGCCTTCGTTTGAGTTGATGACGCGAAGGATGATCATCAGCCCATCGCCCATCGGCGTCAGGCGCGGACGCGACGCCGGGTCGAGCAACGCTTCGATGGCTTGCGGGTCGAGATAGTCGAGATGCTCGGTCACCCAGCCCTCGGCGTCGGCATGGTTGCCGTCCAGATGGACCCAGCCCAGCGTTTCGGCCTTCAGCACCTCGCGCAGGATGGCATCGTCAAGCTCCCGGCCCCGGTCGGCGCCGTTCAGCACATGGGCGTATTTGATGTGGTCGTCGAACATGGGGGCAGAGTGACGGAGCGCGGCGGCATTGGGAAGAGGGGATGAGGTCACTTGCGCCGCATCCCTGCCTGTCACGGGCCTGCGACCCGCTCCCTCAGAGCTTGAGCCGAAAGCGCCGCATCTCGTCGGCGCTGGCCACACCCTCGAACCCGGCGCCAAGCAGGACCCGAACCGAGGCGATGTTCGCAGGTTCGACCTGCGCCACGACGGTCAGGGGCGCGAGCCGTCCGAATTCGGCAACAACGCCCTTCACAAGCTCGCCGCCATACCCCTGCCGCCAATGCGGCTCGCCCAGCAGATAGCCGAGATAGAGCTCGCGGGGGGCAATCTCGGCGAGGATCATCAAACCGACCAGAACACCCTCAGCGCCACGGCGCACCAGGTAAACGTCGCTTTCGTCTTGCCGGGCCGCGATCCAGTCGGCGGCGGCCTCCGGGTCGAAAGCGTAGGAGGCCGGGAGCGGCGCGAGCACCGCAGGCGACAGAAGCCCAGCGAGATCATCGACTAAGCGCGCCTGCGCCATGGGGTCCGCCAGGCAGTCCGCCCAATGGGTCACGGACAGGCGCGCGGTGTCAAAACTCTTCAGGGCCCTGCGCGGGTTTACCGACATCATCTGGACAGCGTGGCAGGTCCGGGGCGCCTGCGCCAGACAAGATGAGGGCCGCCTGAACGACGGCCCTCCCCTGCTACACGGCACGTGAGCCGATCAGAGCGTAATGCGGTAGCGCGCAAAGCCGTCCGGGCCGTCGCCCGCCGCTTCGATCTCCACGCCCTTCACGTCGTCGATGAAGTCCGCCGCTTTCGGGCCGGTGTCGAACAACACCGAAGTGTCCGCCATCGCCGCGAAGGACCAGTTGGCGTCTGCCGCCGGGTTGATGGTGCCTTGCTCGACGATGTAACGCACGATGACGTCGCGATTGGTGTCCGGCCCTTCGAACACGGTGGTGTCGCCGGTGCCGGGGAAATTGCCCCCGCCGCCCGCGCGGTAGTTGTTGGTGGCGACGATGAACTCGGCGTCCGGGTCGATCGGTGCGCCATCATACATCAGGTTCACGATGCGGTTCGCCTCCGGATTGACCACCGCGCCGTCGCCGTCGAACCTGGAGGGCTGGCTGAGGTCGATTTCATAGGTGACGCCGTCGATCACGTCGAAGTTGTAGGACGGGAACTACGGGTTGAGGAGGACCTGGTCGGCCTCGCCCGGTGTGATCTGGTTGAACATACCCGCCGAGCGTTCCAGCCAGCCCTTTACCTGCGCGCCGGTCACGCGCACGGCCCGCACGGTGTTGGGATAGAGGTAAAGATCGGAGACGTGCTTGATCGCCACATCACCGACCGGCACGTCGGTGTAATACTCGGGACCGCCCCGCCCCCCGGCCTTGAACGGCGCGGCAGCAGAGAGGATCGGCAGACCTTCGTGTTCGGTCCCCTGCATCATCTGTTCGATATACCAGGTCTGGGCGTTGGAAACGATCTGCACGGAGGGGTCGTCGGCGACCAGCGCGAAGTAGCTGTGCAGCGGGGCCTCGGTCTTGCCCACGGCGCGGCGGACGTATTCCAGCGTCGCTTCGTGCTCTGCCTGCGCGGCGGCGAGGACGGCGGGCACACTGTCGACCAGGGCATCGACCGACCGATCTTCGTTCCGCTTGGAAATCGGGCGGGTTTCGACCGAGGTCGTCACCACGCGCCATTCATTGCCCTCGCGCTCCAGCATCAGGTCGATGACACCAAGGTGCGAGCCCCAGAAGCCGCCCATCGTGGCCGGTTTGCCGTGGATGAGCCCGTTTTCCGCATCGACCGCATCGTATCCGCCGTAGGTCTCGGACGGGAAGACGAGGTGCGAGTGGCCGGTCATCAGGGCGTCGATCCCGTCAACCGCGGCCAGCGGCACGGAGGCGTTTTCCATGCCTTCGGAATAGGTGGCGGACCCGATCCCCGAGTGGCTGAGCGCGATGATGATGTCGCAGCCCTGTTCGCGCATCTCCGGCACCCAGGCCTCGGCAGAGGCGACGATATCGCGGGTGGTGACATTGCCTTCCAGGTGGCGGCGGTCCCATGTCATGATCTGCGGCGGCACGAAGCCGATCAGGCCGAGCTTGAGCGGATGAGTCTCACCCGCGCCGTCGGTCACCTCACGGTCGAGCACCACGTAGGGCTTGACCAGCGTTTTGTCGTCGCGCGGCGAGGCCCCCTCCTCCAGTGCGACGTTGGCACAGACCACGGGGAAATCGGCCCCGGCGAGCGATTTGGTCAGGAAGTCCAGGCCGTAGTTGAACTCGTGATTGCCGAGCGTGGACGCGTCGAAGCCAACTTCGTTCATCGCTTTGATGACCGGGTGCATGTCACCCTCTTTCATCCCGCGCTCATAGGCCATGTAATCGCCCATCGGGTTGCCCTGAAGAAAGTCGCCGTTGTCGACCAGCATGGAGTTGGTCGCCTCGGCCCGGATGTCTGCGATATGGGCCGCGGTGCGGGCAAGGCCGACAGTGTCGATCTCCTTGTCGGCGTAATAATCGTAGGGGAAGACATGGACGTGCAGGTCCGTCGTCTCCATGATCCGAAGGTGGGCCTGATTGCCGGCCGCGCGGGCCGAGAACGGATGCAACGCGATCAGGCTGGCACCGGCGGCGGTGCCGAGGAACTCGCGGCGGGAAATGTGGCTGGGCATGTGTCTCTCCTGTCCTTGTGTTTTGAAGAGAGGCTAAGCCGAAAATTGTAACAGGTGATTGATGACTTCGCGGAAAGGCGCGATTGGGCCAAAGCCCGCGCATGGGAGGTCACGGGGAAGGAGGCAGGGTTCGACCGGCGGGCGCCATAAAGAAGAAAGGGCCACCCGAGGGCAGCCCTTGTCTCAAGCTTGGCGGGCTCTCAGTGCTTTTGTGACAAAAGCACCTACGCCCGCGCGTCAGGTTTCGCCGGGACGAAACCTAACGTCGATTACTCGATGATTTTCGACACACTTTTGCAGGCGTGTCTCGGAACCTTCGATTACTCGATGATTTTCGACACGACGCCGGAGCCGACGGTGCGGCCGCCTTCGCGGATGGCGAAGCGGAGGCCGTCTTCCATGGCGATCGGGGCGATCAGCTCGACTTCGAACTTCAGGT
>DOUP01000302.1 GCA_003520545.1 Maritimibacter sp. | reverse complement strand
GCCAAAAATATCCCGGGGGTGTTTGAGGGGGCAGCGCCCCCTCATCACCGCGTCGCGCGCCAGCGCGGCGCAAACCCTGTGCCGGGCAGCGCCCGGCGCCTTATGACGACAGCGGCCCCAGGGCGAAACCACCGTCTTTCACGCCCACGCGCCAATCGCGCGGCGGCTCTTGCCGGTCGCGCAGGCGCGACAACCGCCACCCCTCCTGCGCACCATGCGCGAACCCGAACGACCAACGGCTTTCGGCCCCGGCGGACGCCCCCTCGGGTGTCAGAACCACGCCCAGCGCCCGACCGCCCCCCGTTTCCGCCGCCAGGTGCATCCGCCGCATCGGGGTCAGCGCCACCGGCCCCGGCAGGTCCGCGACGACCAGGGGCACCACGCCCGCGCGCAATACCTCTTCCATCGTCCAGAGCAAATCCTGTGGCCGTTCGGCGGCGATGAAGGTCACCCGTCCGGGGTCCAGAAACCGCGTCATGCCGGGACCGTGAAGCCTGTCCACTCCCCAGCCGGGACGACACCAGAACACCGGCCCCGTCATCGCCCCCGCCACGATCAGCGCCAGCGTATGACGCGCCGGGCCGCAGATCTCATGCACCCGCCCACGGGCAAGGCTCAGCCGTTCCAGAAACAGCTGGCCCCGGTCTGGGCGATAAGTGCGGCGGTCGATCAGGCTTTGATGCATGACCTCACCCTATATGTTCATCTTTTGTTCTTAAAGCCCTTCCCGCCCCGACACCGCCAAAAAACTCATTCCAAAAATTCTTTTCGTGAATGCGACAATCTGCGCTACGTTCGCCCCACCAATGGGAGGACAATCATGAAAAAGATCATTCTGGCGGGCGCGCTCAGCCTCGCTGCAACCATGGCCATGGCCGAAGGTGAAACCCACAGGGTCGCGGTTCACGTCGACGACGGCGACCCCCGGGTGCTCAACATGGCGCTCAACAACGTGCAGAACATGAAGAGCTACTACGAAAGCCAGGGCGACAGTCTCGTCGTGGAAGTGGTCGCCTATGGCCCCGGCCTGACCATGTTCCTCGACGGCAAAAGCCCGGTGGCCGATCGCATCGTCACCATGGCGCTGGAGTCCGACGGCGTCACCTTTTCCGCCTGCGGCAACACGCACCGGAAGATGAGCGAAAAGGCCGGCGCCGAGGTCAAGCTTCTCGACGAGGCCCAGATCGTGCCCTCGGGCGTGGTGCGCCTCGTCGAATTGCAGGAGGACGGATACGCCTACGTCCGGCCGTAACCCGCACTGCGCATCACCGCACAGGACGCTTCCCCCCGGCGCGCCGATCACCGCGCGCCGGGGGTTTCCATTTCCGCACCCACGCGGCAGTTTGCCGGCAACGAAAAGACAGGAGAACGTCCATGCGGATGAACAAACTGGCAGGCGGCGAACTGACCGTCTCCGAGCTTTGCCTTGGCTCCATGACCTGGGGCACGCAGAACACCGAAGCCGAGGGTCACGCCCAGATCGACATGGCGCTGGATCACGGCATCAACTTCATCGACACGGCCGAGATGTATCCCACCAACCCGCTCTCGACCGAGACCGTGGGCAATACCGAAATCATCATCGGCAACTGGCTGGCCAAGCGCGGCAAGCGCGACGACGTGGTGCTCGCGACCAAGGTCACCGGCCCCTCGCCCACAGTCCGGCGCGAAGGCTATGACGCCGAGATCATCCGCGAAACCGTCGACGCGAGCCTCAAGCGGCTGCAAACCGATTACATCGACATCTACCAGATGCACTGGCCGCAGCGCGGCTCCTATCACTTCCGCCAGAACTGGAAATTCGACCCCTCGACCAAGGACCCGGAGCGCACCGTGAACGACATGCGCGCGGTCATGGCGACGCTGAAAGACCTCGTGGAGCAGGGCAAGATCCGCCACATCGGCCTGTCGAACGACAGCGCCTGGGGCGCGATGAAATGGCTTGAACTGGCTCGCGAAATCGGCGGGCCGCGCGTGGTGTCGATCCAGAACGAATACTCGCTCCTGTGCCGCCTCTACGACCTCGACCTCGCCGAAACCTCGCATAACGAGGACATCGGGCTGCTCTGCTACTCGCCGCTCGCCTGTGGTCTGCTCACCGGCAAGTACGAAGGCGGCAACACTGTGCCGGAAGGCTCGCGGATGTCGATCACGAGCAATCTCGGCGGGCGCACCACCGACCGCGTCTGGCCCGCGACCCAGGCCTATCTCGACATCGCGGACAAGCACGGGATGGACCCGGTGCATCTCGCGCTCGGGTTCTGCACCTCGCGGCCCTTCATGGGGTCCACCATCTTCGGCGCAACCACGATGGACCAGTTGGAACGCGCGCTCGGGGCGCAGGACGTGACATTGTCCGACGAGGTGCTGAAGGACATCGCCAAGGCTCACAAAGCCCACCCGATGCCCTACTGACAAGTGATCCGGTCAGGCGCGTGCTCCGTAATCCTTGCATAGACACGGGAGACGGACATGCGCCTGACCAAACCCCTCGCGGCCCTCGCCGCCAGCCTCGCCCTCACAGCCCCGGCTTCTGCCGAATACCGCGACACCACGGTCCCGATGCGCACGCAGGACATCGACCTGCAAAGCTACCTCGGCAAATGGTATGAGGTCGCCCGCTACCCCAACAGCTTCGAACGGGGGTGCCAAGCCCCCACCGCCACCTATTCTCTGAACGAGGATGGGTCTATCAAGGTTCTGAACGCCTGCGCGAGCGGCAAATCCCGCACCGCGGAGGCCGTCAAGGTCGGCCCCGGCAAGCTGGAGGTGGATTTCGTCTCCTGGCTTCCGGGCATCGCCAAGGGCGACTACTGGGTGCTCTATGTCGATCCCGGCTACACCCTCGCCGTCGTGGGCGAGCCGACCGGACGTTATGGCTGGGTGCTGTCGCGCAGCCCGCAGATCCGCCAGAGCCAGTTGGTTCAGGCGCAGACCGTGCTGACGCAGAACGGCTACGACCTGTCGGGCCTGATGCTCATCGCGCAATAGTGCTTCCCCACACGCACGCAGCGACCTTAAGCGTCCCACCTTATTCCTGAGACAGGGATGAGGCGGGGCGCAGCGCATCATATGAGCGTTTCACGCGCTCCGCCAAAAACAGTGATTCAGTTTCTTGGCGGACCGCTTTAGAAGGGCGACATGCGTGTCGTCCTTTTCCTATTCGCACTGGTCGCTTTGACGGCTTGCGGCAGCCGCCCCGGCGGTCTGCGCGACACCAGCGTGCAGATGAACGCGATGGTTGGCATTCCGGCCGCCCGGCTTGCGGGCCACTGGCAGGAGGTCGCCGCCATCGGGCGCCAGCCCGGCGGCACTTGGGCGATCAACGTGGACGGAACCGGCGGGCTGATCGTGGATGGGCCGGACGGGATCGGCCAAGGCCGCCTGTCGGAGACCGGCAAGCTCACTCTCTCGACCTTCGCCGCCCCCCTGTTCCTGCTCTGGATCGACGTCGACAACCGCACCGCCGTTCTGGGCACACCCTCCGGCGCCCCCGCCATCGTTCTTGACCGTCGCGCCGCCTTGCCTGCCGACCGGGCCAACGCCGTGCGCGATATCCTCGACTGGAACGGCTACGACCTGGGCCAGCTTCGATGATCGAGCTCTGGGTTCTCGTCGCACTGGCCGCCGGGGCGGTGCAAACCCTGCGCTTCGCCCTGCAAAAGCGCCTTGGCGCGACGGGCCTGTCCTCGGGTGGCGCGACGTTTTCCCGCTTCCTCTTCGGCGCGCCCATCGCGCTTGTCGCGGCCGTAGCCTTCCTGATTGCAACCGACACCGCCCTCCCGACACTTACGCAACGGTTCTGGGCCTTCGCCTGCGCGGGCGGGTTGGCCCAGATCATCGGGACCATGGCGACCGTGTCGCTTTTCAAGGAGCGCAACTTCGCGGTCGGCATCGCCTTCACCAAATCCGAAACCCTCCTCGTTGCGCTGTTCTCGCTCGTTCTGCTCGGCGAAGCGATCACCTTGCCTGGCCTTGCCGCGATCCTGATCGGCGTTGCGGGCGTCGTGCTGTTGTCGTGGAAAACCGGCGCGGGCCGGCTCGCGCTTTTGAACCGCGCCTCGGGCCTTGGTCTCGCTGCCGGGGCGCTCTTCGGCCTCGCCGCCATCGGCTACCGGGGCGCAACACTTGAAGTTGCCGCCGACGCACCGCTCCTGCGGGCCCTCGTCACCCTCTCCGCCGCCACGATGTTCCAGACCCTCGCCATGTTGATCTACCTGCGCCTCAACGACCCCGGCGAGATTACCCGCGTTGTCACCCGCTGGCACACCACAGCACCTGTCGGCGTCACCGGCATCTTGGGCTCCATGGGCTGGTTCTTCGCCTTCGCCCTGCAGAACGCGGCCTACGTGCGCGCGCTTGGACAGGTGGAACTGGTCTACTCGCTTCTCCTGTCGTGGCTGGTCTTCCGCGACCGCATCACGGCACGCGACATCATCGGCATGACCCTCCTCGTCGCCTCCATCGTCGCGCTCATCCTCCTGGTCTGAAACTCACCTCTGCGCGAGCGGAGGGAGCAATTCGCGTTCTCACGCGTTGGGCCCATGACAGACAACAAAAGGAAGCATGTCATGGACCTGAGATTTGACAACAAGACAGCCATCGTGACCGGCGGGGCCTCTGGCATCGGCGCGGCCATCGTGGACGAACTCGCGGCCTCCGGCGCAACGGTGGTGGTGGTCGATCTGAAACAGGAAGACGCCGAGGCCAAGGTGGCCGAGGTCGAAAAAGCGGGCGGCAAGGCATTTGCCCATGCCGCGGACGTTGGCGACGCGAAGGCCGTCGAAAACATGGTCGCCTTCGCCAAGGAGAAAACCGGTGCCGTGCATCTGCTCGTCAACAACGCCGGTATCGGCGGTGAAAGCGCCCCCATCGCGGAAAACACGCCCGACGGATGGCACAACCTGATGAAAGTGAACCTTGACGGCGTGTTCTACGGCACGCGCTCAGCGATCCCTGAAATGATCGAAGCGGGCGGCGGCGCCATCGTCAACATGGCCTCGATCCTTGGCATGGTCGGCTTCGCGAACAGCTCGGCCTATGTCGCATCCAAACACGGCGTCGTCGGTCTGACCAAGTCCGCAGCACTGGAATACGCCCAACATGGCGTGCGCGTGAACGCGGTCGGCCCCGGTTTCATCCACACGCCTCTGGTGGATGCGAACATCGACGCGGACATGCAAAAGGCGCTTGAAGGGATGCACGCCTTGGGCCGCATGGGCACGCCGGAAGAGGTCGCCGCATTGGTCGCCTTCCTGCTCTCGGATCGCGCGAGCTTCATCACGGGTTCCTACCACCTCGTCGATGGGGGCTACACCGCGCAGTAGCCTCTGGCAGAGGCGCGACCCATGGGATACACGGGGGGCCAAAGAACCCAAGGAATACCAATGTCGCGCATCCTGATCACCTCGGCCCTGCCGTATATCAACGGCATCAAACACCTCGGCAACCTCGTGGGGAGCCAGCTGCCCGCTGACCTCTACGCCCGCTATCAGCGCGCGCGCGGCAACGAAGTCATGTTCATCTGTGCGACGGACGAACACGGCACGCCCGCTGAACTGGCGGCCGCCAAGACCGGCGAAGAGGTCTCCGCCTATTGCGCCAGGATGCACAAGGTCCAGGCCGATCTCGCCCGTGGCTTCGGCCTGTCCTTCGATCACTTCGGTCGCTCCTCCTCGCCGCAAAACCACCGCCTGACCCAGCATTTCGCGGGCAAACTGTTCGAGGCTGGCCTGATCGAGGAAGTCTCGGAAAAGCAAGTCTATTCCAAGGCCGACGGCCGTTTCCTCCCCGACCGCTATATCGAGGGCACCTGCCCCAACTGCGGCTATGAAAACGCGCGCGGCGACCAGTGCGAGAACTGCACAAAGCAGCTCGACCCCACCGACCTCATCAACCCGCGCTCGCAAATCTCCGGCTCCACCGATCTCGAAGTGCGCGAGACCAAGCACCTGTTTCTGAAACAGTCGAAAATGCGGGCCACGCTGAACGACTGGATCGACCAGAAGACCGACTGGCCGGTGCTGACCACGTCGATCGCCAAGAAATGGCTGAACGACGGCGACGGNNTTCTACGTCTGGTTCGACGCCCCTATCGAATACATTTCGGCCACGGCGGAATGGGCTGACGCGACCAAAGGTGGGGAAACTGCATGGGAACGTTGGTGGCGGACCGATAAAGGTGCGGACGATGTTCGATATGTGCAATTCATGGGCAAAGACAACGTGCCCTTCCACACCCTTTCCTTCCCCGCGACGATCATGGGGTCCAGGGAGCCGTGGAAGCTCGTCGATTATATCAAGTCGTTCAACTACCTGAACTACGACGGCGGCCAGTTCTCGACCTCGCAGGGGCGCGGCGTCTTCATGGATCAGGCGCTCGACATTCTGCCTGCCGATTACTGGCGCTGGTGGCTCCTGCGCCACGCCCCCGAAAGCTCGGACGCCGAGTTTACCTGGGAGCATTTCCAAGGCTCGGTGAACAAGGATCTGGCGGATGTGCTGGGCAATTTCGTCTCCCGCGTCACCAAGTTCTGCCGCTCCAAGTTCGGCGAAGAGATCCCCGCAGGCGGCACCTTGGGCGAGGCGGAAACCGCGCTGATCGCCGATCTGACCAAACGCATCCGCGCCTATGAAAAACACATGGACGACATCGAGGTGCGCAAGGCCGCGCAGGAGCTTCGCGCCATCTGGGCGGCGGGTAACGAATACCTCCAGACCGCCGCACCCTGGTCGGTCTTCAAGGAAGACCCGGACCAGGCCGCCGCGATCATCCGCCTGATGCTCAACCTGATCCGCGTCTACGCGGTGCTCTCGGCCCCCTTCATCCCCGAAGCCGCCGCCAAGATGCTCTCGGGCATGAACACGCTCGACACGGAATGGCCCACGGATGTGGAGGCCGCGCTGAAAGCCCTGCCCGAAGGCCACGCCTTCACCGTGCCGGAGGTGCTGTTTGCCAAGATCTCGGACGAGGACCGCGAAGGCTGGCAGGAGAAATTCGCGGGCCAGCGCGGCTAGAGCACGTCGCGTGACTGCGAATGAACGCGATATGCTCTAGGATCGACAGCGGCAACACGCTTTCGTCCCTCGTTAACGGCGGGGCGGAAAAGCGTTTGTGATCCGCGGCGACCTGCGTAACATGGCGCAAAAGGGGTTCCGGGCAGGATGAGAACCGTGTCGATCCGACAGAAACCGTTTTCGCTGAAGAACATGGGGAAGCGCGACGTGCGCACCCAGTTCTGCGCGCTGCCCTACCGCATCAAGAACGGCAAGGTTCAGATCCTGCTCATCACCTCGCGCGGGACCGGGCGCTGGATACTACCCAAGGGCTGGCCGATGCACGCAAGCACACCCGCGCAGGCCGCCGCGACCGAAGCCTATGAGGAAGCGGGAGTCAAAGGCACCCCGATCGATCACGTCCTGGGCTTCTACTCCTACGTCAAACGCCACGAAGGCCACCGCCTCCCCGTCGTTGCCGCCGTCTTCGCGGTCGAGGTCGAGAAGCTCGCCAAGAACTGGCCGGAAAAGGATCAGCGCAAACGCAAATGGGTGAGCCAGAAGAAAGCCGCGCAGATTTTGTCCGACCGCGAACTCCGCGCCATCGTGCGCCACTTCGACCCGAGCAAACTTTGACACCGCTTGCGAAAACCGCGCAAGAGATTACATATTCTCAAAGGTTTCGTGACAGGGTTCACCAATGATCCGCTACGCACTCAAATGCGCCGAAGGGCATGATTTCGAAAGCTGGTTCGCCTCTGGCGATGCCTTCGATACGCTTGCCGACAAGGGTCATGTGACCTGCCCCGACTGCGGCTCGACCAAGGTCGAGAAATCCCTCATGGCCCCGCGCGTGGGCAAACGCGAAGGCAACCTCGCCCCGTCGAACGACACCGAACGCCAGATCGCGGAATTGAAGGCCAAGGTCGAAGCGGAAAGCGATTACGTCGGTTCGACCTTCGTGTCCGAGGCCCGCGCGATGCACGACGGCACCAAGCCACAGCGCTCGATTTACGGCGAGGCAAACCCGAAAGAGGCGATCAAGCTGCTCGAAGACGGCATCCCGGTCGCGCCCCTCCCCTTCACCCCGTCGCGCAAAGCGAACTGAGCCTTTCCTCAGCGCTTGAAGCTGCTAATCTGGCGCCATGGATATCGTGTTCGAGACCCGCTTTTCCTTCTTCGGTCAATCCGGCTGGCGTTCGGATCACGCCGCCGACCCGGATCTTCTGTTCGCCGACGACCGGCTTGAACAGCGGCTGAGGTATTTCGAGCAGATCACGCTCGAAAGCCTGAAGGGTCAGACCGATGGGAACTTCCGCCACCTGGTCCTGTCCTCCACCCTGATGCCCGACCGCTGGCAGGGGCGTCTGCGCGATTTGCTCTTCGACACCTTGGGCGAGGACCGCGTGGACCTGCAGTTTCGCCCCGAAGGCTCCGCCGGGCACACGATCAAGGATCACATCGCCGAGACATACAAAAACGAATACGTCACCCAGGTCGTGCTCGATGATGACGACGCGGTCTCATCCGATTTCGTCGCGGCCCTGCGGGGCTACGCGGCCATTGCGCGGCGCGACCCTCTCAATACGAAGCCCTACACCTTCATCTCGTTTCCGCGCGGCTACACGCTGGGTCTCGAAAACGGGAAAATCGACTGGCTCTCGCCGCGCTTCGTGCCCTACACCAACCTCGGGCTGGCGCTCGTGTCCCCCGGCACCAGCCGCCGAAACCCCTTCCTGACCAGCCACAAGAAGATCGGCCAGAGGCACCCCTCCTTCATGGTCACCCATCTCTGCCCCTTCTACCTGCGCGCGATCCACGGGCTGAACGACAGCCGCGCACACAAGAACGATGACCGGCTGACCCCGAAACAGATCGCCGCCGCGCTCCCGTTCTTTCCCTGGCTCGCCGATCATTTCCCGGAAGAGGCCAAGGCCGCGAAGATCGCCGCGCAATAGCACCGGTTTCAACCGTCTCCGCCCCCCCCAAACCTCTTGCCCTTTTCAAGCCTTCCGCCTACACCGCTCGGAACGAAAAAGACCCGAGGGACAAGGCACCTATGCCGCTTCTCGTGATGAAATTCGGCGGCACATCGGTCGCCACGCTCGACCGCATCGCCCGCGCCTCCAAGCGCGTGGCGCGAGAGGTCGCCAATGGCTATGACGTGATCGTCATCGTCTCGGCCATGTCCGGCAAGACCAACGAGCTCGTGGGCTGGGTCGAAGAGACCGCGCCGCTCTACGACGCGCGCGAATACGACGCGGTCGTCTCGTCCGGCGAGATCGTGACCGCCGGCCTCATGGCGCTGCGACTGCAGGAAATGGAAATCCCCGCGCGCTCCTGGCAGGGCTGGCAGGTGCCGGTGAAAACCACCTCCGCCCACAGCGCCGCCCGGATCGAAGAGATCCCGACCGACAACATCAACACCAAGTTCGGCGAAGGCTTCAAGGTCGCGGTCGTCGCGGGTTTCCAGGGCCTGTCGCCCGAAGGTCGCGTCACCACGCTGGGCCGTGGCGGATCGGACACCACCGCCGTGGCCTTTGCCGCCGCTTTCGGTGCCGAGCGCTGCGACATCTACACCGACGTCGACGGGGTCTACACCACCGACCCCCGGATCGAGAGCAAGGCGCGCAAGCTCGACAAGATCGCCTTCGAGGAAATGCTGGAACTGGCCTCTCTCGGCGCCAAGGTCCTGCAAACCCGCTCGGTCGAGCTTGCCATGCGCTACAAGGTGAAGTTGCGCGTACTGTCGTCTTTCGAGGAATATGACCCAACAGCAGGCACACTTGTCTGCGACGAGGAGGAAATCGTGGAACAGAATGCCGTCTCCGGCGTGGCCTACAGCCGCGATGAAGCCAAAATGACCCTGATCTCGGTGGCCGACCGCCCCGGCATCGCCTCCGCCATCTTCTCGCCGCTGTCGGACGCGGGCGTGAACGTGGACATGATCGTGCAGAACATCTCCGAAGAGGGCCGCACCGACATGACCTTCTCCTGCCCCACCAACCAGGTGGCGCGGGCGGAAAAGGCGCTGACGGACGCCAAGGAAAAGGGCGACATCAATTACCGTGAAATCGTGGCGGACACCGATGTGGCCAAGATTTCCATCGTCGGCATCGGGATGCGATCGCAGGCCGGCATCGCCGCCAAGATGTTCAAGGTGCTCGCGCAGGACGGCATCAACATCAAGGTCATCACCACCTCCGAAATCAAGATCTCGGTGCTGGTGGACCGCAAGTACATGGAACTTGCGGTGCAGGCCCTGCACGACGCCTTCGAACTCGACAAGGGCTGAGCGCGCGACATTCAAACGGAGCATTCCGGATTAGATCACCCCCCGCCGGGAGAGAGACTATCGATTTACGACAACACCTTAAGGGTCTGCTCTCGCAAGACGTCGACGCTTTCTTGGACTGGTCGTTGGAAGAGGCGCGCGATTGCTGGCTCGGACGGAACAAGGCAAAGACTTCAGAGCGGGTTCTTTGCAAAAGCGTCGAAGACCCAAATTTAACCCTGAATGAACTGTCATCATGGCTTGGGTATTGGAAGCTGGCTCGAAATTGCCCACGTGGCGCAAGTGGTACCAAAAGACAAGCGCTTCTCGCTGTTTTGAAGGACCACGTAAGGCCGGCGATCCAAGGGGCAAGTGCTGGCGACCTGCCGCGAACAATCGACCCGCTTGTTGATGACATCGTCAAATCCGGCGGCGTGAGCGGAAACACCACAAGCCTGGCATCAAAATTTGCATTTTCGGTGCGGCCTATGGATGTCCCGATTTACGACAGCCGGGCATTCCGCGCTCTCGAGCGACTTGGCTATGGCCCTCTTCGCCACCATTGCTACCTATATTATTTCGAGGCGTTTCAAAGGTTTTATGGCGATTTCGAAAAGCTCGTCAAAGCGCACCAAGACCTATCAGCGAACACGACGGGAATGAATCCAGCGTTGCTCAAGGTGCGTGCAGCGGACAAAGCACTTTGGATGCTCGGCGGTAAATAGCCCATTGCGCGCGCCCTTTTCCCGCCTTCATTTGCCCAAGTAAAGGGCAATGAGTGCGCTTCACTCGGGTGCGCTGCGCAGTCCTACCGCCAAAGGTATGG
>DOUP01000304.1 GCA_003520545.1 Maritimibacter sp. | reverse complement strand
ACAAGTCCCCCCCGGTAGTGTTCGACCCCCGCCACGGTATTCCCCAACCGGTCCGGGCCAACCGCCGTCCCCGCGTCCACCCGCACCTCGATCGGAAGCAGGCAATCCTCGCGCCCCACGACCAGCGGGCGCAGCCCGAAGAACCGGTCGGTGAACACCCGAAGGTTGAACACCACGCGCGGCACGGTGGACGAAATGATGACGCCTGTCACGTTCGGCTCCACCCCGTGGTGCTTCATGAGCGTCGAGAACCAGACCCAGTAAGCATCCGCCGTCCGCTGATGCGCGGTGGACGTGCGCAGCGTGCACACCGTCTCTCCCGCGTCCCAGAGCGTGAACACGGTGTTTGTATTGCCACAGTCGATGGTCAGCAGCATGAGAGCCCTCCCGGCTCTAGAAAAAAACGTCCCCCGCTGCGATGCAGCGTTCGCCCTTGGACGTTGATAGGACAAGTCGCCCCTCCTCGTCCACCGTGCGGAAGGTTCCGGTAATCTCGTCGTTGGGCAAACGTGCCGTCACTTGCTGCCCCAAACGCGCCGCGCGGGCGAGCCAGGCCTGGCGGATCGGCGCGAAACCGTAGGAGACAAACTGCGCGTCCCACTTGGCAAAGGCCGGCGCCAGGGCTTCGAGGAAATCCTCGGGCGTCACGGCCAACCCGAACTCACCCGAGAGCGCCACGGGCGGCACCGCCCCGGCCTCCAGAACATCCGGTGTCGGGGCGGAGGCAAGATTGACGCCGATCCCGATCATCACGCCCGTGATGCGGCCCTGGTCCGTGAGGCTTTCCAGAAGGATGCCGGCGCATTTCCCGCCGTTCAAAAGCACGTCGTTCGGCCATTTGAGCGCGAAGGCCTCGGACCGCCCCGTCAGGGTCACGAAAGCCTCGTCCAATGCCACCGCCGCGACGAAAGACCGAAGCGCCGCCGCTTCGGGGGTGCTCACATTCGGGATCACCAGCGTGCCCGCGAAATTGCCTTCGGGATTGGCCCAGGCCCGCCCGCGACGACCCCGCCCGGCGGTCTGCCGTTCAGCGGTGATCCACGTCGGCCCCGACAGCTCCGCGCGCCGGGCCCGGCCCTCTTCCATCGTCGAGGTCACCGTGCCCAGCGGCAAAAGCCCGTAGCCCTGCGGCCAGTCACCGGCCATCGACGGACAGATCAGTTGACAAGCGCCTGCGCCGCGGCCGCAGCCGCGCCTTCGATGCCGAAGAGATTGATCACGCCCAGAACCATGATCGCGGCCGAGCCCATCAGCATGACCCAGGCGGCAGGCGCCATGGGCGCTTCAACGCCGCCTTCGCTCTCGCCGAAGTACATGTAGTAAACAACCCGCAGGTAGTAGAAGGCCCCGATCACCGAGGCGACCACACCGGCCACCGCGAGCCAGGCAAGGTCAGCCTGAACAGCGGCGTTCAGCACGTAAAGCTTGCCGAAGAAACCGACCATTGGCGGCACCCCGGCCAGCGAGAAAAACAGCACCAGCAGCGCCAGCGCCTTGAGCGGTTCAACTTTCGAGAACTGGTTGAGCGCCTTGATTTCCGTCACCGGCTTGCCGTCGCGCTCCATCGACATGATGAAGGCAAAGGCGCCCACGTTCATGGTCAGGTAGATCGCCATGTAGACCAGCATCGCCTGCACACCGTACTGCGTGCCCGCCGCCAGCCCCATGAGCGCATAGCCCATGTGCGCGATGGAGGAATAGGCCATCAGGCGCTTGATGTTGGTCTGGCCGATGGCCGCGATGGACCCGAGGAACATCGACAGAAGCGACAGGATCAGGATGACCTGCTGCCAATCGGAGATCGCCGAGCCGAAGGCGTCAAACAGCACGCGCGCGAAAAGCCCCATGGCCGCGAGTTTCGGCGCGGTGGCGAAGAAGGCGGTCACCGGCGTCGGCGAGCCTTCGTAAACGTCCGGCGTCCACATGTGGAACGGCACGGCGGAGACCTTGAAGGCCAGACCGGCGGTGACAAAGGTCAGGCCAATGAGCAGGCCAAGCGCCAGCCCCTCGCCCGTCGCCGCTTGGATGATGCCGGAGAAAAGCGTCGTGCCTGCGTAGCCGTAAACCAGCGACGACCCGTAAAGCAGAAGACCCGAGGACAGGGCGCCGAGCACGAAGTATTTCATGCCTGCTTCGGTCGATTTCACGCTGTCGCGGTTCATCGCGGCAACCACGTAGAGCGCGAGCGACTGAAGCTCCAGCCCCATGTAGAGCGACATCAGGTCACCGGCAGAGACCATCATCATCATGCCGACCGTGGCGAGCGTGATGAGGACCGGGTATTCGAACTTGTCGAGGCCCCGCTTGGCCATCGGCTCGACACCGGCGACGAGGATCGCGGCGGCCGCGATCAGGATCGCCACCTTTGCAAAACGCGCATAGGCATCGTCGATGAACATGCCGCCAAAGGCCGTCCCGGACCCGGCAGAGGTGCCGATCCAGATGGCGAGCACCGCCATGAGCGCGGCGGTGACATAGGTCAGCGCCCCGGTCAGCTTGTCCTTGCCCGTGTAAACCGCGCCGATCAGCGCGAGCATCGCGTAGACCGCCAGGATAAGCTCCGGCAGAACAGTTTGGATATCGTTCGTGATCATCTCAGGTCACCTCAATGCGATGCCGCGGCCATGGACTGGCCTGCGTCTGCGGTCTCAGGAATGGCCGCGTGGTATTGGTTCAGAAGGTTCTCCACGCTCGGGCCGATGATATCGGTCACGAGGCTCGGGTAGACACCGAGGAGAAGGGTCATGGCGACGAGCGGGGCGAAGATCCACTTCTCGCGCGCGGACATATCGGTGATCGCCTTCAGGCTCTCCTTGATGAGATCGCCAAAGACCACCCGGCGATAAAGCCAGAGCGCATAGGCCGCCGAGAGAATGACGCCCGACGTGGCCACCGCCGCGACCCAGGTGTTGGCCTGGAAGATACCGACCAGCGTCAGGAACTCGCCGACGAAGCCCGAGGTGCCCGGAAGGCCCACGTTCGCCATGGTGAAGAACATGAAGATCAGCGCATAGGCCGGCATCCGGTTCACGAGGCCACCGTAGGCGTCGATCTCGCGGGTGTGCATCCGGTCATAGATCACGCCGACACAGAGAAACAGCGCGCCGGAGATGAAGCCGTGGCTGATCATCTGGAAGATCGCACCGTCAAGACCCTGTTGGTTCGCCGCAAAGATACCGGCAGTGACGTAGCCCATATGCGCGACCGAGGAATAAGCGATGAGCTTTTTCATGTCGTCCTGCACCAGCGCCACGAGCGAGGCCCAGACGATCGCGATGGCAGAGAGCCACAGGATGAAAGTCGCCATCACGTCCGACCCGATGGGGAACATCGGCAAGCTGAAGCGCAGGAAGCCGTAGCCGCCCATCTTGAGCAAGATCGCCGCCAGCACGACCGACCCCGCCGTCGGCGCCTGAACGTGGGCATCCGGCAACCAGGTGTGAACCGGCCACATCGGCATTTTCACCGCGAAGCTGGCGAAGAAGGCGAGGAACAGAAGCGTCTGCGCGCCGCCCACGATCTGTATGCCCAGCAAGCTGAAACTGTCCGAGCCGAAGCTGTGGTTCATCAGTGTCGGAATGTCCGTCGTACCCGCCTCGGTGTACATGTACACCATGGCAACCAGCATCAGGACCGAACCAAGGAAGGTGTAGAGGAAGAACTTGAACGCCGCGTAGATGCGGTTCTTGCCGCCCCAGATCCCGATGATCAGGAACATCGGGATCAGCCCCGCTTCGAAGAAGAGGTAGAACAGCACGATGTCCAGCGCCATGAACACGCCAAGCATCAGCGTCTCCAGCACCAGGAAGGCGATCATGTATTCCTTGACCCGCGTGGTCACGTTCCAACAGGCCGCGATGGTCAGCGGCATGAGGAAGGTCGTGAGCATCACGAAGAGCACCGAAATGCCGTCCACGCCCATCTTGTAGGTCAGGCCCATGAGCCAGGTGGTCTCCTCGACCATCTGGAACCCGGTGTCGGAGGCGTCGAAGCCGAAAAGCACGCCGAGCGAGATCAGGAAGGTCGCGACCGTCGCCGCCAGCGCCAGCCACTTGGCATTGCGCCCGGCCGCCGCATCGTCGCCGCGCAGGAAAAGCGCGAGGATCAGCGCTGCCACCATGGGCAGGAAGGTAATGATCGAAAGCAGGTTGTTCATCAGTTCGCACCGCCCGTCAGAGTCATGATGGTCACGAAGGCCACGATCCCGAGGACCATCGCGAAGGCATAGGTGAAGAGGTAGCCGGACTGCCACTTGCCCGCGAGGCGGGTGAAGAATGGCACGATCCCCATGGCGATCCCGTTGATCGCCCCGTCGATGATCCCGCCGTCCCCGCGCTTCCACAGGAACCTGCCGATGGCCTTGGCGGGACGCACGAAGATCGCGTCATAGATCTCGTCGAAGTACCACTTGTTCAGAAGGAAGGCGTGCAGATGCGGCTGGTTCGTGGCCAGCGCTTTCGGCATCGCCGGGTTCAGGATGTAGAACCAGAACGCCGTGAAGAAGCCCAGGAGCATCGCGACGAAGGGCGACACTTTCACCCAGACCGGCGAATGGTGGGCATCGTCCAGCACGTGGTTGTCGTCGGCCATGTAGATCGCGCCATACTCGAACCCGTGATCGGCCGCCGCCCCGTGATCGCCTTCGCCCTCGGCCATGGCGGTGTCATCGGTGGCTTCGTCGGTGACCGCCTCGCCGTTGCCGTCTACCACAGCTTCGTGTTGCGGCATCCCGAAGTAGTCGGCCACTTTCGCGTGGTCGCCAAAGAACGGACCGTAGAACACCATGCCCGAGAAGATCGCGCCGATCGCCAGCACGCCGAGCGGAATGGTCATCACGGCCGGGCTTTCATGGGCATGGTCGTGGGTGTGCTTGTCGCCGCGCGGCGTGCCCCAGAAGGTCAAAAACATCAGGCGCCACGAGTAGAAGCTGGTGAAGAGCGCCGCCACGACAAGGAGCCAAAAGGCGATCCCGCCCGCGGTGCCCGCATAGGCGCTCTCGATGATCGCGTCTTTCGACAAAAAGCCCGCGAAACCGATATGGGTCAGCGGAATACCGACGCCGGTGATGGCGAGCGTACCAATCAGCATCGCCCAGAAGGTATAGGGCAGTTTCTTGCGAAGTCCGCCGTAGTTTCGCATGTCCTGTTCATGGTGCATCCCGTGGATCACGGAGCCAGCCCCGAGAAAGAGCATCGCCTTGAAGAAGGCGTGCGTCAGCAGGTGGAACATGGCGACCGAGTAGACGCCCACGCCCGCCGCCACGAACATGTAGCCAAGCTGTGACATGGTCGAATAGGCGATCACGCGCTTGATGTCGTTTTGCACCAGGCCGATGGTCGCGGCGACAAAGGCGGTGGCCGCGCCGATGCCCACGATGAACATCTTGGTCGTGTCGGCGAATTCAAAGAGCGGCGACATGCGGCTGACGAGGAACACGCCAGCGGTCACCATCGTGGCCGCGTGGATCAGCGCCGACACAGGGGTCGGGCCTTCCATCGCGTCCGGCAGCCAGGTGTGCAGGAAAAGCTGCGCCGACTTGCCCATCGCCCCGACAAAGAGCAGGAAGGCCAGAAGGTTCGCTGCATTCCACTCCGCCCAGAGGAAGTGGATGGAGGCATCCGCCAGTTCCGGCACCCGTGCAAAAATCTCGTCGAACTGCACCGAGTCCGTCATGAAGTAGAGGCCCATGATCCCCAGCGCGAAGCCGAAGTCACCGATGCGGTTGACGACGAACGCCTTGATCGCGGCGGCATTGGCCGAAGGTTTGCGGTAGTAGAACCCGATCAGCAGGTAGGAGGCGA